>CAXUEX010000056.1:0-13349 GCA_964250215.1 uncultured Acetobacteraceae bacterium | reverse complement strand
CCGCGCGCGCCGAGCCCATCCACGCGCCGCATATCCGGCGCGCTGTTCAGCCATGAATAGCGCGCCGTAATGCCCCAGGTGAGCACGGCCCGCACCGCCGGCTCGTCCAGCGCCGTTTCCAGAAATTCCCGCGTAAGCGAGGCGATAGCCGCATCCCGATGGCCAATATCCGCCGGCAAATCGCGATCGCCCACATCCAGCTCGGTTATGTGCAGCACCAAACCCATACCGGCCAACTCGCCCAGAAACCGGCGATATTCCCCTGCCGCAAACACTCGATCGGTGCGCAGATGCGCTTCCAATCCAAACCCGCCAATCGGCACCCCGCGCCGCAAGGCCGCTTCGATCAGGCGCAGATAAGCCGCCCGCTTCGCCGCACTCGCCGCATCGGCGTATTCCAGCAGATCGTCGTTCACGAACAGCAGCGCGCCGGGATCGGCCGCGTGCGCCAGGCGAAAGGCGTCGTCGAAATAACGCGCCCCCAGCGCCCGCTTCCACGGAATGGCCACAAGTCCATCCGCTTCGTTCCAGCGCGGATCGCTCGGCTCGTTCACTACATCCCAGGCCAAAACCTGCCCGCGATAGCGCGAAACCACGGTCTCGATATGCCGCCGCAGCACAGCCGCTGCTTCTCCGCGGGCCAGCGCCGCATCGAGCCAGCGCGGGTTGTAAACACCCCACACCAGATTGTGCAGCCGCACGCGCATGTCGTGGGCAGCGGCAAATTGCATGATGGCGTCCAGCGCCTCAAACCGGAAAACCGCTTCCGCCGGCTCGGTTTCCGCAAACTTCGCTTCGATGGCCGGCACCACGATCGCGCATTCGCGGGCAACCAGCGCCGCATATTGCGGATCGCGCGCCAGCGCCGGTGCGGAGACCGCCGCACCATACAAAATGCCCCGCGCACCGCCGATGTCGCGCAGCGAAGCGGCCGGGGGCGCCGCGATCGCACCGGCGCCGAGCGCCAGCAGATCGCGGCGGAAAAACTCAGTCAGCCAGCAACTGCCGATACAAATGCCACGTCGCGTGCCCCAGCACCGGCATCGCCACCGCCAGCCCGATCAGCAGAAGCGCGCTGCCCGCCATCAGCAAGGCCGCCACCACCAGGCCCCAAGCCGCGATCACCCGCGGATTGGCCTCGGTGATCGCCAATGACGTGCGCACCGCGGCCACCACGCCTACATTCCGGTCCAGCAACAGCGGGAACGAGACCACGTTCGTCACCAGCACGGCGGTTGCGAAAATGCCGCCAAACACCATGCCGGTCACCAGCATCACCTGTCCGGGCGCGGTGTGGAACACGTCGTGCAAGAAGCGCCCCACCGATACCGGCTCCGCCGGACCCAGCGTGCCGCGGTAGATGAAGCCGGCCACGCCCAGCCACGCCGCAAACACCGCCAGCAAGCACACGCCCAGCGCCAGCATCGAGAAAATGGCCGGCGACTGGAATGCGCGAAAGGCATCGGCCCAGCTTGTGCTTTGCCCGCGCTCCCGCCGCCGGCTGAGCTCGTACAGCCCGGTGGCGAACAGCGGTCCGAGCAGCGCGAAACCGGCCAGCAGCGGCAGCGCCAGGCTAAGCAGGCCATGCCCCAACAGGACCGAACCCAGCACCACGCCCACCAGCGGATACATCACGCATATCGAGATCACGTCCGTGCGGCAGGCGATGAAATCCTCGAAACCGCGCAGCAGCGCCACGGGAATCACCTCGAACCCCACCTGTCGCACGGCTGGAATCGGCAGCGCGAGGCCCGCATCGTGGAACATGGCCGGCAGCCGCGATGGCGTGTGCGCCGCCAGCCATTCCGCCGGATTTCGGGTAATCTGGCCTTCGGCCATGCTGTTCCTCCGCATTATCTCGTTGAATGGCGTTTTAGGCCATGAACGCGGCCCTGTCTTGCAAAAACTGCGTGACTACTCCGCGGCGGCGTGCACGATGCGGCGCCGGATGCGGATGCGCCGCTCCAGCGCCAGGTAGATCACCGGCGTGGTATACAGCGTCAGCGCCTGGCTCACGATCAGGCCGCCCACGATCGCGATGCCCAGCGGCCGGCGCAATTCCGCACCCGTTCCAAAGCTCAGCGCCAGCGGCAGCGCGCCGCACAGCGCCGTCAGCGTGGTCATGATGATCGGGCGAAACCGTTCCAGGCACGCTTCGAATATCGCTTCCTGCGCCGCCATGCCGCGTTCGCGTTCGGCTTCCAGCGCGAAATCCACCAGCATGATCGCGTTCTTTTTCACAATGCCCATCAGCAGCACGATGCCCACCACGCTCAGCACGCCGAAATCCGTGCCGGTCACCAGCACCGCCAGCAGCGCGCCCAGCCCCGCTGAGGGCAGGGTGGAAAGAATCGTGATCGGGTGCAGCAGCGATTCGTAGAGCACGCCGAGCACGATGTAGATCGAAAGCAGCGCCGCGCCGATCAGGAATGGCTCGGAAGCGAGCGATTCCTCTGCCCATTTCGCATTGCCGCCGAAATCCGTGCGCAAAGAAGCCGGCGGCCCCATCCCGGCAATAATCGATTTGACGCGTGTGGTGGCATCGCCCAGCGCCAGCCCTGGCTTGAGATTGAAGCTGATCTCCTCGTCGTTCGATTGCGAAACGTGCGTCACGTTCAGCGGCGTCGCGCCGTAGGTCAGCCGCACCACGCTGCCCAGCGGCACCTGCGTGCCGTCTTCGGCGCCGACATAGATGTGATCCAGGTAGCGCGGATCGGATTGCAGCCAGGGCAGCGTTTCCAGCACCACGCTGTATTGGTTGCGCGGCCCGTAGATCGTGGAAATCTGGCGCTGGCCCAGCGCATCGCCCAGCGCCGCGTCGATCGCCTCCACCGAAATGCGCAGCCGCGCCGCCGCCTGCCGGTCGATCGTCAGCATGGCCTGCGCGCCGCCGGCATCGAAATCCGAGGTGACGTCCAGAAACCCTTCTTCGTGCTGCAACCGTTTTTCGATCTTCAACGTCCAGGCCTGCAGCTCGGGCAGGTTGTCGTCCAGGATGTCGATCGTGTACTGGCCGCCCTTGCCGGTGGCCCCGCCGCCGCCAAAATCACCTTGCGCATACAGCACCGTGTTCAGGCCGGCGATCTTCGCCAGCAGCGGCCGCAGCCGCTTGATGATCACTTTCGCCTTCACGCCACGCTCGGATAGCGGCTTGAGCGAAATCAGCATTTCGCCCTTGTTGGCGGCATCGAACCCGTTATCCACCCCCACCGTCGATCCCACCGCCGCCACCGCCGGATCGGCCAGCACGATCTGCACGGCTTTCTTCTGCTGCCGCACCATTTCGTCGAAACTCGTCGTGGGCGCCGCGATGGTGGTGCCGCGGATAAGCCCGGTATCGTTTTCGCTCACAAAGCCTTTCGGAACGGTGCCGTAAAGATAGAAGGTCAGGATCACGGTGGCGATGGTCAGCCCCACCATCAGCCACCGGTGCCGCAAACCCCATACCAGGCTGCGGGCGTACGCCGCCGTTACGCGCCGGAAGCTGCCGTCGATCGCCGCGTCGATGCGCGCCAGCCGGCTGCCGGCTTTCGGCTCCGGCTCCGGCATGCGCGCGCACACCATCGGCGTCAGCGTGAGCGAAACCACGGCCGATACAGCAATGGCGAGTGTCAGCGTAAAGGCGAATTCGTGGAACACCTTGCCCAGAATGCCGCCCATGAACAGCAACGGAATGAACACAGCCACCAGCGACAGGCTGATGGAAAGCACGGTGAACCCGATCTGGCGCGCACCCGCCAGCGCCGCCTGCATCCGGTTCATGCCCCGTTCGCGCAGCCGCGCGATGTTCTCGATCATCACAATCGCATCGTCCACCACGAAGCCCACCGAGATCGTGATGGCCATGAGCGAATAATTGTTCAGCGAAAAACCCAGCGCCCACATGCCGGCGAAAGTGCCGGCCAGCGACAGCGGCACGGTGACCGCAGCGGCCATGGTGGCGGCAAGCCGGCGCAGGAAAATCATGACCGTGAGCAGCACAAGGCCGCCGGTGATCAGCAGCGTGAATTCCACATCGCTCGTGCTGGCGCGGATCGTGTCGGTGCGATCATCGAGAATCGTCACGTGGATATCGGGCGAGATCCATTTCTCGATCTGCGGCAGCGCGGCGCGCACACGGTCCACCACCTGGATCATGTTGGCGCCGGCCACCTTGTACACTTTCAACAGAATGGATGGTTGATCGCCGTTCCATGCCGCAAGCCGCAGATTGTTCACGCTCTCGATCACGGTGGCGACGTCGGAAAGCCGCAGCAGCGCGCCGTTCTTGGCTTTCAGCACAATGCGCCCATAATCGGCGGCGCGATCGATCTGGCCGTTCACCGCAATCTGCTCGGCGCGGTGCGGACCCTGAAAACTGCCGGTCGGCTCCAGCACGTTGGCGTTGTCGATCGCGGTGCGCACGTCCTCGGCCGATATGCCCGCGGCACGCATGGCGCCGGGATCGAGCTGCACGCGAATGGCCGGCGTCTGCCCGCCATCCAGGCGCACACGCGCCACGCCATCCACCTGCGTCAGCCGCTGCTGCAACACGCTGTCGGCCGCATCGTACACTTGCGCCAACGAAAGCACTTTGCTGGTCAGCGCCAGCGTCAGGATCGGCGGATCGGCCGGATTGAATTTGCGGTAGAACGGCCGGATCGGCAGGCCCGCCGGCAGATCGGGAATCGCCGCGTTGATGGCCGCTTGCACATCGCGCGCCGCGTCTTCGGTGTTGCGGTTGAAATCGAACAGCGCGATGACCGTGGAATTGCCCTGCGAACTGATCGAATCCAGATCGGTGATGCCGCCGATTTCGCCCATGCGGCGTTCCAGCGGCGCGGCGACGGAATTGGCCATGGTCGCCGGATCGGCCCCCGGCCGCGCCGAAATCACCACCACCGCCGGCACATCCACATTCGGCAGCGCCGCCACCGGCAGCAACGCATAGGCGATGGAGCCCGCAATCAGCAGCCCCAGCGACAACAGGATCGTAGCAACCGGCCGCAGAATGAAGGGCGTCGAAAAATTCAAGGGGTCTGGGGCCGTCGTGCCAGGGGCACGCCTTCGGCGTGACGTCCCCAGTGGGGGTCCAGGGGGCGAAGCCCCTTGGCCTTTTCCTTGTGCAGCAGCCGTTCGAACGCGACATAAATCGCTGGCGTCGTATAAAGCGTAATGAGTTGGCTAAGCAGCAGCCCGCCCACGATCGCCACACCCAGCGGCCAGCGCAATTCGGAACCCGTGCCACGCTGCACCACCAAAGGCAGCGCGCCGAGCAGCGCCGCGGCCGTGGTCATCATGATGGGCCGGAAGCGCAGCACGCAGGCTTCGATCACGGCCTCTTCCGGCGTAACCCCGCGTTCGCGTTCGGCTTCCAACGCAAAATCCACCACCAGAATGCCGTTCTTCTTCACAATGCCCATCAGCAGAATAATGCCGACCAACGATACGATCGAGAGATCGGCGCCGGCCAGCATCAGTGCGAGCAACGCGCCAATGCCGGCCGATGGCAACGTGGAGATGATCGTGATGGGGTGGATGAAACTCTCATACAGCACGCCGAGCACGATATAGATCACCGCGAGCGCCGCCAAAATCAGCCAAGGCTCCGCACCCAGCGACCGCTGGAATTCCGCCGCATCGCCCGAATAGCTGCCGGTGATCGCTCCCGGCAGCCCAATCGACTGTTCCGTCTGCGCCACATCCTGCACGGCATCGCCCAGCGACGCACCCTCGCGCAGATTGAAGCTGATCGTGGCCGACGGAAACTGCGCCTGGTGCGTGATCACCAAAGGTGCAAGCCGCTTTTCGACATGCGCGATCGCGCTGAGCGGCACCTGCGCCACCGTGTTGGTCGTTGCCACCGTCGTGGAAACCGAGGCCGCCGCGCCGTTGGCCCCGATGCTGGCCACCGTCCCCGGCACGCGCAGCCGCGCCAACGAATTGGGATCGGCGATCCAGGCCGGATCGGCCTCCATCACCACGCGATACTGGTTTGCCTGGGAAAAGATCGTGCTGATCTGCCGTTGCCCGAACGCATCGTACAGCACGTCCTCCACCGCCTGCATGGTAACGCCCAACCGCGTCGCGGCATCGCGGTCCACCACAATTTCGGTGGCATAGCCGGCATTCTGCTGGTCGCTGGTCACGTCGGCCAGAAGCGGCACTTTCCTCAGCGCCGCCACCAGCCGCGGCGTCCATCCCGCCAGCTCCGCCGCATCGGTGTCCACGAGCGTGTACTGATACTGCGTGCGGCTGATGCGGGCACCGATCTGAATGTCCTGCACCGGCTGCATATAAACCGAAAGCCCGGCGATGCCCGAAAGCGCCTGTTGCAGCCGCGAAATCACCGCCTGCACCGTGGGCCGCTCCCGCCGGTTCTTCAACGTGATCGAAAGCCGCCCCACATTCGGCGTCGGATTCACCACGCCCGCCCCCACCAGCGAGGCCACGCCCGCCACCGCCGGATCGCGCGCGGCGATTTCGGCCGCGCGGTTTTGCAGCGCGATCATCGCCGGCACGGAAATATCCTGCGCCGCCTCCGTGGTGGCCACGATCGCCCCGGTATCCTGCAACGGCAGGAAGCCTTTCGGGATCACCACATACAGCAGCACCGTGCCCGCCAGCGTGAGCACCGCAAGGATCAACACCACGCGCTGGTGCCGCAGTGTAATTACCAGGCTTCGTTCGTATGCCGCCAGCAGCCGCGAGAAAACACCTGGCCGCTTCGCCGCCGCTTCCGGCGCCGTGGCCCGCAGCAGCCGGCCGCACATCATCGGCGTGAGCGTCAGCGAAATCACCGCCGAAACAATCACCGCCACCGAGAGCGTCACGGCAAATTCCCGGAACAGCCGCCCCACCACGCCGCCCATGAACAGCAGCGGAATGAACACCGCCACCAGTGACACCGTAAGCGACACGATCGTGAACCCGATCTGCCCCGCGCCGCGGAACGCAGCGGCCAGCGGATCCTCGCCCGCCTCCACGTAGCGCACCACGTTCTCGATCATCACGATCGCATCGTCCACCACGAAGCCGGAAGCAACCGTGAGCGCCATCAGCGAAAGATTATCCAGCCCGAAGCCGAACCACGACATGATGCCGAACGTGCCGACCAGGGAAAGCGGCAGCGCCACCGCCGGGATCAGCGTCGCCCGCCACGATCGCAGGAACAGATACATCACCGCAACCACCAGCCCCATCGCCAGCAGCAGCGTGCCCTGCACGTCGGAGACGGAAGCCCGGATCGTCGCCGTGCGGTCCGCCGAAACCTCCATCCTGATGCCCGGCGGCAGCGCCTTCTGCAGATCGGGCAGCGCACGCCGCACCGCATCCACGGTGGAGACGATGTTCGCGCCCGGCTGCCGCTGCACATCCAGCAGCACGGCCGGCTTGCCGCGATAGGTGGCGAACACCCGATCGTTCTCCACGCCGTGCACCACGCTGCCGACATCGGAAAGCCGCACCGCCGAGCCGTTGCGCCACGCGATCACCAGGCTCTTGTACGCATCGGGCGTGGTGAGCTGATCGTTCGCGCCCACCGCATAAGCCTGCTTCGCGCCGTCGAAACTGCCTTTCGCGCCGCTCACATTCGCGGCCGAAACGGCGCTGCGCACGTCCTCCATCGAAAGCCCGTAGCTGGCCAGCCGCGACGGATCCAGCCGCACGCGGATCGCCGGTTTCAGCCCGCCCTGCACGGTCACGCGCCCCACGCCCTCGATCTGCGCAAGCTTCGGTTGCAGAAACGTATCGGCCGTATCGGCGATCTGGTCGATCGGCACCGTGTCGCTGGAAAGGGCGAGCGAAAACACCGGCGCATCGGCGGGGTTCACGCGGTTATAGGTCGGCGGATAGGGCAGGGTGGCCGGCAGCACGCCCTGCGCCGCATTGATCGCCGCCTGCACATCCTGCGCCGCCCCCTCGATGCTGCGGCCAAGATCGAATTGCAGTGTGATCTGGCTCACCCCCACCGAGCTGCTGCTCTGCATCGTCAGAATGCCGTTGATCTGCCCAAGCTGCCGCTCCAGCGGCGCGGTCACCAGCGTCGCCATCGTGTCCGGCCCGGCGCCCGGATACAGCGTGGAAACCACGATCGTCGGAAAATCCACTTGCGGCAGCGCCGAGACGGGCAGCGCGCGATAGCCCAGCAGCCCGCCCAGCAGCACGGCCACCGCCAGCAGGCAGGTGGCAATGGGCCGGGCAATGAAGGGGGCGGAAAGGGACAAAGCAAGCTCCGGGCGAAGCCTAAGGGTTGGCTGCCGTGGCGGGAAGACTCGCAAATGGGTCGTGAACGCGCACGCCAAGCCCCTCGAAATGGCGCACGTTCCGGGTCAGCACCATATAACTCCGGTCCAAAGCCGTCGCGGCGATCGCAAGGTCGGCCAGGCCCGGTGCCCGCCCAAAACCGCGCGCCCGGTCCGTCAGCTCGCCGAGCCGCCTGGCCACGTCGATGGTCAACGGCAGGATGCGGACGGCATAGAGATGCAGCACCGTTTCCAACCACGCTCCCAGAAGCTCCGCCCGCCGAGCCGAGCCCTCGCGCCGCGCCTTGGCGATACCGCTTTCCACCTCGGCCACGGTGATGACCGAGAGATAGAGCAGCTCGCTGTTCCGCTCCATCCATCGAATCAGCCCGGGGCTTGGCCGCGATCTGGCCGGCGCCGCCGCCGACAACAAATTGGAATCGACCAGATACACGCCCGTCAGAGAGTCGCCTCGCGCAGCCCGGCCGCGTCGCGCGCCGGCAGGTCGCCGTCCGTCAACGGTGCCCGCATCAGCAGCCGGCCGAAGGCAGGCACGCTGGAAAGGCGCTGCCACTCCGCGAAACTCAAAACCACGGCGTCGCGCCTGCCATGCCGCGTGATGATGCAGGGCTCGCCCCGGCAGACGTCGTCGATCACCGCCGATAATCTCGCCTTGGCATCCCGCAACTGGATTTCGTGCAAGGCGACCCCCGCTGATGACCACAGTAGTCACAATTGGAACCCCGGCTCGCCCGCGTCAACCCTCGCCCGCTCATTCGCACCGTGCCGGCAAGGAAGCCGTCGGCAGCCTCCCGCGCCCGCCGATCTTCTTCTCGCGCATCACCAGCGCCACCGCGGCCAAAATCAGCGCCACGGCCCCGATCTCGCGCACCCCCACCGCTTCGCCCACCGCCGCGCCCAGCGCCAGCGCCACCACCGGGTTCACGAACGTATAGGTGGCCAGCCGGTCCGGCGGCCAGATATGCACCAGCCAGCTGAACGCCGCGAACGCCACCAGCGAGCCCATCACCACCAAATAGAAGAAAGCATAAATCGAGCGCGCCGTTATCGATCCGGGATCGAAATGCGCGTATTCGCCGGCCGGCCAGGCGGCGGCAAAATCCGTCAGCCCGCCGAACAACATCTGCAACCCGGCCGTGATCGCCACATACCGGCTGGGCGGATATTTGCGCGTCATCGCACGCCCCCGCCAAAAACCCCCCCCCGCCCAACCGGGGGCCGCGCCGCCATGCGCGGCCTGCGGCGGCGCCCCCGGCCGCGCCAGCACCGCCACCCCGGCAAACCCCAGCAGCAGCCCCGCCAGGGCCACCGGTCGAGGAAACCGCGCCGTGCCGAGCGCCCAGGCGCAAAACGGCAGGAACAACGCCAGCGTCGCGTTCAGCACCGCCGCCTGGCCGGAGGCCACACGCACCTCGCCCCAGGCCAGCAGCGCCTGCCCACCGCAGAACAGCAACGCGCCCGATGCGGCGCCCGCCACGATGCCACGCCACCCAGGCCAGCGCGCCCCCAGCGCCCTCGCCACCCCCAGCATGATGCCGCCCGCCAGCACCGAGCGCACACCGATCATCAGAATCGGCGGAATGGTCTCGTCGGCAATGCGGATGCCCAGGAACGTGCTGCCCCAGACGAGGCAGACGGTGGCATAGGCAGCCCAGGCCCAATTGGCGGGAGAACGCATGGCGCCGGGTCTGGCAGCCCGGGTTCGGAGGGTCAACGGCGCCGGGTTAGGCCGTTACGCACCAGCACCGAATAGCATCACGCCGAGTGCAGTTGCAGATTTCTGCAGATCGCGGTCGAGCGTCGCCAACGGCAATGCCTCGCGCTGTGCCAGCTCCAGGTAGCTGGCGTCGTACACGCTGAGCCGATACTGGCGCGCCAGGGCCATGACTGCGCCTTCCTGCGGTGTGCGGTCGATGATCACGCCGAACCGATGAAGCTCGCGCAGGAACGTCGCCGTATCGGCTTCGGTCAGCCGGCCGCGGCGCTCGCCAACAAGCAGGGTGTTCCTCACCTCGAACCACCACAGCGCCGGCGCGATGGCCTCATCCGTGCGGATCCCTTCCAGCGCAAGGGCGGCCACAGGATGGTTCTCGTCCTCGAATGCCCAGCACGCAGCAGCAGAGGCGTCCAGAACGAACGGCACGTCAGTATTTGTGGCCTTCGTGGCGAAACGCAACAATCTCTTCAGGCGTGATCTTCCCGGTACGACGACGCAGCGCCCGGATATTCGCTATGGCCTTGTCGATCTCGGCTTGGCGGCGATCCGTTTCCGGAACAATCCGGGCGATCGGCCGGCCGTGCCGCGTAATGCGCACCGTTTCGCCCCGCTCCACCTCATCGAGGATTTGCGGCAGGCGGGTTTTCGCGTCGGAGGCCTGGATATCGCGCATTCGGCTGGTGCTCGGCTGGTTGATCCGGCTGGTCTAAATAGGCCTTCGCTTAGCCAGAAGTCAAGCCGATGGTCCCGCCGCGCTCGACGCCAGTCTGGCGGATCGGCCCGCGAGCTTTCCGGCCTCGCAACTTACACGCTGTGCCCGTTGCCGCCGAAATGCCAGAACGAGGTGTCCGGCGGCGCATGCAGCGAGACGAAGGTCGCCGCCGTCGGGCCCGCGTAGGAGATTTCCGTGCCACCGGCGATTGTTTTTAACCCAAAATCAGCCGCCGTGTAGGTGCCATCGAATATCAGCCTGTCGAGCGGGTGGTGGTTGGCGGCCAGCAGCGTCAGCGTGCCGTTCTGGTAGGTGAGGCTCGTTCGCGCCGCTTCCCGCAAGAGAAATGCCGGCGCCGCCGGAAACCGACAGATCGCCATGGCCGCCGGTGAGGGTTCCCGCATTGATCAGCCGCACCGCCTCAAGCGTGGCGGCGCCGCTGATGGCGGTGGCGCCATCGGTTGCGGGCACCACGCCGCCCGTGGCGGCTATGGTCAGCGTGGTGCCGTATTGACCGGTGCCAAGGACCACTTGCGTGGTGAGCAGGGTGGAGATCGTGGTCCGGGTCATGACGGGCCTCCGTTACGGGCGGCGAGTATCTTGCCCGGTGGGGGAGATGCCGGCAAGGCGGGTTATATTACGGTTTCGTGATCGTCCAAGCCGGCTTGCTGGGCCGCTGCCCGTCGGTGGCGCTTTGCCTCAAGCATCCATCTTCAACGCCGCCAGAAACGCCGATTGCGGTATCTCCACCTTGCCGAACTGCCGCATCCGCTTCTTCCCCTCCTTCTGCTTCTCCAGCAGCTTCCGCTTCCGCGTAATATCCCCGCCGTAACACTTGGCCGTCACGTCCTTGCTCAAGGCCCCCAGCGTCTCCCGCGCAATGATCCGGCTGCCGATCGAAGCCTGGATGGCGATCTTGAACAATTGCCGCGGTATAAGCTCCTTCAGCTTCGCGCAGATCGCCCGCCCGCGCGTCTCGGCCACGCTGCGGTGCGCAATGAAGCTCAGCGCGTCCACCGGATCGGCGTTCACCAGGATGGAAATGCGCACCAGGTCGCTCTCGGCATACCCGTCCATCGCGTAATCGAAGCTCGCATACCCGCGCGAAATGCTTTTCAGCCGGTCGTAGAAATCGAACACCACCTCGTTCAGCGGCAGCCGGTACACCGCCATGGCCCGGTCGCCCACATACGTCAGATCCACCTGCTGCCCGCGCCGTTCGTTGCACAGCGTCAGAACGTTGCCCAGGTAATCGTCCGGCACCATGATGGTCGCGCGAATCCACGGCTCCTCCATCCGGTCGATCGTGCTCGGGTCCGGCATGTCGGCCGGGTTGTGCAGTTCCATCGCCTGCCCATTGGTCTTGTGCAGGCGATAGACCACCGACGGGGCCGTCGCGATGAGGTCGAGATTGAACTCGCGCGAGAGGCGCTCCTGGATGATCTCCAGATGCAACATGCCCAGAAAGCCGCAGCGGAAGCCGAAGCCCAAAGCCGCCGAGCTTTCGGCCTCGTAATGGAAGCTCGCATCGTTCAGCCGCAGCTTCGCCAGGCTGTCGCGCAGCTTTTCGAAATCGTCGGCGTCCACCGGATACAGCCCGCACCACACCGCCGGCACCGAAGGCTTGAACCCCGGCAGCGGCGCCCCCGCCGGCGCCCGGTCGTCGGTGATCGTGTCGCCCACGGCCACGTCGGCCACGGTCTTGATCGCGGCCGTGATATAGCCCATCTCGCCGGGGCCCAGTTCCGCCTCCGCAACCATCTTCGGCGTGAACACGCCCACCTGCTCCACGGCGTGGGTGGTGCCGCGCGCCATCATCCGGATCTTCTGGCCGCGCCGCAAAAACCCGTCTTTCACGCGCACCAGGATCACCACGCCCAGATACGCGTCGTACCAGCTATCCACCAGCAGCGCTTTCAACGGCGCGTCGGCCTCACCTATGGGCGGCGGCAGCCGCGTCACCAGCGCTTCCAGCACGCCCTCAATATTCAGCCCGGTCTTGGCGCTGATCAGCACCGCGTCGTCGGCCGGCAGGCCGATCACCTCCTCGATCTGCGCCCGCACCCGATCGGGCTCGGCCGCCGGCAGATCGATCTTGTTCAGCACCGGCACAATTTCGTGGTTCGCCTCGATGGCCTGATAGACATTCGCCAGCGTCTGCGCTTCCACGCCCTGGCTCGCATCCACCACCAGCAGGCTGCCCTCGCAGGCGGCCAGGCTGCGGCTTACCTCATAGGCGAAATCCACATGGCCGGGCGTATCCATCAGGTTCAGCGCATAGGTCTCGCCGTCCCGCGCGCGGTAGCTCAGCCGCACCGTCTGCGCCTTGATCGTAATGCCGCGCTCCCGTTCCAGCTCCATGTTGTCGAGCACCTGGTTCGTCATCTCGCGGTCCGACAGCCCGCCGCAGGCCTGGATCAGCCGGTCGGCGAGCGTCGATTTGCCGTGATCGATATGCGCGATGATCGAAAAATTGCGGATGCGGGCGAGCGGCGTGGACATGATGCCGCGGGAGATAGGCGCATTTGCCCGACATGTCAGTAACGGAAGCCGCCGCCCGCCTGCGCCGCGCCGGCATCGAACAGCCGCAGCGCGAAGCCCGGCGCCTGCGCGATTTCGCCGGCGGCGAAGGCCCCGCATTCGAATCCGCCATCGCCCGCCGCGCCGCCCGCGAACC
>CAXUEX010000055.1:0-17410 GCA_964250215.1 uncultured Acetobacteraceae bacterium | reverse complement strand
CTAAAAAGAGAAAGTATGTTCTTTCTTGAAAGAAAGAACCAAAGAACTTTCTTTCGTTCAGCCGCTGGTTGTTACGCTTGTGCTGGATGAGTTGGCGCAGGCTTGGTTCGACCACGCGCGGCGCAAGTATTTTCCGCCTGAACGCCTGCTCGTGGATGCACATGTCACGATGTTCCATGCCCTGCCGGGCAGCGAAATCGCCAGCATCCGCGCCGCGCTGGCCGAAGCGGCGCTTCGCACGGTGGCCTTCACGATTGTCGGCTCAGGCCTGCGCTTCCTCGGTCGAGGCGTCGCCTTCTCGCTCGCATCCCCGCAAGCCGTGCGCCTGCGCACGGAACTCGCAACCACCTTCGGCGCCTGGCTAACTCCGCAAGACCGCGCCAAATGGCAGCCCCACGTCACCGTGCAGAACAAAGTCGCCCCCGAAACCGCGCGGCACACCGCAAGTGAACTCGCCGGCCACACGCCCCCCGCGCCGATCGACGCTACGGGTGTCGCGCTTTGGCGCTATGTGGGTGGTCCTTGGCAAAGCCTGGAACACTGGCATTTCGCCGGCAGATCGGCGCCCTGAAAACAGGCGAGGCTGTTGCGGAGGCGCAACTAACCGCCCCGCGTTACAGCAGGTCGGACGCTACCGGCTCGTTCGGCGGCTCGTCCACCGGCGGCTTGCGCGGCGGCGCGCGGTGCCGCTTCGGCGCCGGCGCGCTGGCGGGGCACACCAGCCGCGCCACCCCTTCGATGGCGCTGCCCGGCTGCATATAGGTCCAGTTGTCGGCAGCGAGCTGCGTGTGCACCACATGGCCCGCCGCGAGGCGGCCGGTGTAGGAATACGTCTCCAGAACGCGGCTGCGCCCGGCGTCGCAATCGAGCTCCTCCACGTAGCGTTCGGAAAGATAACCCAGTCCTGCCTGCGGCGCCGGAAACTCCCAGCGCACGAACGCCACGCGCGTGCCGCCGGGCGCGAGCCGGTAATGCTTGTCCACCCAGATCGCGCCCTCGCCGGTGCTGCCCACGAACACCTCGTTCGTCGTCGCGGGCAGGCTGCGCCACCACGCCGGCACCACCTGCGGGCCGCCGGGCGCGGCCGGAACCAGCGGCGCCTGCTGCGCCACGAGCGGGCCTTCATAGGTGGCGGTGTTCCTGGCCGGCCTCGGCACGCAGCCGGCCAGCGCCAGCACGCCGAGCAGCGCCCCGCCGAACTTACGCATCGGGCGTGAGATACAGCGTGCGCTCGCGCTGCCGCCGCGCCAGCAGCCCTTTCACCACCACGAGCTGACCATCCACATGCGCCTTGTCCCACAGCAGGAACGCATCGGCCGCCGCCGCCGTATCGCCTTCCAGGTGCCGCTGCAGAACGGACGAGGTCTGGAAATTGCCGCGGCCGATGTTGAAACACAGCGAGACCATGGCGGCGAACTCATTGTCGGCGGTCGGCACCGGTGCGGTTGCCGCATCGACGAACTCTTCCGCGGTCTGCACATCCTGGCGCAAATAGGCGACGGCCTGGTCCGGCGTGATCGTCATGCCGGGCCCGACACCCTGAATATGGCCGTAGCCGATCGTCCAGATGCCGGCCACGTCCTGATACGAGGTCAGCATCAGACCCTCGCTGGCCTCGATCAGCGCCAGCCCGGCATCGTTGATCGCCCGCGGCATCGCCCACACCCTTCGTAAGCCTGCAACCTGTGGGCTATATCATATCGGAAAAGGGATGAAAACCCTTCTCACCGTGCCAGCGGCCGGTATTTGATCCGATGCGGCTCGGTGGCGTCGGCCCCCAACCGCCGCCGCTTGTCCTCCTCATAGGCCTGAAAATTGCCCTCGAACCATTCCACGTGGCTCTCGCCCTCGAAAGCCAGAATGTGCGTCGCCAGCCGGTCCAAGAACCAGCGGTCGTGGCTGATGATCACCGCGCAGCCCGCGAATTCGGCCAGCGCCTCCTCCAGCGCTCGCAGCGTGTCCACATCCAGATCGTTGGTCGGCTCATCGAGCAAAATCACGTTGCTTTCCGATTTCAGCATCTTCGCCAGATGCACCCGGTTGCGCTCGCCGCCGGAAAGCACGCCCACGCGCTTCTGCTGGTCCGAACCCTTGAAATTGAACGCCCCCACATAGGCGCGCGACGGCACCGCCCGCTTGCCCAGATAGATCACGTCGGTGCCGCCGGAAATCTCTTCCCAAACGGTCTTGTTCGCATCCAGGCTGTCGCGCGACTGGTCCACGTAACCCAGCTTCACGGTGTCACCCACGCGCAGATCGCCGGCATCGGGATGCTCCTGGCCGGTGATCATCCGGAACAATGTCGTTTTGCCGGCGCCGTTCGGCCCGATCACGCCCACGATGCCGCCGGGCGGCAGCTTGAAATCCAGCTCGTCGATCAGCAGCCGGTTGCCGTAGGCTTTGCGCAGATGCTCGGCCTCGATCACCGTGCCGCCGAGCCGCGGCCCCGGCGGGATCACGATCTCCGCCGTGCTGCTGGCCAACTCCGCCGATTTGTTCAACATCTCCTCGTATTTCGCAATGCGCGCGCGACTTTTCGTCTGGCGCGCCCGCGGGCTGGAAGAAATCCATTCCTGCTCGGCGGCCAGCGAGCGCTGCCGCGCCGACTCCTCCTTCTCCTCCTGCTGCAGCCGCTTGCGCTTCTGCGTCAGCCAGTTCGAATAATTGCCCTCGAACGGATAGCCGCGGCCGCGCTCGATCTCCAGGATCCAGTTCGTCACGTTGTCGAGAAAATACCGGTCGTGCGTGATCACCATCACGGTGCCCGCATAGTCGCGCAGCGTCTTCTCCAGCCACGCCACGCTTTCCGCATCCAGATGGTTCGTCGGCTCGTCCAGCAGCAGCAGATCGGGCTTCTCCAGCAGCAGCCGGCACAATGCCACGCGCCGCTTCTCGCCGCCCGAAAGCTTCGTCACATCCGCGTCCGGCGGCGGGCAGCGCAGCGCGTCCAACGCAATCTCGATGCGCCGGTCCAGATCCCAGCCATCTTCGGCGTCGATCTTCTCCTGCAAACCCGCCTGCTCGGCGAGCAGCGCGTTCATCTTCGCGTCGTCCATCGGCTCGGCAAATTCTTCCGAAATCGCATTGAACCGGGTGATCGCCGCCTGCAGCGGCCCGAACGCCTCCGCCACGTTCTCCGCCACCGTCTTGCTGGCGTCCAGTTGCGGCTCCTGCGCCAGATAGCCCACGCGCACGCCTTCCGCCGCCCACGCCTCGCCACCGTATTCCGTCTCGATGCCGGCCATGATCTTCAGCAGCGTCGATTTGCCCGCGCCGTTCACGCCCAGCACACCGATCTTCACGCCCGGCAAAAAGGAAAGCGTGACGCCCTTGAACACCTCGCGGCCGCCGGAAAACGACTTCGTCAGGTCTTTCATTACGTAAACATACTGGTAAGCGGGCATCGGCAAGGCTCCGGCGGGCAGGACAGGGATGGCGGGGTGCAGCAAGGGCGGGATAGTGGCCCGGCGCGCAACCGGCAACGGCACCGCGCCCCTGCGCCCGGCAGGACTCGAACCCGCAACCAAGCCGTTATGAGCGGCCCGCTCTAACCAGTTGAGCTACAGGCGCCAGGGGCGGGACGTTGTAGGCGCAGTTGGCTGACCTGGGGAGGGCGAGGCCGCTGTCACAAAAAAGTAAACTGTCGTTTAATTTATACTTGTGCCGTATGATAGGACATGCCAAGACGCTCGGCATCAGAAACGAGGGGGGTTCGATGCGCTTGCGCGGCAATGTGCCAGGGATGAAGCCAGTGGAACTGGCAGCATGGTGCGGCATCGGCCTCGTCTGTCTTGGCGCTCAGCCCGCCCGGGCCGATGCCGACGGCAGCACGCCGGCCCCCGTGCCGCAGGTGAATACCGGCGATTTCCTCGCCACCTGGCGCGGCTGGGTGGAATCGGCGGAGACCTCGCAGCCGCACTGGAGCAGCCCGCTCGTCACCACCACCGGCCTGCTCGAACAGCGTATCCGTTTCGATGTCGACCAGCAGCATTCGGGCAACGGCACCGACACCACGCTGCTGGATGGCGGCCGCGGGCTCGATCTGATCGTCAGCCCCACCAACGAAATCCAGATCGCGCTGCCGCCCTATTACATCCGTTCCGGCGTGGACGGCACCGGCAAGAAGAACAAGGGCGCGATCGCCCCGCTGGAAGGCTGGAACGACTGGGCCTTCCTGCGCGTGGAGCAGCGGCTGGCCAGCGCGCCGGCGGGGCAGGGCAATTACGTGCTGACGGCCTGGTTGCAGGTGCAGGCGCCCGCCGGCATCACGCGCCTCACGAACAATTCCTGGGAGTGGATCCCTACGCTCGCATTCGGCAAAGGCTTCGGCGATTTCGATATCCAGAGCACCGTCGGCGTCACCATCCCGGCATCGCATACATCCGTGATCGGCCATCCGGTGCAGACCAACATCGCCTTTCAGTATCACGTCCGCCCGATCCTGTGGCCGGAACTCGAGGTGAACTGGACATACTACCCCGACGGTCAGCGCGGCGGCCTGAACCAGGTTTACCTCACCCCGGGGCTCGTCGTCGGCCGGTTCTCGCTGGGCGGCGGCCTCGCCACCACGTTCGGCGTCGGCTACCAGGTTGCCGTCGCGCCCAGCTACCGCGCCAAGCCGCTCACGCCCGCCTACAATCACGCCGTGCTGTTCACCTCGCGGCTGAATTTCTGAACCGGCTGGGCGGCGCCAAGGCTGGACCCCGAAAGGCTGGGCCCCGAAAGGTTGGGCGCCCGGGCTGGCCTTGCCTTGGCCGGGTCCGCCGGGCACCTTGCCGCGCGTTCCAGCCGAGGGCCCCCATCCGAACATGAAGAAGCTGCGCAAGGCGGTGCTGCCGGTGGCGGGCCTGGGTACGCGCTTTCTGCCGGCCACCAAGGCCGCCGCCAAGGAAATGCTCCCGGTGGTGGACAAGCCCCTGATCCAGTACGCCATCGAAGAAGCGCGCGCCGCCGGCATCGAACAATTCTGCATGATCACCGGCCGCGGCAAGGTCGCCCTCGTCGAGCATTTCGACGTCGCTTATGAGCTGGAAGACACGCTGCGCGCCCGCGGCAAGCACGCCGAACTCGCGGCCTTGCGCGACGCGCAATTGCCACCCGGCTCCATCGTCGCCGTGCGCCAGCAGGAACCGCTGGGCCTGGGCCACGCCATCTGGTGCGCCCGCGCTTTCATCGGCGAGGATCCGTTCGCCATCCTGCTGCCCGACGACCTGATCCTGTCCGACACGCCCTGCACGCAGCAGCTCGCTCACGCCTACGAGGAGACCGGCGGCAATGTGGTGGCCGTCACAGAGGTGCCGCGCGAACACACCAACCGCTACGGCATCCTGAAAATCGGCGCGGATGACGGAAAACTCGTGGAAGTCACCGGCCTGGTGGAAAAACCCAAGCCGGAGGAAGCGCCTTCCACGCTCTCCATCATCGGCCGCTACGTGCTGCTCGCCGACGTGATCCCGCATCTGGCGCGCATGGAGCGCGGCGCCGGCAACGAGGTGCAGCTCACCGATGCGATGGCCCGCATGATCGGCAACACGCCGTTCCACGGCCTGCGCTATGAAGGCCGCCGCTTCGATTGCGGCGACAAGATCGGCTACCTCGAAGCCCAGATCGCGTTCGCACTGCGTCGCCCGGACATGGCGCCCGCGGTGCGCCGGTTTCTCGCCACCTATCAGGAGAGCGCGTGATGGACGGATTTGTGCACAGCTTCGATCCCACCACGCTGCGCGAATACGATATCCGCGGCATCGTCGGCCGCACGCTGCACCCGCAGGATGCCTTCGCGATCGGCCGCACCTTCGGCAGCCTGATTGCCGCGAACGGTGGAAAAACCGCGGCCGTGGGGTACGATGGCCGGCTTTCCTCGCCGGAACTGGAACCCGAGCTGGTGCGCGGCCTGATGGCCAGCGGGCTGGAGGTGCTGCGCATCGGCCGCGGCCCCACGCCCATGCTGTATTTCGCCGCCACCACGCTGGGCACCGATGGCGCCGTGATGGTCACCGGCAGCCACAACCCGCCGGATTATAACGGCTTCAAGATGATGCTGGGAAAGAAACCGTTCTTCGGCCAGCAGATCCAGGAACTCGGCGCCAAGGCCGCTTCCGGCGAAGTGGTGGCGGAAGCGCACGGCAGCGAACGCCAGGTGGAAGTGGCCGGCGATTACGTGCGCCGCCTGATCAGCGACTGGGATGGCGGCGACCACCTGCTGAAAGTGGTGTGGGACAACGGCAACGGCGCGGCGGGCGAGGTGCTGCAGCGTCTGGTGGCCAGCCTGCCCGGCGAACACACCGTGCTGAACGGCGAAATCGACGGGCATTTTCCGGCGCACCACCCCGATCCCACGGTGGCGAAAAACCTCGAACAGCTGATCGCCGAAGTGCGCACTCGCGGCGCGGATCTCGGCATCGCGTTCGACGGCGACGCCGACCGCATCGGCGCCGTGGACGACCAGGGCAACATCCTGGCCGGCGACCAGTTGCTCGTGATCCTGGCGCGCGACGTGTTGCGCGACCATCCGGGTGCCACGATCATTGCCGATGTGAAAGCCAGCCAGGTGCTGTTCGACGAAGTGAAGATCGCCGGCGGCAACCCGCTGATGTGGCGCACCGGGCACAGCCTGATCAAGGCGAAAATGGCCGAACTCGGCGCGCCCTTGGCCGGCGAAATGTCCGGCCACGTATTCTTCGCCGACAAATGGTACGGCTTCGACGACGCGCTCTACGCTGGCGTCCGTCTGCTGGGCGTGGTGGCCCGCATGGAAGGCAAGCTATCGGCCGTGCGCGACGCGCTGCCGCATGTGGTGAACACGCCCGAACTGCGCTTCGACTGCGACGACCGGCGCAAATTCGCGGTGATCGAAGAAGTGGCCGCGCGCCTGAAACAATCCGGTGCCGCGGTCTCGGCCATCGACGGCGTGCGCGTCACCACGGCGGATGGCTGGTGGCTGCTGCGCGCTTCGAACACGCAGGCGGTGCTGGTGGCCCGCGCCGAGGCGAAGACGGCGGCGGGGCTGGAAAAGCTGAAGGCGGAGCTGGTGTCGCAACTGGAGCAGAGCGGCTTGGCGGCACCGGATTTTTCCGGGGCGCATGTCGGACATTGACGACGCGGATGGCGCGCCGCCGCTTCTGATCACCTTCGACATATTCGGCACCGTGCTCGATTGGCGGAGCGGCCTTGAAGCCTCGTGCGCCGCAGCAGGCCGCCCGCTCCAGCCGGGCGATTTCGACCGCATCGTCGATGTTCAAGGCGAACTCGAAGCCGGCGAGTTCCTCGATTACACCGCCATCACGCGTCGCAGCCTGATCGAGGCCATCGCCATGGATGCAAGCCGCGCCGCCAACATTGCGGACGGGATTGGCCGCTGGCCGATTTACGCGGATGCAGCCGCAATCCGCTCGCTGATGGAAATCGCGCCCTGCGCCGCCATGACCAACAGCGATCGCCGGCATGGCGACGAGGTTCAGGCACGGCTCGGATTCAAACTGGATGCATGGCTTTGTTCGGAAGAGATACGCACTTACAAACCAGACCCGCGATTCTGGCTGGAGATGGGCCGGTCGCGCGGCATCGGACCCGGCGCCGGCTGGTGGCATGTTTCGGCCTATGCCGATTACGATCTGTCCGTTGCCCGTAAGATCGGGCTGACAACCGTTTTCGTGCAGCGCCCACATGCGCGACCGGGACCAGCCTCCCACACCGTTGCCGATCTGCACCAGCTTCTTCGATTGCTGGGCTGAAATGGAAGGTTCCAGCGCCCCTGGCCGCCGGAGGCCATTGCGGAGCGCGGCAATCGCCACCGCCATCGCAACCGCACTCCTGATCGCACTGGGCGTGTGGCAGCTGCACCGCCGAGACTGGAAAGCCGGCATTCTCGCGCAGATCGATGCCGCCGAGCAGGCACCTGCCCAGCCGCTTGGCGCAACGCCACCGAAACCATTCGCGAAAATCGAGGCTTCCGGCACACTCGGCCCCGAATGGGCGCTCTACGGTGCCGATGTCCGCGAAACCGGCGCGGCTTCACAAATGGGCAGCGGACTCCTCGAAATCCTCCACCGCCCCGGCGCCCCGCCAATCCTGGTCGATCTGGGATGGATTCCGGAGGGCGGCAAACCTGTTTCCGGCCCGGCACAAATCACCGGCTACGTCCGACCCGCCGACCACGCGGGCTGGCTCTCCGCCCCCGACGATCCCGCAGCGCGCCACTTCTACACGCTCGAACCGCTAACCATCGGCACCGCGCTCGGCGTCGATAATCTCGCCCCTTTCACCATCGTCGCCCTGGCCCCAACCTCGATCGCCGGCGCGCAACCCGCCGACGCGCTGCCGCGGCCGCCGAACAACCACCTGCAATACGCCTTCACCTGGTTCGGCCTGGCCGCCGCGCTCATCGCCGTCTTCGTCGCTTACGCCAGATCCAAACCCGCGTAGGTTGAGCGAACCCATCCCCAGCCAAGCTGCGCCAGCATGCAAACGTCGAACGGACCTGCTATATTCGGTAGCGATCATGACCGAAACCGTAGAAATCCCCATTCCCGGCCCGCGCCGTTGGCCTGACCGATTCCGAGATCGAATCCGAACTCTCCGCGTACAACGCCGAGCGCCGTAACCGCCCCGATCCCGATTGATCGTTTTCGACGCGTCCGCTCTCGTCAGCAACACCACGATAGCGACGCCGATTCCGCCTACTCCGACCGAAGCGCTCCATCGCCCCACAGCACCACTTCCCACCCCCGATCGAACAACGCCAAGAACGCCGGCTGCATCGTGAACCCATCCGGATCGTCGCCGATCAACCCAAGCTGCGTCCGATGCGCCGCGATCGCCCGCCGCTTCATCGGCAGATGCCGCGCCACATCGATGCGCGCGCCAGCCGGCGCCGGCAGAACTCCCTCCGCCGGCACATTCCATCCCCAAACCGGATAAGCATAATGCCGCAGCCCTAGCCGCGCACACACCGAGCGCGCCAGTTTCGCCGCCGCACCATGATCGCCATGCGGATCGCCGATCCAGCTCGCCGCCATCGTGCGCACCCCGCACTCGGAACAAAATGCCGCCAGCCGCGCCGCCAGCGCCGCGAAATCCGGCCCCTCATGCGGCGCGTCACCATCCGGCGCTTGCAGAAACAGCAGTTGCGCCGGCCGCACACCCAGGATCGCCGCCGCCGCCATCGCCTCCTCGCGCCGGCGCGCCGCTAGCCGCTGCGGCGGCCACGCGGCGCTGCCGGGATGCGAAGCGGCGCCATCGGTGAGCCACGCGATATGCGCCTGCACGCCTCGCGCGGCGGCCTCGAGCAGGATACCGCCGCAGCCGAGCGACTCGTCGTCTGGATGCGGCGCCAGCACCAGCAGCGGCGCGCTGCCGAAAACCTCGCCGAAATCCCGCAACGGCAGCGCTGCCATTGCCGCTTGCGCGTCCGCCGCTCTCATCGCGCGCGGGCCAGCACCGCGCGGGCCTGTTTCAGGTGCGGAACATCCAGCATCCGGCCATCCATACCGATCACCCCGGCGCCGGGCGCGGCCTCGAACGCGGCCACCACGCGGCGGGCAAAATCCAGCTCGGCCTCGCTCGGCTGAAACGCCGCGTTGATCGTCGCCACCTGATTGGGGTGGATCGCAAGCCGGCCGGTGAAGCCCTCAGCGGCGGCAATGCGGCTGCTGGTGGCGAGCCCTTCGGTGTCGCGGAAATCGGCGTGCAACGTTTCGATCGCTTGCACGCCCGCGGCGCGGGCCGCGAGCAGCGCTGCCGCGCGCGCCCAAAGGAAGGTCTGCGCAAAAGCCCCCGTGGCATCCCGGTTCGTGCTGGCGCCGAGCGCGGTGGCAAGATCCTCCGCGCCCCAGGTGAGCCCGGCCAGGCGCGGCAGCCGGGCTTGCGCAAATTGCGGCAGCAGCAAGGTGGCGGCGGCGGTTTCGGTGGCCACTGCCAGGATGCGCACGCTCCCAAAAGCCAGGCCCTCGCGAACCTCCAGCGCATCCAGGAAGTGGCCCAGACGCTCGATATCGGCCGGACCTTCGGCTTTCGGCAGCACGATGCCATGCGGATCGGCATGCAGCACGGCCGCAAGATCGGTCAGCGCCAGTTCGCGCAGCGGATTGATGCGCACCCAGAGTTCAGTCGTGCGGCTGTCGCGCGGGTGCGCCGCCAGGAAGCCGGCAGCCAGGCGGCGCGCTTCCGGCTTGGCCTGGGCGGCGACCGAATCCTCGAGATCGAGAATAAGCGCATCCGCGCCCGCATTTTCCGCTCGCGCCAGCTTGCGTTCGGAATCGGCAGGAACGAAAAGCCAGGACCGAATGGTCACGCCGGCCGCTTCAATTGCAGCGAACTGCGCTTGCAATGCGCCACCAGCTCGCCATGCTGGTTGTAAGCCCGGTGCGCGAACGTCACGATCCCGGCATTCGGGCGCGAGCGGCTTTCCCGCAGCTCCAGAATTTCGGTCTCGATCCGGATGGTGTCGCCATGGAACAGCGGCTTCGGAAACCGCACCTCGTCCCACCCCAGATTGGCCACCGCCGTGCCATGCGTGGTGTCGCCCACCGAGATGCCGACCATCAGCCCAAGCGTGAGGCACGAGTTCACCAAGCGCTGCCCAAACTCGGTTTCGTTCTTGCAGTATTCCTCATCCAGGTGCAGCAGCGCCGGATTGTGCGTCAGGCACGAAAAGAACACGTTGTCGGCTTCCGTAATGGTGCGGCTGAGCCGGTGCTTGAACACCTGCCCCACATGGAATTCCTCGAAATAGAGCCCAGGCATGTTCCGTTACCGTGAAACGATTACATGCGCGATCGACAGGCCGCAGCCGGTCAACATGATGGCCAAACTGCTGGTCTGAAACCATCGGATATCGAGCGTGCGGGAAAGCTGCAGCCGCTCGATTTCCGCGCGGCTGACCCGCCTTTTGAATTTGCCCAATCGATCTTCAAGCGCATGCAGGGATCGATGGTAGGCAACGCCAGGGATGGCAACCACCCACATGCCGGCGACGGAGGCTTGCCAGGCCCCAGTCAGCCAATGCGACTGGCTTAACTCCATAGCCATCATTGCCAGCCAGCCCAGGCAGACATTGGCGTGCAGCCAGGGAAACCGGCGCTCCGCCTGGGCGGTCAATCGTGCAATCTTCTCCGGGTCACCGCGCACAACGAAGAAGCCGCGCAAATCGCGAACCACGGCGGTATCGGCCTGCAGCCCGGCTATGGGTGCCATGAGTTTCTCCTCAGATGTCGATGCGCTCCCGCTGACAGCCCGGCCCAAGGGCGGCGCTCATGATGTCGCTTCGCCAGGGGACGTTGCAATGCCGTTTTCCGGCTTCGCCTCGGCTGCTTGCTGCAACGCGATCCGCTCGCATGGATGAACCTGGTCGAAGCGGTCCAGGCTGCGGCACCACACCGCGGCGGCAGGCGACAGCCACCCGGTGATGCGGAGCATGGCGGCGTGATGCTTGGGCAGATCCCAGGCGAGAATCGGCTCGTGATGCGCAATCCGGTTGCGCAACAGCCGAATGGGCGTGAGTGGCCCGGACAGATCCTTGCGCCGCAGGCCTTTGCCATCGTGACGGCGGCCAATCCGGTGAAGGTCGGTCTGCCAAAGGTTCTCGTAGGCCGTGCCCAGCATGGTGGTCCAGAAACTGAAGGTCAGGGCGGCCACGACCCGGCCGGGCGTGGACTCCTTGCGCTCGCGCGCCAACTCGCCGAGCGCTTCGAGGACTTGTTCCTTCTGTTGTGACACAGCAAGGAAGCCGGGCGCCTCGAACCAGCGCGGCTGTATGAACAAAGACAGCACGGCATGAATGCGGTTGCGCAAGGCCACCTCCAGCATCTGCAAAGGCGTGTAGAGTGTCTCGGACAGTTGAGTGTTCAGCGCATAGAGTTCTAGCGCACGGGCGCGGTCGCCACCGGCCCACGCCTGGTAGCGGCCGAACCGCTCCAGGGACAGCGCCTCCTCCAGATGTTCGGCCTCGACCACAAAATCTCTCCTCGCCACCACGGGCCTTGCCGCGGGTCGCCACTTCGATTATCTATCGGCTTGTAAACCCCGGTTCCGTCTCTGCCAGACCATCGGCACGCGGCCGGGGTAACTCATTTCAGGGCTGGGATTTCGGTGTGGGCCGGCCATCCTGGGCCGCCACCGCAAGCCCACCCCGAAACCGTATCCCGTTCTGCACATAAGCCGGCGCGTTCATCGAGAACCGGAGCCTGTCCTCCTCGCCCAGCACCCGCAACAGCTTCGCCGGCGCCCCGGCCCAAAGCTCGCCCGCGCCCACGCGCTTGCCCGGCGTCAGCACCGCGCCCGCGGCCAGCACGCCGCCGCCTTCGATCACCGCGCCGTTCAGCACGATCGCGCCGATGCCCACGAACGCGCGGTCCTCCAGCCGGCAGGCATGCACGATGGCGCCGTGCCCCACCGTTACGTCCTCGCCCACCAGGCATTCCATCCCCTCGCCCGGATCCGCGTGCAGGATCGAGCCATCCTGGATGTTGCTGCGCGCGCCCACGCGGATCAGGTTCGTGTCGCCGCGCAGCACGCAGTGGAACCAGATGCTGGCGCCTGCACCGATTTCCACATTGCCGATCACCGCCGCGGTCGGCGCCACGAACGCATCCGGCGCCACGCGCGGGTCCATTCCGTCCAAGGAATAGAGCGGACCCTCAGGCAAGCTCCCGCTCCGTCGCCACCAGCCCCAGCATTAGCCGCAAATTCTGCACCGCCGCGCCGGCCGCACCCTTGCCCAGATTGTCCAGCCGCGCGAGCAGCACGGCGCGACCGCCCGAAGCCGGCGCCACGCGCAGCTCCATCCGGTCGGTGCCATTCAGCGCCTCCGGCTCCAGCCGCTCGATGGGCTCGGGCGGCAGCACGGCAATGTGGTCGCAATCCCGGTAATGCGCGTGCAGCGCTTCGTGCAGCCGCGGCGCATCGGCATGGTCCAACGCGATCGCCACGATCATGCCTTGCCGGAAATTGCCGACCATCGGCAGGAAAACCGGCGGCCGCGCCAGCGCCGCATAGCGCGTGATCTCCGGCAAATGCTTGTGCGCCAGTCCCAGCGCGTAGAACTCGAACGCCGGCGCGCGCCCCGCCTCGTAGGCCTCGATCATCGCGCGGCCGCCGCCGGAATAACCGCTCACGGCCGAAATCGTGATCGCCGCGTCGCGCGCCAGCAAGCCCGCGTCGATCAGCGGCCGCAGCAGTGCCACCGCGCCGGTTGCGTAACAACCCGGATTGGCCACCCGGGACGCATACGCAATCCGGTCCGCCTGCCCCAAATCCAGTTCCGCAAACCCATAGGCCCAGGCAGGATCGGTGCGATGCGCCGTGCTTGCATCCAGCAGCCGCGGCGCGTCCGGTCCCAGCGCGTCGGCCTGCGCCACCGCTTCCCGCGCCGCCTCGTCGGGCAGGCACAGCACCGCCACATCCACCGCCGCCATCAAGGCCCGCCGCGCCGCCGGATCCTTGCGCCGCGCCGGATCGATCGAAACCACATCCACCGGCAGCGCCCGCAGCCGCTCCCGTATCCCCAGCCCGGTGGTGCCCGCTTCGCCGTCGATGAAAACGTTGGGCATGTCCAGTTGTCAGTTTTCAGCTGTCAGTTTGCAGTGCAGCCACCTGGAAACTAAAAACTGGCAACTAGCAACTACCGCTTGCTGAACTGGAACGAACGCCTTGCCTTCGCGCGGCCGTATTTCTTGCGCTCCACCACGCGGCTGTCGCGCGTCAGGAACCCGGCGGTCTTCAGGATCGGCCGCAGCTCGGGTTCGTAATGGCTCAGCGCCCGGCTGATGCCGTGCCGCACCGCGCCGGCCTGGCCCGAGAGCCCGCCACCAGTTACCGTGCACACCACATCGAACTGATTGTAGCGATCGGAAACCAGAAAAGGCTGCGTGATCAACATGCGCAGCACCGGCCGCGCGAAATACTGCCCCACGCGCTTGCCGTTCACGCTGATGTCGCCCCGCCCGGGCTTCACCCAAACGCGCGCCACCGCATTCTTGCGCTTTCCCGTGGCATAGCTGCGGCCCTGCGCATCGCGCTTCTGTTCGTATTTCGGCGCCGCCGTCGTCTCGGGCGCCGCCGCGGTCGCCGCGGAAACGAGGTCTTTCAGATCGGCGAGCGATCGGGTGGGTGTGCCGGACATGGATTACGCCCTGTTCTTGCGGTTCATTGCGGCCACATCCAGCCGCACCGGCTGCTGCGCCTCGTGCGGATGGCTCGGGCCGGCATACACGTGCAGATGCCTCATCTGCCGGCGCTGCAACGGCCCGCGCGTGATCATGCGCTCCACGGCCTTTTCCACCACCTGGCCCGGCCGCTTGCCGGAAAGCCGCTGCGAAATCGTGCGCTCCTTGATGCCGCCAGGAAACCCGGTGTGATAGTGGAACAGACGGTCCTGCCGCTTGTTGCCCGTCAACGCCACCTTTTCGGCGTTCACCACCACGATGTTGTCGCCGCAATCCACGTGCGGCGTGAACTGCGGCTTGTGCTTGCCGCGCAGACGGCTGGCGATGATCGTGGCCAGCCGGCCCAGCACCAACCCTTCCGCGTCGATCAGCACCCAATCCTTCTTCACCTCGGCCGGCTTCAGCGAGGGCGTCGTCTTCAGCATGTTCCAGGCCCCATAATCCGGGCGGCTTCTGGGCGAAAACCCCGTCCGCGTCAAGGTTTTGCCTATGTGGTAACAGGCTACCCCACGCCCATCCGCTGCAGCTCCGGCTCGCGATCCAGAAACTGGTGCTTCAGCGCGCCGGCCACATGCACCACGAAAATCGCCACCAGCACATAGGCCAGCGCCTGATGCAGCTGGAACAGCAAGGCATGCGCATGGTCCTTCTCGGCCGCCGGCAGCGACTGCAACGCGCCGATCCGAAACCACGGAATCACCCAGAAAATCCGCAACGGATGCTGGGCCGCGCCTTTCCAGGCACTGTCGTGCAGCCAGCCCGTGAACGGCACCAGAAAGATCAGCGCATACAGCGCATAATGCGCCGCATGGGCGGCCAGCCGCTCCCAGCGCCGATACGCCGGCGGAAAGGCCGGCGGCGGATGCGTCAGCCGCCACAGCAGCCGCAATATCGCCAGCCCCAGCACGGTCAGCCCGATGGATTTGTGGGTGTCCACCACCGGCCGCACCCAACTGTCCGGCAAGCTGTCGGCGAATTGGCCCAGCACCAAATTCACCAGGATCATGGCCGCGATCAGCCAATGCAGCACGATGGCCGGTCCCGTGTAGCGCTGCGGCAATTGCATGAAGCCTCCCATCCGCTTGGAATTGTGCCCAGCCGGCGCATTTCAGCACCGATGCGGACGCTCGAAGAGAACTTCCTCCTGGCCTCGCCGCGCCGCAAGCCGGGCCGCGTGCCGGCCGCGAGCTGGCTCATCCACGGCGCCGTGCTGCTGCTGTTCCTGGTGCTGCTCGCGCGTGCCTTCTGGCTCACCGGGCTCTTCGCCTGGTCCGCCGGCCTCGTCTATGTCGGCTACGACACGCTGCTGCAGGCCTTCACGCTGTGGCAGACGCGGGCGCTGCGGCACAAGGCGCCGCCACCAGCCGCCGGCCCGGGGCCCCGTCTTGCCGTTCCTGGTCTGGCGGTTCCTCGTCTGGCCGTTATCGTCGCGGCCTACAACGAAGCCGCAATCCTGGCCGCGGCGCTGGCCGCCCTGGCCGCGCAGTCCGACCGGCCCGATCTGGTGCTGGTCGCCGACGATGGTTCCACCGACGATACGGCCGCCCTGCTGCGCGAGATGGCGCCCGAAAGCGGCCTGAATCTGCGCCACCTCGCGCTGCCGCACGCCGGCAAGGCGCGCGCGCTGAACGCGGCGCTCGGCAACTGTGAAACCGAAATCGTGCTCACGGTGGATGCCGATACGCGGCTCGCCGCCGGCGCCATCGCGGCCATGCGCCAGGCCTTCGCGGCCGATCCGGCGCTGGTGGCCGCCACCGGCGTGTTGCAGCCGCTCTGCGGCACCGGCCTGGGCCAGCGCGCTTTCCAGTGGTTCCAGACCTACGAATACGTGCGCAACTTCCTCTCGCGCTACGCCTGGATGCGGGCCGACGGGCTGTTGCTGATTTCCGGCGCTTTCGCTGGCTTCCGCCGCAATGCGGTGATGGCGGTCGGCGGCTTCGATCCCGATTGCCTGGTGGAGGATTACGAGCTCATCCACCGCCTGCGCCGCGTCTCGGCACAGCAGGGGCTCGGCTGGACCACGGCGGTGCTGGGCCACGCGCTGGCCACCACCGAGGCGCCCGGCACCGTTTCGGCTTTCCTGCGCCAGCGCCGCCGCTGGTTCGGCGGTTTTTTGCAAACTCAGTTCTGGTACCGCGACATGGTCGGCAATCCCGCCTATGGCCGCGTGGGCACCGCGATGCTGCCGGTGAAGGCGGCCGACACGTTCCAGCCCTTCTACGGGCTCGTGGCCTTCGGCCTGCTGGTGTTCTATCTGCTTACCGGAAATTTCGCCGTGCTGTTGCCGGCCGGCGGCGTGATGGGCGGCAAGATCGCGGTCGATCTCGGGTTCCATCTCTGGTCGGTGCGTCTGTATCGGCGCTGGGTGGGCCCGGGCGCCTCGCCCCGCTTCTCGCACGCCGTTGCCGCCGCGCTGCTGGAGCCGTTTTGTTTTCAACTTTTGCGCCATGCCGGCGCGGCTGCGGGGTGGGCGGTGTTTCTCAGCGGCCAGCGTGGCTGGGGTCGTCAGCAGCGCATGGCGCTGAACATTCCTGCTTCGGAAGAACGGCCGCTGCCGGGATAGTCTCGGACGCTTATCAGCCTCCCCAGGGCCGCATGACCAATCTATTTTCGCACGCCGCCCGGTTCTGCATCGTCATCACGGCCTGCCTTGGCATCGCTGGCTGCGGCAAAACGGCCGAGGCGTTGCGTCGTCTGGCGGCGAACGGCGAAATCGATCGAACGGCACCCGTGCAAGCCGAGGCCGAGCGGATCGTCGCGGCGACACCGGAAACGGTGTGGCGGATCGTCGCCAACGTGCCGGGATGGCCAAGCTGGTGGCCCGGGGTGACCACGGCCACGATTGCCGGCCCGTTTGTTCCCGGCACCCGTTTCGCGTGGTCGCAAGGCGTCGCCATCAAGTCCCGATTGGCATTGGTGCAGCCGCCCTCCAGGCTCGCGTGGACCGGCCAGGCATGGACGGTGCGGGCCATTCATGTGTGGCGTTTCGATCCGATTGCGGGGGGCACGCGCGTGCGGGTGGCGGAATCGATGGCCGGCTTCCCCGTAGGCTGGCTGTTTTCCAGCGCCGGCCTTCGGCGCAATCTGCAAGCATCGCTCGAAGGCCTGCACCGCGCCGCCGAGGCACCACACGGCTGATGCCGCACCCCGACACCTGGCTCTGCGTCCGCCCCGAGGGCCTCTACTGCCGCCCCGGCGATTTCCACATCGACCCCGTGGTCCCGGTCCCCCGCGCCGTCATCACCCAC
>CAXUEX010000054.1:4758-17455 GCA_964250215.1 uncultured Acetobacteraceae bacterium | reverse complement strand
TAGAGCGTGACCGGCACCGATGTCCGATTCAATCAGAACCGGTCACGCTCTAGAAGCGATATTGAAGCTCACCGCCGAAGATGAAAGGTGGGTTCACCGTATAAGCCGTCAGCGAAGGATAGAACAGCGACGGAGCATGATAAATAAACTGTGTCGAGTTCGTTACATTACGCGCATAGAGAATGAATGTCCAGTGCGTCTTCTTCGGTTGATACAAAGCCCGTAGATCCAGGTTCTGATACTGGCGTGCGCGGTAGTTGGGATTGTTGAAGACCCCGTCGTACTCCGAACCTTGGTAGGAATAAACCGCCGACAGACTTAGATCCCCACCCTTCATGTGCAACGTATATTGCGGCGAGAAGCTGAACTTGTTCTTTGGCGAGTACGGGATCGGGTTGCCGCGCAGGCTGCTATAGACAATGTTCGTGGAGGTATCCACCAGGCCTTGGCCCACGACCGGATTCTGGAACTCCTCGAAGGCGGTATTCAGGTACGAGTACACGAACGTCAGATGCAGGTCGGGCGTTGGCGAAACCACCGCCTCCAGCTCGGAACCATAGGACCGGGCGCGCTGCGCGTTTGTCAGGTCGAGCTGAAAGATATCGCCCTTGGGGCTGGGAATGGCGAACGAAATCGGCACCTGCAGATTGTTGTATTGATAATAGAAGGCAGACATGTCGAGCAGAAGGAAGCTGCCCCAGGTTTTCTTCAGGCCCACTTCGTAGTCCATCAGCGTCTCGGTCTTCACCGCGGGAATCGTCGAGAACGCGCCCAGGCGGAAGCCGCCCGGTTCATAACCCCTCGATATGCTGCCATACGCAATCAGGCTTTTATCCGGGTGCCACTCCAGCCCCACCTTGCCGGTCTGGTTCTGATAGGCCGCCTGCGCGCTGCCGGAATGCGCCTTTGGCGTGAGGTCGAGACCCACTTTCGGCGCTCCGTCATCGCCGTAGAATCCATATACATCGTATATGGTCCGGTAATCGTCGGAACCCTGGCGCTCATCCCAATTGTAGCGGAATGCAGCCGTGCCGCGTACGGTCGGCGTGATGTCGTAATCGGCTTGGCCATAAACGGCCTGAGTTTCCGTCGCCAGCTTCGTGTTCTGGCTGTAGAAGGCGCGAGACGGATTGGGTGCCGCCAGCGCACGCGTAGTCACATTGCTCACCGGTTGCGACAAGTAGGCGGCCAGCGGATCTTCGATATCGAATCCGGTGACGTAATTTTCCTCATACTGGTAAGCGCCCGCAACCCAGCGGAAGCGGTCCGCGCCGTTCGAGCTCAGCGAAACCTCGTTGCTGCCCCAGTATTTCGACTGCGGCGAGTTTTCGGCATACGAAGCCGGGATCAGCCGCCCCGGCGGCAGCACGGTGCCGCCGGGGCTAGAGAAATACTGACGTGAGCTGTAATCCACATCCAGAAGATTCTGCGCCACAAACTGACTGTAATTGCCAAGCCATTTCAGCGTCGCCCAATCGAGATCGTACGTGGCGCTCACGGTGATCGTATGATCGTCGTGTATATCCCCGTGGCCGATCGTGTCTTCGTTGGTCTTGAACGGATCCGAAATCGAAGGATTGCTTTGCGGCGGCAAGCCATCAGTCGGGTTCGGCGCCAGGCCGAAGAACGCATTGGCAAACAGCGGCGCCGGGCCCCCGCCGGAACGAAGATAAGGGCTGAGTTGCCCGAACCCGGCGCCGACGCCGTAGAACCCGTTGTAGTGCTGCTGAAAATTCTGATAGCGCGCCCAGATGTCCAGGTCGTCGGTGGGCGTCCACTCGAGCTGCGCTTCCAAGATCACCGAATTGCCGCCACCAGGCTGCTTGTTCGAGCTTTGCGCTGCTTCGGAGATATTGTCCTGACCAGGACCGGCGGTAATGTCGTAGGATTCGGCCACGCGGAACTTCAAGTTGTCGGTGATCGGGCCGGAGAAAGCCGCGTCGCTGTAACCTTCGTCGAGCGTATTTCCGCCGAAACGAATATCCGCATGGTAGGCGTCGGTCGGTCGGCGGGAAAAGATGTCCACCTCGCCCCCCGCCGCGGTGTGCCCCTGAATCGCTTGCGGGCCGCGCAGAATTTCCACACGATCCGTCAGGAAGTCGGGCTGACTGAGATAGGCCGGCGAAGCCGTATAGATGCCGTCGATGTTGATTGCCACGCCAGGGTCCAAACCCTCGCCGGGATCCTCGAACCGACCCACACCGCGAACCGTAAGATATTCCCCCTGCAAGCTGGCGCTCGGCGTAAGATTGACAATGTCCTGCCCGCTCAACACGCCGATCAGGTTGCGGCGCTCGTCCGTAAAGGCGGTGATCGCCTCCGGTGTCCGCTGGATGGTGTCCTTCCTGCGCGTCGCCGTAACAACAACCGTTTCGCCAATCGCTTTGCCGGAAGCAGCGGAAATGTCCTGATTGATTGGCGCGGCGCGGGCTCCCGGATCGGATGCGGATGCGCCATTGGCGCGCCTGGTCCCCGGCTTCGATGCGGGCTGCGCAACCGGTTTCGTAACGGATGAACGGGCGTTTTCGGCTGTCTGCGTGGCAGCCGGACGCGCCCAGATGAGCGCGACGAGGCTGCAGCATAGCATAAGGCGCTTCCGGATGTACTCCGGGCGACCCCCCCCGCCCGCCTGTCGGGGGGGGTCGCCGGCCTGCTCAGCAAATCCGCAGACCGTATTTCTGAAAATACGCTAGGGCGCGAGCGCTGCCGCGGTCAACCGCCTTGTTGCTCGCATGGCGTTACAGAAGAGAACGCGAGATGAGGCAGTCAAACCACGTTGCCGAAATACCACAGTTCTCAATAAGTGCGTGTGGCGGGATTTTCGCGAAACCTGCCAAGCGGTCCACGAAAGTTCACCCGAAAAACCCGCCGCCTATGCGGTTTGCGTGCGCCTGCGTGCGAGGAAATCGAGATTTTCGCGATGCCGCGTCCGGGTGATCCGATACAGAAACACGCAGATCATCGCGCCCGCATATATGAAACCCACGGAAACGATGAAAATGGCGGATAGCCGGGTGATCACCGCGGGTGCCACCAGGCCGGCTTGCGCGTGGGCGGGGAAATGCGCCAGCGCCAGTATCGCCGTGGAAGCAAACACGCCCAACCCCGACGCGCATTTCTGCACGAAGATATTCAGCGCGAAAATCACCCCCTCCGACCGCTCGCCCGTGCGCACTTCAACCTCCTCCACCACGTCGGCCAGCATCGAAGCGATCAGGGTGGGCACCACAACGAACAATGTCACGATCAGGATGTTGTAGGCGAACAGGATCGGGATCAGCACGCCGGGATCCGTCGGCAGCAACCCCGCCAGACTAACCGCAAGCGGCAGCGGCAGCAGCAGCAGCAAAACCAGCGTCACGCCGATTGCCGAATTCCGTTTGTCGAAGCGGCTGGCCAAAAACGGGCTCAGAAACAGCGCCACCGTGGCCGAAATGAAGCTGCTGGCCGTCAACAGCGAGATCTGGTTCGGGTTCAGTCGCCAGGCATAAAGGTTGAAATACGTGCCCAGCGCGAAGCTCAGGCCGGTGGCAAGTTGCAGCAGCATGCCGGCGGCGGTGGCCATCACGGCGGACCGGCTGCCCAGGACCGATCGCATTTCCGCCAGCATATTGCGCGGAGGCGGCGTGTCGTAAGCCGCTCTCTCGACCGGCGCGACGGCGGATTGCGTGCCGACGGCGCATAGCAGGATCGAGCAAAGCATGATGACGGAGGCGGCGATGCCATAATGGCTGTAGCCTGCGGGGTTCAGATAACTTGTCGTGTGCGCCGCGTCCGCCTGCAAAAATACCGAGAACGCCAGGATCGACATGCTGAGGCCGCCAGTCCACCCGAAGAAGTAGCGGAAGCTCAGGAAGCTGGTGCGCTCGTCATAGCCATAGGTGAGTTCGGCAACCAATGCCGAGCTGGGTATTTCATAAACCGAGATCAGGATGCGCACCAAGATCGCCACCGCCAGCAGATAGCCGAACAGCTTCCACTGCCCCAGCCCCGCAGGTGGCGAGAACAGAAGCAGATACGAAAGCGCAACAGGCAGCGCGGCGGCATACATGAACGGATGGCGCCGCCCCCAGCGCGAGCGCAGCCGGTCCGACAAGTAGCCGATGGCCGGATCGACGAACGCATCCACCACGAGCGCGATCATGATGGCGAAACCCGCGAGCCCTGCGTCCAATCCCAGCGATTGATTGTAGAACAACAGCAGCAGCACCTGAAAGCCGTTGTCCTTCACGCCGAACGCGATCGCGCCGACGCCGTAGAACAATTTCAGCGGCAGCCGCCGGGCTGCGCTTTGCATCGGAGGCGTTGCCGCTTCGACCACAGCAGAGGAAAGCAAAGCCACAGCCCGTCGCACCTCCCTTTACGTTGATATTCAGGGAGAACGGCAAACGCCGCCCTACCCCTGCCTTCTTTTAAGGCTTAAGGTATGTCTAGAGCGGCAGGCGCTTTCTCGTCAATGATCGTGAAATCTGAGAAAAATGGTCTGTCGCGGACCACCCCAGCCGCCGGTCCGGCCCGGCCGTTCCGCGCCATCGCGGTCGTTCCCAGGTTCCTGGCGTGGTAGGCGAGGGAACCATGAGCGAACCCGCAGCCAAACTGGATGACCGGCAAACCAAGCGCGGCCGTCACACAAGGTTTGATCGCCGCAAGGAGGAGATACTCAACGCGGCCGGCGCCCTGTTCAACCGGCACGGCCTGCGCGACGCCACCTTGGCCGTCGTCGCAGCCGAAATCGGTCTCAATCTGAAAAGCCTGCGCTACTATTTCGAGCGCCGCGAGGATCTCGTCGCCGCGGCCTTCATGCGCTCCATCGCCCTGCACCAATCGCTGGCCGAAGCGGCGCTCGCCGAAACCACCATTGAGGCCCGGATCCGCCGCTTCGTCCGGAGCTACTTCGATCTGCGCGCCACCGTGCAACTGGGCGAGCGGCCGGAATTCGTGCATTTCGGCGACATCCGCGCGCTCACCGCGCCGCATTCCGAATTCGTCTGGCCAGCCTACGGCCAGATGTTCAAGTCGATCCGCAGCCTGTTCCAAAGCGCGGAGCGGACATTCACGCTCGAGCAGCTCAATGCGTCATCGCATTTCCTGCTTTCGCAGCTGCTCTGGTCGGTGGTCTGGGCGCACGAATACCTGCCCCAGGATGCGCATCGCCTGGCTAACCGTTTCTGTGACATACTGATGCAGGGCATCGCGGCATCTCCGCTCGATTTGCGGCCTTTCGAGCAATCGATGCCCGTCACGGAGGCGCTCGATGACCGGCTCTCACCGCAAACCTTCCTGCGCACGGCCACCTCCCTGATCAACCAGTTCGGCTATCGCGGCGCATCGGTGGACCGCATTTCGGCCGAGCTCAACGTCTCGAAGGGTGCGTTCTACCACCATAACGAAACCCGCGATGGCCTGGTGCTTGCCTGCTTCGAGCACAGCTTCGCGGCCCTCCGCGCGGCGCAGGATACCGCGCTCGCCACGCAAGGCGATGGCCTGCCGCAAATCGTCGCCGCCGCGGTGCCGCTGGTGCGCCGGCAGATGCTGGACAGCGGCACGCTGCTGCGCACCTCCGCACTCACCGCAGTGGGGCCGGAGCTGCGCACCAGGATGGCCGCGGAGATGGCACGCATCACGCTCCGCTTCGGCGACATGCTGAACGACGGCGTGATCGACGGCTCCGTGCGCCCTTGCAACGTTCGCATTGCATCGGAAATGATCACGGCCTGCATCAACTCGGCCGAGGAATTGGCCCGCTGGGTGCGAACCGCCACCGCCGACAACGCGGCCGAACTCTACATCCAGAAGCTGCTCACCGGCGTGTTGCCGGGCGGCGCTAAAGGTGGCGCTTGAACCAGTCCAAAGCCAGCTTCGTGCTCTCGGTGAAGTACTGATCGTACACCTTGTAGTGGGTGCAGGGGAACGTCAAGTACTCGCTCGGTGCGTTCTCCCGGATGATCATGTGAACCGTAAAGCCGTTTTCCAGCCGGTTCATCAGCTCTTCCTGCTCGGCATCGATGATCAGCGTCGGCACGCGCACACGGGTGGCCGCCAGCCGCGGTGAATGATCCACCATGCGGGCGATGTCGGGCGTTCCCTTCAAACCGGGCGTGGCATCGATCCCCTGCGGCACCGCCGGATCGATCTGCCCGCGCGCCTTTTCCGCTGCCCGCGCCAGTGCCCGCTCGCGATATTCCGCTGGAAAACCAAATCCGCCGATCTGCGCCACCACCGCGCGCACACGGGCGTCTTGGCCGGCGGTGAACACCACGTGTCCGCCACCATAGCTCGTGCCCCACAGGCCGATGCGCGCCGGATCCACTCCCGTCTCGGTGCGCAACGCCGCCAGGCAGTTCCGGATATCCGTCGTCTGATCCACCGGATCCACGATCTCGCGCAGCACGCGCACCGGCAGCATCCGTTCGCCGGCTTCCAGCAAGGGCGGCGCATCCGGCAGCGCAATCACGCGGCCATCGGATTCCCCCCAGCCCCGATAGTCGAAGATCATCGCCACATAGCCGTTCCTGGCGAACAATTCGGCATACGGCACAAGCTGGCTCTTCAGCCCGCCCCAGCCATGGCACAGCAGAATGGCCGGGCGACCCGATCCTTCCGCCTCGCCCTCGGGCGCACAGATCTCGGCCGCCATGCGCGTGCCCTCGCTGAACAACGTCAGCGCCCGCCTGCCAATGCCCGTTCCGGCCATCCGATACCCCTTGTAAGCCAAGCCGGCCGAACCGTGCCGCTTGTCTCACGAACTTGCCTTGCTGACGAATTCATGGTCAAGCAGAACATACCATAATTCTGAACGCAGCCTCCAGCGCGTTCGTGCCCGGGAGGGGTCCATGCCCGAAGCCGTCATCGTCGCCACCGCCCGCACGCCCATCGGCAAAGCCTACCGTGGCAGTTTCAACGACACGCAGGGACAAGCACTTGCCGGCCACGCGATCGGCGAAGCGGTGCGCCGCGCCGGCTTGCAGGGCGCCGAGGTGGAAGACGTGGTCATGGGCTGCGCGCTGCAGCAGGGCTCCACGGGCTACAACGTCGCCCGCCAGGGTGCGCTCTGGGCCGGCCTGCCGGATAGCGTGCCGGGCATGACCATCGATCGCCAGTGCGGCTCCGGCCTCATGGCCATCGCCACGGTGGCTAAGGGCATCCTGAACGGCGAACTCGGCATCGGCATCGGCGGCGGCGTCGAGTCCATCTCGCTCGTGCAGAACGAGCATATGAACCATTACCGCGGCGCCGACCCGAAATTGGTGGCGCAGCATCCGGCGCTGTACATGTCCATGATCGAAACCGCCGAGATCGTCGCCAGCCGCTACGGCATCAGCCGCGAAGCCCAGGACGAGTATGCCCTGCAATCGCAGCAGCGCACGGCGGAGGCGCAAACGGCAGGCAGGTTCGATAGCGAAATCGTCAGCGTTTCCACCAGCATGAAAGTCACCGACAAAGCCACCGGCGAGACCACCGGCCGCGACATCACGATCAGCCGCGATGAAGGCAACCGCCCGCAAACCCGGCTGCAGGATCTGGCCAATCTGAAACCCGTGTTCGCCAGCGGCCAGCAGGTCAAGCAGGGCGAATACATCACCGCCGGCAACGCGTCGCAGCTTTCCGATGGCGCGGCGGCAGTCGTGCTGATGGACCGTCGCGAGGCCGATCGCCGCGGCCTGCAACCGCTAGGTGCCTATCGCGGCCTGGCGGTTGCCGGTTGCGCGCCGGATGAAATGGGCATCGGGCCGGTCTATGCGATCCCGAAACTGCTTCGCAAGCACGGTCTCAGTGTAAATGACATCGATCTTTGGGAGCTGAACGAAGCCTTCGCCAGCCAGGTTCTCTACTGCCGCGACCAGCTCGGCATTCCGAACGAAAAACTCAACGTGTCCGGCGGCGCCATCGCCATCGGCCACCCGTATGGCATGTCCGGCGCGCGCATGACCGGCCACATCCTGCACGAAGGCCGCCGCCGCGGCGCGCGCTTCGGTGTGGTCACCATGTGCATGGGCGGCGGCATGGGCGGCGCGGGCCTGTTCGAGATCTTCTGATTGCGCCATCACCTCAAATCATGACCTTCGATGAGTTGTTCGCACTCACCCCGGAAAGTGCCGCCGCTTCCGGCGCCGCACGCTGGACGGCGCCCGGCACGCCGCCCACCGAGGAGGCGCGGCTGTTCGGCGGCCTGCTGATCGGCCAGGCCATCGTCGCCGCGTCGGCGGCCACGAAAGCCTGCCATTCCCTGCATGCCCTGTTCATCGGCGTGGGCGGCAAGTCGGCGCCGTTCGACATCGAAGTGCAGCGCACGCGCGACGGAAACAGCTTCGCCACCCGCCGCGTGGAAATACGCCAGGGCGACCGGCTGCTGCTGGCCGGATACACATCGCACCACGATGGCGACGACGGACCGGACTATCAATCCGCCATGCCCGATCTGCCGCCGCCGGAGGCGCTCCAGGATCAACGCATCACCCGCGCGCGGCACGCCGAAGCGCGCGGCCAGGCGGCGCGCCGCTACCTGGCGGAGGAAATGCTGGAAGCCCGCCCGGTGGAACTCCCGCCCGTGCCGAAAGGTGGGGGCGCCCCCGCCCGCGCCATCTGGTTCCGACCGCGCGCGGCCATCGCGGGTGGCGCCGCCATCCACCGCGCCGCCATCGGTTTCGCCTCCGATTTCGGCCTGGTTCATGCCGGCCTGCTCGCGCATGGCCGCGCCGGCGGCGGCCCCGTGCAGGCAGCCAGCCTGGACCACAGTCTGTGGTTCCATCGTGCAGCCACCGCCGACGAATGGATGCTGCATGTGCAGCACGCCCCCAGCGTGGCGCATGGCCGCGGTCTGTCGCGCGCGGAAATCTACCGGCGCGACGGAACGCTGGTGGCCAGCGTCGCGCAGGAATTCCTGGCGCGCCACCAACGAAGCTGACGAAACGATATCCGGAGAAACATCATGGCCATCGATCTCGCAGGTCGCGTCGCTATCGTAACAGGTGCCGGCGGTGGCCTGGGCCGCGCGCACGCGCTTCTGCTGGCGCGGCGCGGCGCCAAGGTTTTGGTCAACGATCTCGGCGGCGCGCTGGCCGGCACCGGCGGCTCGATCTCGGCGGCGCAGGCGGTGGCGGCCGAAATCGAGGCGGCGGGCGGCCACGCCTTGGCGAACGGCGCCTCGGTGGCGGATGCGTCGCAGGTGCAGGAAATGGTCGCCGCGGCCATGGATCGCTGGGGCCGCGTCGATATCCTCGTCAACAACGCCGGCATCCTGCGCGACAAGAGCTTCGCCAAGATGGACATGGCGGATTTCCGCGCGGTGATCGATGTGCACCTGATGGGCGCGGCCTATTGCACAAAAGCCGTGTGGGACATCATGCGGGCACAGAATTACGGCCGCATCGTCATGACCACGTCTTCCTCCGGCCTGTTCGGCAATTTCGGCCAGGCCAATTACGCCGCCGCCAAGATGGCGCTGGTCGGGCTGATGCAAACGCTCGCGATCGAAGGCCGAAAGAACGACATCCGCGTGAATTGCCTCGCCCCCACCGCCGCCACGCGCATGATGGAAGGCCTGCTCGCGCCGGATCTGATCGCGAAACTAACGCCGGAATCCGTCAGCCCCGGCCTGCTGGCGCTGGTATCGGAGGATGCGCCCACCCGCGCCATCCTGTGCGCCGGCGCCGGCAGCTTCGAGCAGGCGCACATCACGCTCACGCGCGGCATCCACATCGGCGCGGGCGACGATGCGGCCGAACAGGTGGCGGCGCGCTGGGTGGAAATCGGCGACACGGCCGGCAGCGTGGTGCCGGAAAGCTCCTGGGCGCAGGGGCAGAGCGAGCTGGAAAAGGCGGGGTAGCTACACCACCCGCCGCGGATCCGGCCGGAAATCCGCGCCGGCAGCCGCGCGCATCCCCGCCAGCCGCGCGCCCTCCCGCGCCAGGCCATCGAACAGGCGCTCCGGATCGCGCACGCGCAGTTCGGAAGCGGCCAACTCCCCGCCCTGCGCCACCACGATTTCGCGCAAGCCATTCCGGATACCATCCAAAATCATTCGCGCGGCAGCGCCCGGGTCCATGCCGGCGTCGATGTTCTCATCGGAAATGCCACGCACGGAGCCATCGGCCTGCAGCGCATTCGCCGCGATCGCGGTGCGCACCGATCCCGGCAGCACGCTTGTCACCCCCACGCCATAGGCCAGCTCCAGTTCCGCCCGCAGCGCCTCGAAATACCCGAGCAGCGCGTGTTTCGCGGCGCAGTAGCCGCTGCGCAGCGGCGAGCCGATCCGTCCCGCCAGCGAACTGATCGCGACGATCCGGCCGCACCGGCGCTGCACCAGATGCGGCACCACGAGCTGCGTCAGCCGCAACGGCGCGAAAAAATCTGTCTCCATCAGCTGCCGATACACGTCGAACCCGGTATCCAGCGCCAGGCTGCGTTGGCTGATGCCGGCATTGTTCACCAGCAGGTCGATCCGGCCGCGCCACGCGATCGCCTGCGCCACCACGCCCGGCAGCGCATCGTAATCCGTCGCCTCGAACGGCAGCACCAACGCCGCGCCGCCGGCTTGTGCGGCGACCGCCCGCAGCGCCGCCTCGCGACGGCCGGACAGGATCAGCAACCAGCCCTCGCGCGCCAATTCCCGCGCCAGCGCCTCGCCAATGCCGGACGACGCGCCCGTCACCCACGCCACGCGCTCGCCGCCTTCGTTCATGCCCATACCCATCTTCTCATTCATGCCGGAGCCAGTATGCCTTGCCGCGCGCCGACCCACGAGTCTTCCCTGCACGCCAGGTGCAACATTGGAGGATGCAAACCATGGCCCGCCGACTCATCGACCTCTCGATACCGTTGGAAAACGACGTGGCCGCCGACCCGCCCGGCTTCGGGCCGCATCTCACCTACGTCGCTCATGCCGAAGGCGCGGACCAGCTCGCCGCCTGCTTCCCCGGCCTCGCCATATCCGATTTGCCGGACCAGCAAGGCTGGGCGATCGAACAGGTGCGGCTCTCCACCCACAACGGCACGCATATGGACGCGCCATGGCATTTCCATGCGACGCAGGACGCAGCACTGCCCACCGGAAGCCGTCGCGCGCAGACAATCGACGAACTGCCACTGGATTGGTGCTGGCGCCCGGCCGTGAAACTGGATTTCCGCCATTTCGCCGATGGCCAGGTCGCCACTGCCGACGATGTCGGGCGCGAACTCCAGCGCATCGGCCACCGCCTGCAGCCGCTCGACATCGTGGTGGTGAACACCAGCGCCGGCGCCGCTTATGGCAGCCCTGATTACGTTGCGCGCGGCTGCGGCATGGGCCGCGACGCCACGCTATTTCTGGCCAGGCAAGGTGTTCGCATCGTCGGCACCGATGGCTGGTCGTGGGACGCGCCGTTCGTGCACACCGCCAGGCGCTGGGCGGAAACGCACGATCCATCGATCATCTGGGAAGGCCACAAAGCCGGGCGCGACATCGGTTATTTCCAGATGGAAAAGCTGCACAATCTGGAAGCGCTGCCGCCGCACGGTTTCGAGATCGCCTGCTTCCCGGTGAAAATCCGCGCCGCGAGCGCCGGCTGGGTGCGGGCGGTCGGCATCGTGGATGGCTAGAGCACGACCGGCTCGGATTGGATCAGACATCGGTGCTGGTCACGCTCTAGGAGCCTGTCCCGGTAACGCCTGAATCCTCTCGACGCGGCGCGATCCGAGATGATTCTGTTGCGTCATGAGCAAAGTGTTTCGTTCCTGGAAGACCGACGAGGTCTGGTTGCTTCCACCCTCGGTGGCCGACTTCGTCCCCGCCGGCCATCCCGCCCACCTGATCCGCGATCTGGTTTGCGAGGAACTCGATCTTTCCTCGATCATGGGCGCCTACGCCGAGGTAAAGGGCTATCCGCCTTACCATCCGGCGATGATGGTTGCTCTGCTGCTCTATGCTTATTGCAACGGGGTCTATTCATCGCGGCGGATCGCCCGGGCCTGCGAGGAGCGGCTGGATTTCCAGGCAGTCACGGCGCTGAACCAGCCGGATTTCGCACCATCAGCGAATTCCGCCGTCGCCATCTTGATGCCCTGGCGGGCCTGTTCGTGCAGGTGCTGGCGCTATGCCGCAAGGCCGGCTTGGCCGGGCTGAACCATGTTGCGGTTGACGGCACCAAGATCAAAGCCAACGCTTCGAAGCACAAGGCGATGAGCTACGCCCGCATGGTCGAGGCCGAGGCCGAGCTTGCCCGTGAAGTGGCCGAGTGGCTGGCGCGCGCGCAAGCCGAGGATGCGGCCGAGAACGCCGAGCATGGCAGCACACGCCGTGGTGACGAACCACCGGATTGGATGCGCAACAAGCAGGCCCGTCTGGCGCGCATTCGTGCCGCCCGCGCCGAGCTTGAGGCCGAAGCCCGCGCCGCAGAATCGGCCAGGCCACCGCCGGATACGAACGAATACCGTCGAACCTGTTTTTGGGCGGCACGCACCGCGTCAGCGCGCCGATAAAGTTGCTCGCTAAACAAAGGCCTAGTCGTTATTCTTGCGCATCGGCAACGGCACCCACCGCATGCCGTCGGCGCCCTGCACCAGCAGCAGCACGCTGCGGCGGTCTTGCTGGCGGGCGAGGTCGAACTGCTTCTGCACGTCGCCGGGCTGGGCCACGTTCTTCTGCTGCACCGAGACGATCACGTCGCCTGGCTTGAGGCCGCGGTCGCCGGCGACGTGCAGAAGCAGTTCGACCTCGCCC
>CAXUEX010000054.1:0-4748 GCA_964250215.1 uncultured Acetobacteraceae bacterium | reverse complement strand
GCGGGCTGGGGGGGCGCCCCCGACACTCAGCACGACGACGCCGGCGGCATCGGGCGAGAGCCGGAATTCCCGGCGCAGCTCCGGATCGATCGCGGCAAGCTTCAGGCCGATCTCGGGCAGGCTGAGTGCGGCTGGCGGGGGCGTGCGGGGCGGCGCCGGCTTGGCTTTTTCCTCCGGCATTTCGGCCACGACCACCTGCACGGTCTGCTGATGGCCGCCGCGCCAGATATCGACGGGCACCCGGCTGGCGATCGGGGTTTCGGCGACGACGCGCGGCAGCGTGCGGGTTTCGTGCAAGGGCTGGCCGTTGAAATCGAGGATCACGTCGCCGCTGTGGATACCGGCGCGGTCGGCCGGACCGCCGGTGTTCACCCCGGCCACCAGCGCGCCATCGCGGCCGTGCAGCCCGAGGCTTTCGGCGATGTCTGGCGTGACCTGCTGGATATGGACGCCGAGCCAGCCGCGGCGGGCGCGGCCGAAATGGATGAGCTGGTCGATCACCACCCGCGCCTCGCCGCTGGGTATGGCGAAACCGAGGCCGATGGAGCCGCCGGAGGGCGAGAGGATCGCGGTGTTGATGCCGATGACCTCGCCTTGCATGTCGAACAGCGGGCCGCCGGAATTGCCGCGGTTGATGGCGGCGTCGGTCTGAATGAAATCGTCGTAGGGGCCCTGCTGGATATCGCGGCCACGGGCGCTGACGATGCCGGCCGTGACCGAGCCGCCGAGGCCGAACGGGTTGCCGATGGCGAGCACCCAGTCGCCGACGCGGGCCTTGTCGCTGTCGCCGAAACGCAGCGCCGGCAGCTTGCGGTCGGGCTTGACGCGGAGGACGGCGAGGTCGGTGCGGTCGTCGTGGCCGATGACGGTGGCCTTCAGCGTTGTGTTGTCCTGCAGGATAACGCTGATCTCGTCGGCGCCGTCGATCACGTGGTTGTTGGTGACGATGAGGCCGGAGGGGTCGATGATGAAGCCGGAACCCAGGCTCTGCACGCGATGCGGCGCGCTGTCGGGCGCTTCGCCGCCGCCCTGATCCTGGCCCTGGTCCTGGCCCTGGTCGGGATCGGTCTGGTCGCGTTCGCCGCCGCCCTCGTTGCCGCGATCGTTGTGGCGGCGGTTCATGAAGTCGCGGAAGAACTGTTCGAACGGCGAGCCCGGGGGAAATACCGGCATGTCGGGGGCGTCGGCGCGGGCCTCGCCGCCGGCCTGGCTGGAGCTGACGTTCACCACGCCGGGCAGCAGGGCTTGGGCGAGATCGGCGAAACTGTCGGGCGCGGGGCGGCAGGCAGCGGGGAGCGGGCAGGCGCAAGCGGCCGCGAAAGCCAGCGGGAAGAGGGCGGAAAGGCGCATCCGGGGTCCTTGGGGACGAGTGCCGGGATACTGGCCGTGGCGCCGCGGCCGGGCAAGGCGGCTGGAGCGGACAAGCTTGGCCGTGGCCGATTGCTGAGGCTGCGATGGATTGATTTGGCGCGCCGCCTACCCAGTCGGATGGCTCGCGTGCGCGCTCGGCTTTATTCCAGGCGGAATGCGTCGGCGATGCGGCGGATGTTCCCGGCTTTGTCCAGCAGCAGAACATCGAAGCGGATGCCGGCGCGGCCCCAGCCCGGATTCTGACCGATGAGGATTTCGGCGGCGCCGATCAGCCGGGCGCGCTGCTTTGGCCCGAGCGCCCGGGCGGCGGTTTGCAGATCGGCGCGGCGCTTGACTTCGATGAAGGCGAGCAGACCGTTGCGTTCGGCCGCGATGTCGATCTCCCCGGCCGCGGTGCGCAAGCGGCGGCCGAGGATTTCCCATCCGTCGTCCACAAGCGCCTCGCAGGCGAGCGCTTCGGCGTGCAGGCCGATCGCGGCGCTGCTGGCGTGGGCAGCTTCAGCGGGCGGCGGGGTGTGGTGCGGATGCCACCGGCCGCATTCCTGCCATACGAAAGGGTTTGGCTGCATTGTGAACTTTTGAGGTGCGGCGATACCATCATCGCGAATGCTTAACACCCCGTTACCTCCGGCTCCGGAAGATGGAGCCGCGCAACTGGCGCAGGCGCTCGCGCAACTCGCGGGCGGCGGCAAGGCGCCGCGCGAGGCCGCGCTGGGAACTTTCCGGCGGCATCTGGCGCGCATTCAACAGCATGTGCGGGACAGCTTCGAGACGTATCGCATGGCGGGGGTGGAAGCGGCCCAGCGCCTGGCCGCACTGACCGATGGCGTGGTGCGCGTGCTGTTCGATCATGCGAGCCGCACGGTGGTGGGCGGCGCGCTGCCGGATTGCATCGCGATCGTGGCCATCGGTGGCTACGGCCGGGCGATGCTGGCGCCGTTCAGCGATATCGATCTGCTGTTTTTGGCGCCCGACCAGCCCGCGCCCGAAACGCTGCGCACCATCGAATACATGCTTTATTTCATGTGGGATCTCGGGCTGAAGGTGGGGCACGCCACGCGCAGCATCGCGCATTGCCTGGTGGATGCCGAGGAGGATCTGACGATCCGGACAAGTCTGCTGGATGCGCGGCGGATCGCCGGCGACGGCGCGTTGTTCGAGGAATTTTTCGGCCGTTTCGATGCGGCGCGGCGCGAGACGGGGGCGGGGGGTTTCATTGCCGCCAAGCAGACCGAGCGCACCGAGCGGCACCGTCGTTTCGGCGAAAGCGCATTTCTGGTGGAGCCGAACATCAAGGAAGGGCGCGGCGGCCTGCGCGATCTGCAGACGCTGTACTGGATGGTGCGCGCGGCCTACGGCCCGTTCACGCCCAACGAGCTGGCGCAGGGTGCGCTCGGGCTGCTGGAACCGCAGGAGCTGCGGCGCATGCGCCGCGCCTGGGATTTTCTTTGGACCGTGCGTTTTCACATGCATTACGTCTCCGGCCGGGCCGAGGACCGGCTGACCTTCGATCTGCAGCCCGTGGTGGGTGCCCGCATGGGCTACACGCGGCATGGCCAGCAGGATGGGGTGGAGCGGTTCATGCGCCACTACTTTCTGACCGCGCGCGACGTGACGCGGCTGACGCGGGTGGTGGAGCCGGCGATCGTGCGCGCGACATCGGGCGAGCCGGCGGTGCAGGCGGAGCCGGACAAATCGCTGCTGCAGGCCGGTTTCATGCTGGCCGACGGCAAGCTGCTGGCGGCCCGGCCGGACGATTTCGATGCCGAGCCGATCCGGATGCTGCGGATGCTGAAGCTGGCGCGCGACCGCCGGCTGGTGCTGCACCCGCTCGCGGTGCGCGCACTGATCCGGCACGAACGCCGGGCGGCTTCGCTTCGCGGCGACCGCGAGGCCGGCGGATTGTTCCTGGATCTGCTCGCCGGCCACAATCCGGAAGGCAACCCCGACGGCGCGCGTTGGCTGACCGTGATGAACGAGACCGGGCTGATCGGCCGGCTGCTGCCCGACTGGGCACGCATCGTGGGACAGATGCAGTTCGACACCTATCACATCTTCACCGTGGACGAGCACACCATCGAGGCGGTGCGCGTGCTGAATACCATGGAGCGCGGCAAGCTTTCCGAGATTGCGCCGGTGGCGACCGGGCTGCTGACCGACCTGCAATCGCGGCGGGCGCTGTACATGGCAATGCTGCTGCACGATATCGCGAAGGGTCGCGGCGGCGACCATTCCATTCTGGGCGCCGACATCGCCATGCAGGTGGGACCGTTGCTGGGGCTGAGCGCGGAGGAGACCGAGACCGTTTCGTGGCTGGTGCTGCATCATCTGCTGCTCAGCAGCACGGCGTTCCGGCGCGATATCGACGACGCGAAGACCATCCTGGATGTTGCCGAAACCGTGCAATCGCCGGAGCGGCTGAAATTGCTGCTGGTGCTGACGGTGTGCGACATGCGGGCGGTTTCGCCGCGCGTGTGGAACGGCTGGAAAGCGACGCTGCTGCGGGAGATCTATGCCCGCGTCGCCGAAGTTCTGGCCGGCGGCCTTTCCACCACCGAGCGCGACGTGCGCGTGAAGCGGGCGAAGGAGGCGGTGCGGACGCTGCTGGGTTCGCTCGGCTGGAGCGAGGCGGATTGCGCCATGTTCGAGGCGCTCGGCTATCCCAGCTACTGGCTTTCGTTCGATCCCGAAACTCATGCGCGGCACGCGCGCATCGTGCGCGACGCGGAGGCCCGGGGCGCGCCGCTGACGGTGGAGACCGAGCCGTTGCCGGCGCGCGCCGTGACCGAGGTGGTGGTGTATGCGCAGGACCATGCGGGATTGTTCAGCCGCATTGCCGGCGCGCTCGCGGTGGCCGGTGCCTCGATCGTGGATGCGCGCATCCATACGCTCACGAACGGCATGGCGCTGGATACGTTCTGGGTGCAGGATGCGGCGGGAGGGGCGTTCGATCAGCCGCACCGGCTGGCGAAGCTGTATGTCCTCATCGAGCAGGCGCTTTCCGGCCGTTTGCGCCTGGGCCAGGAGATTCCGAAACTGGCGCAGGCGGTGATCGGGCGGCGGATGCGCGCGATCCATGTGCCGCCGCGCGTGGTGATCGACAACCGCGCTTCCAACACGCACACTGTGCTGGAGGTGAATGGCCGCGACCGGCCCGGTCTGCTGCACGACGTGACGGCAGCGATCAGCGAGCAGGGCATGCAGATTGCTTCCGCGCACGTAACCACCTACGGGGTGCGGGCGGTGGATGTTTTTTATGTCAAGGACGTGTTCGGGCTGAAGGTGGAGAACGAACGCAAGCTGGCGTTGTTGCGCGAGGCGCTGATTGCCGCGCTGGATGCGCCGGGGGAGGCCGAGCCGCCGGTGCCGGCGCATCC
>CAXUEX010000053.1:0-17482 GCA_964250215.1 uncultured Acetobacteraceae bacterium | reverse complement strand
GCGATATCGCGGCCCTGCTGGAGGCGCGCGATCCGCGGCCGGAGGCGGGTGCCGATATCGCAGCGCGGCTTGCGGCGGTAATGGCGGGGCGGGACGGCACGGCGCAAATCCGGCAATCGGCCGCGCGCTTCCGGCAGCGCCTGGGCACGGGTGCGGCCCCTTCCGGCGATCCCGGCATGCTGCTGGCCGCCGCATTCCCGGACCGAATCGCGCAGCGCCGCGGCGAGCCGGGCAGCTTTCGGCTATCGGGCGGCGGCGGGGCGCGGCTGCCAGTGACCGACAGGTTGGCAAACGCGCCGCTGCTCGCGGTCGGTGCGTTGGAGCTGAAGGCGTCGGCGGCCATCCGCATGGCGGCGCCGCTCGATCCCGACAATTTGCCGGAAACCGTGGCGGCCCAAGTGACGGAGGCTCTGGAACACGGTTTCGATCCAGCATCCGGCGGCGTGTTTTCCCGCCGCCGCCGCCGCTTCGGCGCCCTGGTGCTGGAAGATCGGATGGTGCCGGCCGCGCCCGAGGCGGCGGCCGCGACGCTCGCGGATGTGCTGGGGCGAGATTTGGCGCGATTGCGATGGACCGGGCCCGCGCGGCAGTTGCAGGCACGCGCGGCCAGAATGCGCGGCTTCGATCCGGCCTTTGCCGATTTTTCGGATGCGGCGCTGGCCGCTTCGGTGCAGGACTGGTTGGCGCCTCACCTGCTGGGCGCGCGCCGGCTGGCGGACGTGCAAACGCTCGATCTGACGGGCGTGCTGCGGGACGTTCTAGGCTATGGCAGCCTGGCAAGGCTTGACCAAGAAATGCCGCCCGAACTGGAGCTGCCCGGTGGCCGTGCGCCGATCGACTACACGCAACCTGTGCCTGTAGTCGCGGCGCGGGCGCAAACCTTCTACGGGCTGACGGAGACTCCGCTGCTGGTGGGTGGCCGCCTGAAGCTGCAACTGGCGTTGCTTTCGCCGGCCGGCCGGCCGATCGCGGTGACATCCGACATCGCGCGGTTCTGGGCCGGCGGCTGGGTCGATGCACGGCGCGACATGCGTGGCCGGTACCCGAAGCACGATTGGCCGGAAAATCCCGCGTCCGCCGCGCGGAAGTAAGGCCGGTGCGCGTGAGGCTTTCTTGCGCCGCCGCCGCGTGGCATTTCTCGCGCGATGATCCGCGCATTCGTGGTTTGTGGGATGTTGGCGACGGCGCCGGTTGCGGCGCAGCCGCTTGTCCCGTCCGGTCCGCTGACCTTCGCGCCGCTCGTGCGTCGCGTCACGCCCGCCGTGGTGAACATCGCGGTGCGCCTGCCGGATACCGAAGCGCAAGCGCAGATGCCGCCAGAGCTGCGCGGCACGCCGTTCGAGAAAACGTTCCGCGACCGGCTGCACGCGCGGCGCGAGCCGATGACCGGCGCCGGTTCCGGCTTCATCATCGATCCCTCGGGGCTGATCGTGACCAACAACCACGTGGTGGGCCGGGCCGACCGGATCGTGGTCTCGCTCACCGACGGCACCGAACTGCCGGCAAAATTCCTGGGTGCGGACGAGCTGACCGACATCGCGGTTATCAAGGTGAACGCCGGATACCCTCTGCCCTCGGTGCGATGGGGTGATTCGCGGCAGGTGCAGGTGGGAGATTGGATTCTGGCGGCGGGCAACCCCTTCGGGCTCGGCGGCTCCGTCACGGCCGGGATCGTCTCGGCGCGCGGGCGCGAGATCGGCGCCGGACCGTTCGATGATTTCTTCCAGCTCGACGCGCCGATCAATCCTGGCAATTCCGGCGGTCCCACCTTCAACATGAGTGGGGAGGTGGTGGCGCTGAACACCGCCCTGGTTTCGCCCACCGGCGCCTCCGTGGGCATCGGCTTTGCCATTCCCTCGGAAATTGTTGTTCCGGTGGTGGATAAGCTGCTCAGCACCGGGCACGTCGATCGTGGCTGGCTGGGCGTGGTTCTGGATACCGGGCGGCACCGGCCCGGGGCGGCGATCGCGGAGGTTACGCGCGGTGGCCCGGCGGCGCATTCCGGGCTGCACGCGGGGGACGTAGTCACGGCGATCAACGGCGAGCGTGTGGAGGACGGGCGGGCGCTGATCCGCGCGGTATCCGCCGTGGACCCCGGCAGCACGGCGCATTTGCGCGTGCACAGGCAAAATGGGAGCCTGGACATCTCCGTGGTGGTGGGCCGCCGGCCGCCCGAGCCCGCCCCCGAGGATCCAGCCGAGTAAGGGGGGAACGTTGCGTATTCTGCTGGTGGAAGACGATCCAACCGTGGCGGGCTTTGTCGCCAAGGGCCTGCGCGAGGCAGGGCATGTGGTGGAGCATTCCGAGAACGGCCGCGACGGCTTGTTCATGGCCGCGAGCGAGGCGTTCGACGCCATCATCCTCGACCGCATGTTGCCAGGCGGAATCGATGGCCTGCGGCTGCTGGAGACTCTGCGTGCTCAGAACAATTCAACGCCGGTTCTGCTGCTGTCGGCGCTCAGCCAAGTGGACGATCGGGTGGCTGGACTCAAGGCTGGCGGCGACGATTACCTGACCAAGCCGTTCGCGTTTTCCGAGCTGATGGCGCGCGTTGAGGCGCTGACGCGACGCGGCAAAGCCGAAGGGCCGCCAACCAAGCTTACGGTCGGCGATCTGGAGATGGACCTGCTCTCGCGCGCGGTGCGACGCGCTGGACAGAAAATCGATCTGCAGCCTCGCGAATTCCGGCTGCTGGAATACCTGATGCGGCACGCCGGCCAAGTGGTGACACGCACCATGTTGCTGGAAGGCGTGTGGGACTATCATTTCGATCCACAGACAAATGTGATCGACGTGCACGTCTCCCGCTTGCGGCAGAAGATCGACAAACCGTTCCCGGGTGCGCTGATCCATACGATTCGGAACGCGGGGTATATGCTGCGGCCGGATGCGTAGATACGCAAGCAAAAGGAAGGGTGGTTCTTCTTGAAAGAAAGAACCAAGGAACTTTTTTCACAATGAGGTGGCGGCGGTCGGGGCCTATTCTGCGCTCGGCCAGCTTGCGATTGGCAGCCGTGTACGGGCTGCTTTTTGCGCTTTCGGCTTTCGCGCTCGTCTTCTTTCTTTGGTGGTCCACCACCGACCTGCTCTCGCGGCAGGTGCAGGCGGCAATCAACCTCGATGCGCAGAATCTGTCGGAAGTCTGGTCCTCGGGCGGCGTGCCGCAACTACGTCTCACCATCGATCAACGGCTGGAAGAGAACGTGGACGACGATGCGATTTACCAGCTCACCTTTAACCAACTCGGAATGCCGCCGCGCTGGATCGCCGGCAATGTCACCGACGCGCTGCCGCCGGGAACCGCGCCAGAAGTTTTCTACCAGGCGCAGGTTTCGCGGGCCGGGCAAAAATCGCTGTGCGAGTTCCGCATCTTCGATCTGCCCGGGGGCTTCCGCCTGCTCGTGGGACGCGACGTGCGGGGGACAGCGCAGTTGCGGGAGTTGTTACGTAGCACCCTGGTCTCCTCGGCCGTGCTGGTGGCCCTTCTCGGGTTGGTGGGCGGCCTTGTGCTGCGCAACCTTTTCCGCCGCATGGTCGCCGATGTATCGGCCACAGCCGCGGCGATCGCGCGCGGCGAACTCGGCGAGCGCGTGCGCCGATCGGGGCGTGGCGACGAGTTCGACCGCATGGCCGAGGCGATCAACACGATGCTGGACCGGATCGGCCGGCTGATGGACGGTGTGCGCGAGATCAGCAATTCGATTGCACACGATTTGCGCACGCCGGTCGCTCGTGCGCGGGCTCGGCTGGAAGACGCGGCGGTGCACGCCCATGGCGAGGCGGAGTTGCGCGCCGCCGTGGACCGTGCGGTGGCCGATCTCGACGGCATTACCGCCGTGTTCCAGGCGCTGATGCGAATTGCCGAGATCGAGGCCGGGGCGCGCCGCGCTGCGTTCGCCGATGTCGATCTAGGACCGCTGCTGGCCGATTTGGCCGACCTTTATGGCGCGCTGGCCGAGGAGCGCGGATTGCAGCTGCGCTTGAACGTTCCGGATACGTTGCCGGTGTTCGGCGATCGCGAGCTGGTGCAGCAGGCCGTGGCAAATTTGCTCGACAACGCGATCAAGTTTTCGCCGAGTGGTGGAGAGGTGCGGCTAACGGCGCGCCGCGCCGGTGCCACCGCGCAGATCGAGATTACGGATCGCGGTCCGGGCATTCCCGAAGCCGATCGGGGCCGCGCCACCGAACGCTTCTTCCGCGGCGAGCAGGCGCGCAGCACGCCGGGCTCCGGGTTAGGGCTCGCGCTGGTGCAGGCGGTGGCGCAACTGCACGATGGCACGTTGGTTCTGCAGAATGCACAGCCCGGTCTGCGCGCGATCCTGGGCTTGCGCGCCTCCCCGCCCGCCGCTCCAAGCCCCTCCAGGATGGAAGCGGAGCTGGCGAAATGACCCGTTGGGCTGCCGGAACGGCACTGCTGCTCTGGTCCGCCAGCGCCGCCGCTCAGAAATCACCGATGCTGGTGATCACCGATACGCCGGAGTACTGCGAGCACTTGGCGCAGGTCGCGGCAAGACACCACAAAGCTGCGCCAGACGCGCTGCGTCTGGCGGCGGATGGCGCGGAGATGTGCGAGCACGGCGCGGTGCGAGCGGGCATCGCACGGGTGCGGCGGGCTTTGATTCACATTCGGCAGGAAAAGGCAAGGCCAGGGGCGCTGCCGCTGGACCAAGCTGGGTCCGTGGGTCTCAGACCCCCATACTAGAGCAGGTTAGCATCGAACCGAATCGGGGGGATTCCGGCGCGGCCTGAACTCTGATTCACACTGCTGGCTGGGCGGAGGCCAGCAGTGATGGCTCGACCTTATTCCGATGATTTGCGCAGCCGTGTGGCGCGGCTGCTGAGCCGCGGCCGCACCTGCCGGGAAGTGGCTGACTTGTGTGAGATCAGCGTGGCCACCGTGGTGCGGATCGGGCAACGCTATCGGCAGACCGGGAGTGCCGCGGCAAAGCCGATGGGCGGCGTCCGTCGAGACGTGCTCGGCCAGCATCGGGACTGGCTACGCGCGCGCCTCGCGGCGGCACCGGACTTGACGCTTGCTGCGTTGCGGGCCGAGCTCGCGCAGCGCGGCTTGCAGGTCAGCATCTGGGCGGTGTGGAAATTTTGTCGCGACGAGAAACTGACCCATAAAAAAAAGTCTGCTGCCCAGCGAACAGGATCGTCCGGTGGTCGCCCGTCGTCGCGCATTCTGGCACCGGGTGATGCCGTATCTGCTGACGTCGCGCCTGGTTTTTGTCGATGAGACCTGGATCAAAACGAACATGACCCGTCTGCGCGGCTGGGCGCCGCGTGGCGAGCGTTTGCACGCCAAGGTGCCGTATGGACACTGGAAAACCCTGACCTTTGTCGGCGCGCTGAAGGCCGATCGCGTCATCGCACCCTGGGTGCTGGATCGCCCGATCAACCGCGTCAGTTTTCTCGTCTGGGTCACTGAGCGCCTGGTGCCGCAACTGTCGCCGGGAGATATCGTGGTGATGGATAATCTCGGATCGCACAAGAACGCCGCCGTGCGGGCTGCCATCCGAGGCGCCGGTGCCAAACTGTGGTTCCTGCCACCCTACAGCCCCGATCTGAACCCGATCGAGCAGACCTTCTCCAAGCTGAAAACGCTCCTCCGCAAGGCCGCCGCACGAACCATCGCTGCCGTGTGTGATAGCGTCGGCGCGCTGCTCGATGAGTTCACCGCCGCAGAGTGCTCAAACTACATCCGGCATGTCGGATACGGAACTTCAACCTGATCCGAATCTGGTCTAGAAGAGGTCCTTTGTCGCCGGGCGTTCTTACTGTTGCACTGAATGGGAGCGATGAACAAAAAGTTCGGCCCATGACCGCTGGCCAGAACGGCATATAGCCTGCCGGCTCCGTAGGACGGCACGGTGTTCGCAAGCGAATTCTTTGGATTGCTGCCGCCTACCCATTGCGCGAAGCGTCCGGAAACAGACTCCGGGCGCCTCGCTCTTGGTCGGGGGATGCGCGTCAGCTTGGCGACGATTTCGTTGCATTCCTGTCACGCATCAATGACGACGTCGGGATTCAGGAGCTGCCGCCCATGTCCGCTTTGGCCATATCCAGGTGCTGCTGCAGCGTAGGCAGTGTCTGCTGCGCAAACTGCTGCAATTGAGGATCCTTACCGTCGCTCGCTTCCTTCTGGAACAACTTCACGGCTTCCTCGTGGTCGCGAATTTGACCCTTCAAATACGCCCGGTCGAACTTTTGACCATCGAGCCCTTGTAGCTTCGTCATCTCCGTCTGGTGCTTGGAGCTGATCTCGGTCGGCGGCGTCACCGCTTTGGTTTGCGCCAGTGCCATCAACTTTTGATTGGCTTGGGTGTGGTCGGTAATCATCCGCTGGGCGAAGTCCTTAATCTTGGGATCGGTGCTTTTCTGCTGCGCGAGCTGCGCCGCTTGCACCTCGGCCATTCCGGATTCCGCGGCTTTCTCCACGAAACGGCGATCCGCGGCGGCAAGCTGGCTGCCGCTGCTCACCGCCGTGTTGCCGGGCTGCATAGTGCTGGGCGCGCTGCCGCGGTCGGCTGGCATGGTGGATGAGCCGGCCACGCCGGGACTAGATTGCGCGAAGGCAGGTGCGGCGAGCAACGTCATGCCCACCGCTCCCCAGAAACAGGTGCGGGTCAAAGCAATTCTCCATCGGAAAGCCGCCGAAGCGGCAGGTGTTCGAGGGGAACGCCGCGCTGGGATAACGGTTCATGGGCGCCAAGCTGGCGCGTTGGTCAACGCTCCGGCATGATCGCCTCGGTTTGTCGCCGCGGAGCGCCATGCAGCCCGAGCATTTCGACGTTGTCATCCTGGGGGCCGGGCTGTCCGGTGTCGGTGCCGGCTGCCATTTGCGGCGCCGATGCCCGGATCGGAGTTTCGTGCTGCTCGAAGCACGCGGCGCTACGGGAGGCACCTGGGACCTGTTTCGCTATCCTGGCATCCGCTCCGATTCCGACATGCATACGCTTGGCTACAGCTTTCGTCCGTGGCGCGAGGCGAAAGCGATCGCGGGCGGTCCGGCGATCCTGCGCTATGTTCGCGAAACGGCGGCCGAATACGGCGTGGACCGGCACGTGCGCTTGCACCATCGCGTCTGCTGCGCCGAGTGGTCGTCTGTCGAGCAGCAATGGAGGGTGCAGGCCGAGCGCACCGACACGGGCGAGACCTCGCACTTCACCTGCGAATTTCTGTTGAGCTGTGGTGGCTACTATTCATATCACGGCGGCCACACACCCGAATTTCCAGAAAGCGAGAAATTCCGCGGTTCCATCGTGCATCCGCAGGCCTGGCCGGAGAACCTTGACTACGCCGGCAAGCGCGTGGTCGTGATTGGCAGCGGCGCCACGGCTGTCACACTCGTGCCGGCCATGGCGCAGACAGCTGCGCATGTGGTGATGCTGCAGCGCTCGCCCACCTATGTGGTCTCCCGGCCGGCCGAGGATGCGCTGGCAAACTGGTTGCGCCGCAAGCTGCCCGCGCGCCTGGCTTACGGCATTACGCGGTGGCGCAATGTCGGCCTGCAGCTCTTCTTCTACCGGCTTGCCCGAGCGCGGCCAGCCAAGGTGAAGGCGCAGTTGCTGGACCTGGTGCGCGCCGAGCTCGGCGTCGATTACGACGTGGCAACGCATTTCACACCGCGCTACAACCCGTGGGATCAGCGGCTTTGCCTTGTTCCGGATTCGGATCTGTTTGCGGCGATCCGCAATGGCCATGCCTCGGTGGCAACCGGAACCATCGAGCGTTTCACCGAAAGCGGCATACGGCTCGTGTCCGGCCAGGAGATCGCGGCCGATATCGTGATCACCGCTACTGGTCTGAACATGCGCTTGATGGAGGGCGTGAACCTGAGCGTGGACGGCACGAAAATCGATTTCGGATGTGCGATGGCCTACAAAGGGATGATGCTTAGCGATGTGCCAAATTTCGCCACGGTCTTCGGCTACACCAACGCCTCTTGGACTTTGAAGGCCGATCTCACGAGCGAATATGTTTGCCGGCTGCTGAACCTGATGCGGGCACGCAGCTATGCCGCCGCCACGCCAGTGCGCGATCCGGCGATGGCGGAAGTTCCTTTCCTGGATTTCACCTCCGGCTATGTGCAGCGCGCGCTCGTTGGGCTGCCGCGCCAGGGTGCTCGCACGCCGTGGAAGCTGCACCAGAATTACGCTCTCGACCTTGCTATGCTTCGTTTCGGAAAAATCGACGACGGCACTTTGCGCTTCGCACGCCGCACAACCAGCGTGCCGCGAGCAGCCTGAATTAGATGCTGGAAGCGCTGCACGTGGCGACGCTGGATCAGGCCGTGCACCTGATCCAGGTGGCACTGACGCCGGTGTTCCTGCTATCGGGAATCGCCGCGCTGCTGAATGTTTTCGCCGGCAGGCTGGCGCGCGTTGCGGACCGCCTTGAAGCACTTTCCGATCTCTACACCGCGTGTGCGAACGAGGCACGGCCGAGGATCAGCCACGAAATCGCACGGCTGCACCGCCGGTCCTTTGCGCTCGACACGGCCGTGGTGCTGGGCACGGCCGGCGCAGCGGCAACCTGCGTGGCCATTCTCGTGCTGTTCGTGCAGGCGTTGAGCAATCGTGTTGTGGGCAACATTCTGGTGGGATTTTTCGGGCTTGCGATCGTCTGTACGCTGGGCTCGGTCGCCGCGTTTGGTCTGGAGATGCTGATGAGTAGTCAGGCCATGCGGCTGCGCACGAAATTGCACTTGCCGCTTCTGCATCGCGGCCATTTGCCGGCCGGGGGAGATGCCGATGACTGCGCCTGAACTCCATTACCTGCGACTCGATCTGCAAGACAGCATTGCGGCAATCACCCTCGATCGGCCGGACATGTTGAATGCGTTGAGCCGCGAGCTGCTGGAGGAGTTGATCCGCACGCTGGATTGGCTGCGCGATGCGAGCGGCGCGCGCGTAGTGCTGCTACGCGGTGCCGGCCGCGCTTTCTCAAGCGGCGCCGATCTCGCGGCGGGCATCTCCACCAACGATGCTGGGAACGCTCTCGAGCAGCTTTTCAATCCGTTAGTAGAACGGCTTGCCGCTTTGCCAATGCCGGTGGTGGTGGCCGTGCAGGGGCCGGCGGCGGGGGCGGGCTGCTCGCTGGCGCTGGCAGCGGACATCGTGATCGCGGGGCGCTCCGCCTACTTCCTGCAAGCCTTCGTCAATATCGGCCTGGTGCCGGATGCGGGCGCTTCCTGGCTGCTGCCGCGATTGGTCGGTCGCGCCCGGGCAGCCGCGATGATGATGCTGGGGGAACGGATTTCCGCCGAACAGGCGGCAAATTGGGGCCTGATCGCGGAAATGGTGGAGGATGCCGATCTGACGGCACGGGCCGAGGCGGTAGCGGCCCGGCTGGCGGCTGGCCCGACGCGCGCCTATGCGCTGATCCGGCGGAATCTGCAGGCCGCGTTGGAACAGCCGCTCTCGCAGGTTCTGGCGCTTGAGCGTGCCGCCCAGCGCGAGGCCGGCCGAACCGCGGATTTTGCCGAAGGCGTGGCAGCGTTCCGGGAGAGGCGGCCGCCACGGTTCGGCGGCACCTGATTGCCGGCTGCCTATCTTCCGGCTTCGGTGCTATGCCGCCGGACGATGAGGAATGACCGATGATCGGCTATGGCCAGCCGCTGGGGGTGCACCTGTTTCTCTGGCTCTTCATGATTATCGCTCTCGTCGGCGTGCGCGCCGGGCTCTGGCGTGACACCCGCGCCCGCCGGCGCGACGATCGAGTGCGGCTCCGCGCCGGTCTGATCGCCGAACTGCGCGCGCTGCGGGCCGCATACCGGATCAACACGGTATTCGGCCTCGATGAGCCCGTGGCGATGTCCGGCCGGCCATTCTTCACGATGTTCCGTGGCAACATGGCGAAAGTGCTGCTGCTGACCGAGGCCGAACTCGCAGCACTTATCCGCTGTCACGCGGCCTCGGAAGCGCTCGACGAGGCAGTCGCGCTGCACGCGCGCACCGGCAAGCATCGCGGACGGGTTGCCGCGCCCGATGTGGTGGCCAATCTCGATCTTCGTCGTATGCATCGGGCCGCTCGCGGCAATTGCCGGATTGCCCTGGAGGTGCTGTCGGCTGCGGCTGCGGCCGAAGCCGCAAGGGATCCATGGCATTTTCGTCTCTGGCGGCCGGTTTCGCGCTACGCCGGCTTCGCACGGACCCCGAAGACCCCCGCCGAGCCGCCCGCAGCCGAAGTCATCCGCCTGCCGCCGCCCTCGACTCGCGCAGGCAGCAGCGGCGCGGCTTGACCCCTGCACCCGCTTGACCCTGGTCCGGCTCTAGAGCAACATCGTCACACACCGCGTCAGCGCGCCGATGAAGTTGCTCGACAAGACAATGAGCTAGAGCGTGACCGGCACCGATGTCCGATTGAACCAGAGCCGGTCACACTCTAGGGCGAGGTGCCGCCACTTTATGCCCGGAGTGTGCTGGTGCTGACCGATCTGTTCTTTCGTCTGCTGTTCGATCTGCTCTGGGCCTACAGCTGGGCCATCATCCTGGCCGCAATCGTCAGCACGCTGCTGGCCTTCAACGTGCTGGATACCCGCAATCGCGTGGTGTGGAGCATCGCCGATTTCCTAGCCCGGATTACGGAGCCGGTGCTCCGGCCGATCCGCCGCGTCGTGCCCACCATCGGCGGCCTGGATTTCAGCCCACTGATTGCACTCGTTTTGGTGGTGGTGGTGCAGCGCATCCTGCAATGGCTGCAGGCCGGTTATCACGGCTATTGGGCGCCGCTCTTCTGAACCGTCGCTTGCCGGCTCGCGGCCGCGCCGGTATAGGCCGCGGCTCGGCCGGAGTGTAGCTCAGCCTGGTAGAGCACTGTGTTCGGGACGCAGGGGCCGGAGGTTCGAATCCTCTCACTCCGACCAAGCCGCCCTTCGCGTCCGGCCCGTTGCCGGAGGTCAGGCGAACTTCGCGATCCCGGCCGAAGCTTCGTACACGACCAGCGCATTGATCGCGGCCGAAAGTGCCGCCTGTTCCGCCGTGCCCTGGTTGGATTGCCACGCCGCGAGAGCCGACTGTGCCGCAAGCAGGAGGCGTTGCAATTGCGCAACGGTTGCGGGATCCGCGTCACGCTGCGCCGCATAGGCAGCTTCCGCCGCACCGGCCACCGTCAGCGCGGCAGTGATCGTAGCTGTGTTGGCCGGATTGCCGGGCGCGCAGGCACCAAGCAACGAAGCGGCGAGCGCCGGTAGGGCGATGATGCGCATAGTGTTCCCTTTAATTTCGGCTGGTTTTTATTGCAATTTGAGAAGCGAGAGTTTCCGCCGCTTGGCGCGCGCCCGTATTGTCCGGCAGCGCCATGGAAACACTGGCACCGGCGAGCAGAGGGAGCGCCTGCGCCAAGGTGAGCTGTCTCGTGGCGAGCGCCGCAATCGTCGCGACCAGTCCGGAAATGCCGGCAATCGTGGTGGGCTGCCGAAGCCAGGAAAGCAGCGATAACATCGATGCACCTCCAACTACTAAGTTATTATATCGTATCTGATCAAGCGTTTCTCTCAGGGCGGCGAGAACATTCCGGCTGTGATCAGCCCGGCATTCACGGCCGCCTGATGCAGTGCGGCCGAGGGATGCACACCGTCTGCACTGGCGCTGCCAAGATCGGTGCGCCATTTGCCGGAGCCGCCCGCGTCGGCGAACACGCCGTCGTCATCGATCATCCCGCTGCAACCCAGCGCAGCGGCGTGCGCGCGCAAGTATCCGTTATAGGCTTGCCGCTGCGTTTCGACCGTGCTGGCTGCAGACGACGAAGTGCCGAAAAGCAGTATAGAGGCACTCGCGATAGACGCGTTGGTGGGCGTGCTCAGTGTGATCGTGTTGGCCCCGCTGTTCACGCCGGCAACGGTGGTTCCCGCCGCAATACCGGTGCCCGACACGGCTTGCCCGGCGGCGATGTTCGCAACCGAAGCCATGCCGAGCGTCGTCACCCCCGCGCCAATAAGACTGCTCCCGGTTTTCGCTGCAGCAACCGTCCAGCTCTGATTGCCAAGCGTCGTCCACCCGTCGTTGCTCTGCGTGCTGGGCGGAAGGCTGAAACACCACACGCGCTTGCCGGCGCCCTGATAGCGCGCGGAGATTTGTCCGATATAGGATTCGAGCTGCGCGGCGGTCACCGAGAATAGTTCCACGTCATTACGACCCGGTTCGAGCAGCACATCGGTGATGCCGGTGTCCACAGAAAGCGCGTATTGGCCGTCGCCGTGTGCGGCCAAGCCAAAAGCTGTCGTGGAACCACGCGCAGCGCTAACAAAGGCGACGTTGTTTTCCAGGCTGCGCTGAACGTAGCCCTGATAACCAAGAACATCGGCGGTATCGCCGGTGCCGGCCGCAATGCTGTCGCCAAGGATCAGCAAGCTGCCAGGCGCCACTTGGCCCGGCGTGACCGCGATCTGTCCCAGCACCGCCACCGGCCCCCAGTAGCCGCCGCCGGCGTTGGGCAGGTTCGTCGGTGTCAGCGTCTGATCGTTCGGCGACGTGCCGCGCCAATCGAATTCATTGTAGGCGCCGGTGATGCGCGAGCCGGTTCCGGGATAATCCATGAGCTGCAAGCCAGGGCCGGAAAAGTTCGCCGCGGTGCGGACGAAGAACAGCGATCCAGGAGCGATCTCGGTGGGCACCGGATCGGAGGTGACCACGTCGTGCGCCGGTTGGATCGTCACATTGCGACCGCCGCCAAACTTCACTGGGATCAGGTTGCCGGCGAACGTAAACGGCTGGCCATTTGCGGTGGCCGCCGTAGTCGGCGCGCTCAGGCCTACGGTCGTGCCGCTCGGTACGTTACCCGCGCCGGGAACGAAGCTGTTCGCGACCGATGTTACATACGTCGCAGCGGCAATGCCGCCACCACCGCTGCTCACGATCTGGCCAAGGCTGATCGAGTTGGCGCCGAGCGCAGTGGATGAAAACAGCAGCGAGCTGGAACCGGTGGTAACACCCGCAGCCCCGAGCACAGTGTTCGTGTTCCCGCCGGGCAAGAACAGCGCAGCATCGACCGTAGCTGTGACCGGCCGGTCGGCCTCGCCTTGCTGTGGCATGTCGAACGCCGCATAAACCAGCTTCACAGCCGTGACGGTACCCCATGAGGGCGCGTAGCAACCCTGCTGATCCATCACCGCAGTGCTGTTGGAATCAAACCAGGCGGCGCTGCCGTTGACCCCGCGGCGGCCGCAAATCGGCACCCAAATCTGTCGGCCTCCGAGCGCCCGCAGGGAACGTTGCTGCGGCACCACAGACGCGGCGGCGGGCAGGGCAAGCACCAGCATTCCTGTGACGAAAAGACTGCGCAGCATTCAGCCCTCCACGGCCGCGATGGTCGCCGCTACCGGTGAAAAGATCGTGATGGCGTTGCGGTTCACATATGAGCCGCTTTCGTAAAAAGTTCCTGGTGCAAAATAGACGCAGTCCGGCGCGTTCGGCGCCGCCGGGCCGCCGAGCAGATTGATCCACAATGCGCTGCCTTGCGGTGCCTGAAACGCCAGATATCGACGATATGGGTTGGCCACGAATAGCATGGTGCTCTGCTGCGCCGGCACCGCCAGCGAGCGCGACACGGGCGCACCGGAAACCGGTATCGCCACTCCCGATATCACCAGCGGATTCTCAATGGTGCCGCACGGTGCAGCATTCTGACCCTGGGTTGCGCAGTGCAACGTCACCGCCGGGGCGCGGCCACGCCCGTCGGGCAGAACATAGCTGCTTTCGGCGAAGGCCGGGACGGCGGTAGCGAGCAGGAAGCCCGCGAGCATTAGCTGTCGCAAGATTGCACCTCGGTATAGGGATGGGGTTTCGGAAACGATTATCGGAAGCGAAGCGCCCTCGGCACATTCTCACTTCAGCGACGCAGCCGGTCCTCGACGAACCAGCGATACACGGGTTCGGAAAGCCACAGCAGCGTGCTGCCGATGACTCCCAGCCCAAAGATCAATCCCGCGGCGCGGGATCGCAGCGCCACGATCTCAGACACAGGCTGGCGCAAATCTCGCACCGCCGTTACCATGTCTGCCAGGCATTGCGCATGCCCAGCCGATTGCGTACGCAAATCCTGCAGATCGTGCTGCATCACGGCAATCACGCAATCGAGCTTTTCTTCCAGGTCGCGCTGATCCTGCCGCAGTGTGGCCAGATCGGCTCGCGCCAAATCGTGCAGCTTCTCCGCCTGTGCATGGCGGATTTCAATGGTGTCCGCCAGCGCGCGTAAACTGCTGAGAACCTGACCAAGCTGAACATAGACCGAGGTCGGATCGGATAAAGTCAAGTCAGGCAATGTTCAAAACGCCATTGTTGTTCCAAAGCTGATGCGATCCTGTCGTGGGTTTCGTAGTCGGCAGGTTCGGCGCAAACAGTCCTGCTGAGGGTGAAAGCCACAGCGGGCCACTCGGCTGCAACCCGATGCCGCCGATGTTCGTGCCAATCTGGCATAGATTGCCGGAAGTCGCGTTCTGCATCTGAATCCAGCTCGTTGCGCCGGGGATATTCAGGAGATCGAGCAGATCGCCACTTCCAGCATGCCCACCCGAAGCATTTACGTAAAGATTGCCGCCCTTCGTCTGAATCGTGCCATTCACCTGGCCGTCGCTGCCATCGAAACAGAGTGCAGGCGGGTTACTATGAGTAGCCGGCTGATGCCGGATGAAATTTGCAGTGTTCGCAAGATTGTTTATCTGAAACAGGATATTGCCTGCTGGGTTGGTCCACAAATGGTCCTTGGTATTGGCCAGCCCAGCAGGCTGCGTGCTGGTTGCGGGTGTTATGAACGTTAGATAGTTGCCTACGCTCGGCAATGAGTTGTCGATTATCGCTGTCGCTTGCGGTACATTGCCAAAACTAAGCCCTGCGGTGGTCAGTCCTACCGTGCCATTCGCATTGTCTATGTAGATCGCCGTGGTCATGTTGCCGAATGTGCAGCCCACCAACGTGTTGCCGGAAGAGTTCCAGGTACTGGCGAAGCCGAAGCCGATATCTGGGTTGCTGCCACCGCTCGGACCGCCCTGCACGCTTACACCGACGATGTAGAAGTTGGATACGTTTGTAAAATCGAAAAGCGTCTGTTGAGTATTTGGCCCCGTATCCCGGGTCACGTCCATTGCCGCGATGAACCCACCGGTCGCATTGTTGAGCCGCAGCGCCGACAACTGAACATTCACCTCGGCGTTGATGATCCACAGGCCGAGCAGCTCCGCCTTGTCCGGCTGATAACCATGCCAAGTGGTCTCGTCGGTTTGATTGACCATGTAATCGGTACCGACAATCAGTGGATTGTTGAGGTAGATACCCTCACAGTATCCGGTCTGCAGAACCGCAGCGCTGCCGTAATACACCTGCAAGCCGCTGATACGCGTGTCCACGGACTGGTTCAGCTCAATGGCCACGCAGTTCGAAGTGCCGGCGGCAGCTGGCGCGCCGAAGAACGAAACATTATTCACTTGCGTGCTCCAGCAACCATTCAGCACAAAACCACGCTGAAATGTTTGCGGGAAGGGGGCCATTCCGTTACTTGCATTCGGATAGCCAAAGCATTCCACGTCGCTGATATGGGAGGTGACGTAGCCGAAGGAGGGGGTAGTAGGAAACGTGATACGCGCCACCGCCTCTGTCGGCCCGCTGCCATTTTCTGCGTAGGCCGAGAAGTCTCGCAGCACAACTTTCTGAAATAAGTTCGCCGGCGCCAGGTCAAAGCCGATACCGGTATGCGTCAGGTGCAGCCGCGTGGCGCCTTTGCCGGCACCGCGTATAATCACCGGCTTGCCGCTCCAAAGCAGCGGGCTTGACAACGTGTAATCACCAGCCGGAATGAAAATCTCCCCGCCGGAGCTTGACATTGCGGCAAATGCGGCATTGAATCCGGATGTTGAATCCGTACTGCCCTGCACTGCGCCGAAATCCAATACGTTCAGTGTATCGAGCGCTAGCGCCTGCACGGTCCGGCTCGGCGCACCGCTCGCCACCATCACCGTGCCAAGTGTCACCGGCCCCACCGTAGGGTTTGTGAGTTGCCCCTGCGCGTTCAGCCCGGCAAACCCGCCCGAGGGTATTTTTGCGGCCAGCGCAGCAACAGCGGCTTCGGTGGTGCTCAGGCCCTGTGTGAGACTTCCGAGTTCAGCCGTCACGGCTGGATCAGTGTTTGCCGAGATGTCTCCGCTGCCGTCGATCGTCACATTGCTGCCGGCGGAAAACAAAGCGCGCAGCAGCGGCAACCCCATGCGCTTCGGGATTCCGTTCGAGTTCAGGATCGTCTCATCCGTCAGCGTAAGCATCGTCTGTTCGGGGTATGTCGCGTGATCGCCCCCATTTGCCGCAAGCTGCGCGCTCTGGATCGCAAGTCCTGCGCCCAGCGGGATCGCCTCCGGACCGCCAGGCCCTAGCGAAGCCCGACCCAGCACCGTGCCGCTGGCAATCTCGATCAATGGCTGCGTGCCGCTGAGAAGTTCGGAAACCGTTACCGAACGTGTCACGCCGGACTGGCTCAGCGGCAGCTCATCTCCGGCTCCCGTCGCAGTCGCCATCGGCAGTTGTGGTATAGTCGGCATGGAGGTAATCCTTGCTAGCCAGGAACAGTAAATCGCTCACGACGTGGTGATCGGTGCAAGTCCCTGATCTTCCAACGGCGCGCCTGTTTGATCAGTGATCGCGTTTGGCGGAACCGCGGAGCTCGCCAGCGCGACAACCGGCAGATCGATGGTGCGCGCAATCACTCGCCCGCTATTGGTGCCGATCGTCACGTTCACGGCATAGACTGTGCCGGGGGCACCTTGCGCCAGCCACAGGATCGCCTGTAGCCCGTCGGCCGACGAGGACTGCAATATCAGATCGCCCGGGTTGCTGGGCATGACTTGAACATCCAGCGTCGCGATGGAATCACCCTCGTTGCCGGATACAGCCTCCGAAATGTCGATGATATAATCCAGCGTGTCGCCCGGATCTTTGCTCGGCCAGCTCAGTGGCAATTGCGGCAGCTGCAACGAACCACGTGGAATTGCGCCGAAGCCGTCCAGCACCACCACGCGCGCGGTGCTTGGAACCCATGTGAAACTGGCAGGTGTTCCCATGCCGCCCTCCTACCACTCTACCAGCACAAGTCCGGCGCCACCTTGGCCACCCGCGCCGTTGCCGATGCCACCGCCGCCGCCGCCGCCCGGCGTAGTGCCGCTAAGCCCATCAATCGCGGCTGCGCTCGGACCGACAACGCAAGCGCCGCCTCCACCGCCATAAGCTGCCCCGCCGCTGCCGCTCACCAGTTCGGCGCCGGCGGCGAACGCGCTGCCGCCAGCGCTGCCTGAAATATTCAGCAGACCACCGGAACCGCTGCCGACCGTCGTGCCGCCGGTGCCCTGCGAGTTTCCCGAACCGTTGATGCCAGCAGCGCCTCCGGTCGCGCCGGCAAGATTGCCGAAGCTCGATGCGCCGCCCGATGTGCCAGCTCCCGCGCCGCCATTTCCTGCCGCTATCGCATAGACTTGACCCGGCGACACAGGAAAGAAGCC
>CAXUEX010000052.1:9812-17540 GCA_964250215.1 uncultured Acetobacteraceae bacterium | reverse complement strand
GGGGGGCCCCCTGGCGGGGCCGGTGGGGGGGCGGGGGGGTGGGGGGGGGGGGGGACGGGGGGTTGGGGCGCGGTAGTTGCCGCTGCTTTCGCCGTAGCTGCCGCTGCTTTCGCCGCCGCGGCCGTCTAGCATCGTGAGTTCGCCTTTGAAGCGGCTGAGCACCACTTCGGTGATTTCTCGCTCCTGGCCGTCCTTGTCGGTGTATTTTCGGCTTTCGAGCGCGCCTTCGATGTACACTTTGGCGCCTTTTTTCAGGTATTTTTCGGCAACGTCGCCCAGCCGCTCATTGAAAATGGCGATGCGGTGCCATTGGGTTTTTTCCTTGCGTTCGCCGCTGGCCTTGTCGTTCCAGGTTTCCGAGGTGGCGATGGAGAAGGAGACGACTTTGCCGCCGCTTTGCATGGTGCGGCTTTCGGGGTCGCGTCCCAGATTGCCGACCAGGATCACCTTGTTCACGCTGCCGGCCATTGCTTCCCCCTTGGACTCGCCCTGGATGGCATCTTAGCGGGTGAGAACAGGATGGAAACCCCCGGTTTAGGCGTTAAGTAAGGGGCTCTGGGGCCTTCCGGCCACAGCTTGTCCAGGGCGGCGCCTTGGCCTTGCCTTCCTTCCGGGAGCTTTGCGCTTGGCCGATATCGTGGTTCGTGGCGCCCGCGAGCACAATCTGAAGAACATCGACGTGGCGATTCCGCGCGACCGGCTGACGGTGATCACCGGGCTTTCGGGGAGCGGCAAGTCGTCACTGGCGTTCGATACGATCTATGCGGAGGGGCAGCGCCGGTATGTGGAGAGCCTTTCGGCTTATGCGCGGCAGTTTCTGGAGCTGATGGGCAAGCCGGATGTGGACAGCATCGAGGGGCTGAGCCCGGCGATTTCCATCGAGCAGAAGACCACCAGCCGCAACCCGCGCAGCACGGTGGGGACGGTGACGGAGATCCACGATTACATGCGGCTGCTGTGGGCGCGGGCGGGGGTGCCGTATTCGCCGGCGACGGGGCTGCCCATCGAGGCGCAGACGGTGAGCCAGATGGTGGATCGGGTGCTGGCGATGGCGGAGGGGACGCGGCTGCTGCTGCTGGCGCCGGTGGTGCGGGACCGCAAGGGGGAATACCGCAAGGAGCTGGCGGAGCTGCAGCGGCGCGGGTTCACGCGCGTGAAGATCGATGGCGCGATGCACGAGATTGCCGAGGCGCCGGCGTTGAATCGCAAGCTGAAGCATACGCTGGAGGCGGTGGTGGACCGAGTGGTGGTGCGGCCGGGCATGGAGCCGCGGCTGGCGGACAGTTTCGAGACCGCACTTTCTCTGTCGCCGGATGGGATTGTTTATGCCGAGCCGGCCGATGGCGGGGAGCGGACGGTGTTTTCCGCGCGGTTCGCCTGCCCGGTGAGCGGCTTCACCATCGAGGAGATCGAGCCGCGGCTGTTCAGCTTCAATTCGCCGCATGGGGCTTGCCCGGAATGCGATGGGTTGGGGGTGGAGATTTTCTTCGACCCGGAGCTGGTTATACCGGATGAGCGGAAGAGCCTGGCGGATGGGGCGGTGGCGCCTTGGTCTGGGCCGCACGCGATTTATTACGAACAGACGCTGCAATCGCTGGCGCGGCATTTTAAGGTGAGCATGCGGACACCGTGGGAGGAATTGCCGGCGCGGTTTTGCGATGCGGTGCTGAATGGCACGGGCGAGATTGCGGTGGAGATGCGTTACCAGGACAGTGCGCGCAGTTATCAGGTGACGAAGCCGTTCGAGGGGGTGCTGAACAATCTGGCGCGGCGCTATCGCGAGACCGACAGTGCTTGGGTGCGCGAGGAAATGGCGCGTTATCACGCCGAGAAGCGGTGCCACGAATGCCATGGCGCGCGGCTGAAGCCGGCGGCGCTGGCGGTGAAGATCGGCGGGCGGAGCATTGCCGAGATATCCGAGCTTTCGATCCGGGCGGCGCTGGAATGGGTTCGCGGGGCGGGGGAGACGCTGAGCCCGCAGCGGGCCGAGATTGCGCGGCGGATTTTCCGGGAGATTTTGGAGCGGCTGCAATTTCTTTGCGACGTGGGGCTGGATTATCTTTCGCTTTCGCGTGGATCGACCACGCTATCGGGTGGCGAGAGCCAGCGCATTCGGCTGGCCAGCCAGATCGGGTCGGGGCTGACCGGCGTGCTTTATGTTCTGGATGAGCCCTCGATCGGGCTGCATCAACGGGACAATGAGCGGCTGCTGGGGACGTTGCAGCGGCTGAAGTCGCTCGGCAATACCGTTCTGGTTGTGGAACATGACGAGGACGCGATCCGGGCGGCGGACCATTTGATCGACATGGGGCCGCGCGCGGGGGTGCATGGCGGCAATTTGGTGGCGCAGGGCACGCCGGCGGAGGTGGCGGCGAATCCGGCTTCGCTCACCGGCGATTATCTTTCCGGCCGCCGGCGCATCGACGTGCCGGTGCGGCGGCGCGCGGTGCAGAAGGGGCGGCAGATTACCGTGGTGGGGGCGAGTGCGAACAATCTGAAATCGATTACGGCTGGATTTCCGCTCGGCACGCTGACTTGCGTGACGGGTGTTTCGGGCGGCGGGAAATCGACGCTGGTGGTGGATACGCTGTATAAGGCGGCGTCGCGCAAGCTGATGGGATCCGGAGAGGTGCCGGCGGCGCATACGCGGATCGACGGGCTGGGGCATCTGGACAAGATCATCGACATCGACCAGTCGCCGATCGGGCGGACGCCGCGCAGCAATCCGGCGACCTATACCGATTTGTTCGCGCCGATCCGCGATTGGTTTGCCGAACTGCCGGAAAGCCGGGCGCGGGGCTACAAGCCGGGGCGGTTCAGTTTCAACGTGAAGGGCGGGCGGTGCGAGGCTTGCCAAGGCGACGGGGTGATCAAGATCGAGATGCATTTTCTGCCGGACGTTTTCGTGACCTGCGATACGTGCCGGGGCGCGCGGTATAATCGCGAGACGCTGGAGGTGAAGTTTCGCGGCAAGTCGATCGCCGACATTCTTTCGATGACGGTGGACGAGGCGCAGCCGTTTTTTTCGGTGGTGAACCGGATCAACGACCGGATCACGATTTTGCAGCGGGTGGGGTTGGGCTATATTTCGCTAGGGCAACAGGCGACGACGCTTTCGGGCGGCGAGGCGCAACGCATCAAGCTGGCGAAGGAGCTGGCGCGGCGGGCGACGGGGCGGACGCTGTATATTCTGGATGAGCCGACGACGGGGCTGCATTTCGAGGATGTGCGGCGGCTGCTGGAAGTTTTGCATGCGCTGGTGGACCAGGGGAACACGGTGGTGGTGATCGAGCACAATCTGGAGGTGATCAAGACCGCGGATTGGATCATCGACCTGGGGCCGGAGGGCGGCGACGGTGGCGGGCGCGTGGTGGCGGAGGGGACGCCGGAGCAGGTGGCCGGGGTGGCCGAGAGTTATACGGGGCGGTTTTTGGCGCCGCTGTTGCCGGCGGCCAAAGCGAGGCGGCGCGCTTCCTGATGGCGGCGAGACACGGCCGATAGACGCTGCTAAATATGGCTGCGAAACCCGGAGTGAATGCCCATGGCCTCGCCTGAAAAGTCCGCTGCTGCCGCGAAACCGTTTCTATCCGATGTGAAGACGCTGCGCGAAAAGGCGCGGCAGCATATTTCGGAGGGCGCGATCACGCCGGCCTATAAGGGGGACGTGAAGCAGACCATCGATATTCTGCAGACGGTGCTGGCGACCGAGATTGTTTGCGTGCTGCGCTATACGGCGCACGCGATTGCGGCGACGGGCATATCGTCGGAGGGGGTGCGGAAGGAATTCGCGGAGCACGCGCGCGAGGAGCAGGAGCACATGCAGGCGGTGGCCGAGCGCATCAACCAGCTTGGCGGCAAGCCGGATTTCAGTCCCGAGGGGCTGGCGACGCGATCGGCCTCGCAATATGCGCAGGGCGAAAACCTGGTGGACATGATCCGCGAAAACCTGGTGGCCGAGCGCATTGCGGTGGAGCATTACCGCGAGCTGATCCGTTATTTTGGCGACGACGACCCGACGACGCGGGTGATGCTGGAGGGCATTCTGGGCGTGGAGGAGGAACATGCGAACGATATGCATGACCTGCTTGTGGCGCATGAAGGCAAGCCGATGCTGCCGGCTGGCTAGGGCGCCGGGTTAGCCGGCTTTCGCGACATTCTCGGTATCGTTTTCGGAAATATACTCGAGAATGTCGCCCGGCTGGCACCGCAGATGCTTGCAGATCGAGTCTAGCGTTGAAAAGCGAACTCCCTTGATCTTTCCCGATTTGATCGCGGAAAGATTGGATTCCGTTATGCCGACGGCGCGTGCCAGTTCGTTCGACTTTATCTTGCGCCGGACGAGCATCATATCGAGATGCAGGACGATCGGCATCAGAGAAAGGCCTCTTGATCCTGCTGCAAGCGTTTGCCGATCTCCATGACGTGCGAGATGGCGAGCAGGATGAGCCCGAGAAGCATGAACGCGATCATCGCGTCGGTGATGCCTGTGATGGGTCGTAATACGCCGATCGCGTGTGCCAGGGGCCCGAGCAGCAGAGGCGAGTAGCCTGTTGCCAGGATCGAATGAGCCATGCGCCGCATCACCGTTGCGTTGCGTTGCGTGAAGACTTCACCGTGCGAATAGCGGCCGAAAAGCTCAGCCAGATAGAATAAGGCAGCACAAAATGGCACGGAAGCCACGAAGAGGATGAGGGAATAGCCGATCGCTACGGCGGTTGGGAATGCGTGAGGAACAAACGCGCTCGCCGAGGCGTGGCTTGGAGAAAAGTAGTCGATCGGTGGCCAGAATTTGAAGGCCAGCGTGCCGTTTATGGTGCCCGCCACGATCCCCGACTGGAAGTGCAGAAAGAGCGAAAGCAGACAGCCGATCTGCAGGATTGCCCACGTGCCAAGAACAAGCATGAAGCAGAACCGCATGGCCAGGCCATAAAGCCGCAGCCGGCTTTCTGCCGCGCCGCACGCCGCATATTCCGAGACGCCAACGGGTTCTGCGGCGAGGCTGGGCTTTGGTGGGGCGAAAGCGACAACGGTCATTTTCGGTGCTCGGCTGGGGTTGTCATATCCTCTCGTATGGAAGAATATCTGTCAAACAGTAATTTATTCGTGTAAGGCGGGTATATGGATTCCGGACGACGCCATGCCCGCATCTACCTTGCCGGCGCGGCCCTTTCCTACGTCGGCACGGCCATCGTTCCTGTGGCCATGAGCTTCGCCGTGCTCGATTCCGGACACGGCGCGGGTGGGCTTGGTCTGGTCCTCGCAGCGCAGACGGTGCCGACCATCGTATTGCTTCTGCTTGGCGGTATCGCGGGCGACCGGTGGTCCAGGCGCGGCATTATGATCAGTGCGGATTTTTTCCGGGCGTTTGCACAGGCGGTTCTGGCGGCTTGCCTTATCTGGGGACACGCGCCCCTTGCCTTGATGGTCGCGGTCTCGGCCTTGATCGGCATTGGAAACGCCTTTTTTCAGCCCGCGAGCGGTGGGTTTCTGACCGAGATCGTGGTGCGGGAACAGCTCGGCCGGACCAACGGGCTGTTGCGAACGGCCAATGCACTTGCCATGGTGATTGGGCCGGCGATCGGTGGCGCGATTGTTGCGGCTTTCGGTGCCGGCTGGGGCATCGCGCTTGATGCGGCAAGCTATATTGCGAGCGCATTGTGCCTGCTTGCCATCGACCGGGTGGCCGGAGCGGCGCCGTTGACAGCGGCGAGAAAATCCGCCGGGCGAGAGTTGATCGAGGCGGTGCAGGCGATGCGGCAGACCAGGTGGCTTTTCCTGATTGTTGCTCAATACGGATTTCTCAACATGCTGGCGATCGCGCCCTTCAACGTCATTGCGCCGGTTGTGTTGTCCGGAACGTTCGCCGGCGCGAGCGGTGGCGCGGAGGGCTGGGGCGCGATGTTGACCAGCATCGGTGTCGGGGCTGTTTTGGGCGCCTTGGCTTGCGCACGATTCCAGCCTCGAAGAATGCTGCTGGGCGTGGAAGCGGCGGCGGCGATGCTATCGGCCCCGATATTCCTGCTTGCGGTGCATGCTCCGTTCGCCGTGGTTCTGGCGGGTAGCGTCATTTTCGGTGTCGGTGCCGCAATGCTCAGTGTTCTGACCATCACGGCCATTCAGACGGAAATCGACCCCGCGATGCTCTCCCGGACGATGGCGATCGTGCAGTTGGCGAATATGGGGCTGTTGCCTGTGGGGTATGTTTTGGCCGGACCAGCCATTAGCCTCATGGGCGCGCGGACGAGCTTGGCGCTGTGCGGCGTTTGCGTGATCGCCAGCGTGGCAATTCTGTGCGGCCAGCCGGAGGTTCGCCGCTTTGAGCGACCTATGCGCTAGGGTCGGGAGGCTGCGGGCGGCCTGCTTTTGTGCTAGGCACTCGGGATGGATACGCTGCCCCCCAATCCCACCGTGACCAAGCCCCGCTCCACCGCCGATTTTCTGGCGCTGGAGGCGCTCTATGGCGCCAGCAACTACAAGCCGATGGATGTGGTGCTGGCGCGGGGGCAGGGCGTTTGGGTGTGGGACGTGGAGGGCACGCGGTATCTGGATTGCCTTTCGGCCTATTCGGCGGTGAACCAGGGGCATTGCCATCCGAAAATTCTGGCGGCGCTGACGGAGCAGGCGCAGCGCCTGACGCTGACCAGCCGGGCGTTCCATAACGACCAGCTTGGCCTGTTTTATCGTGAAATTTGCGAGCTGACCCGGGCGCATAAGGTGCTGCCTATGAACTCCGGGGCGGAAGCGGTTGAATCTGCGTTAAAAGTTGCCCGGAAGTGGGGCTACCAGGTGAAGGGCGTGCCGGAGGACCGGGCGGAGATCGTGGTTTGTTCGGAGAACTTTCATGGGCGGACGCTGGCGATCGTGGGGTTTTCCACCGATCCGGTGAGCCGGGCGCATTTCGGGCCGTTCACGCCGGGGTTCCGGGTGGTGCCGTATGGCGATGCGGCGGCGTTCGAGCGGGCGATCACGCCGGAGACGGTGGCCATTCTGGTGGAGCCGATCCAGGGCGAGGCGGGGGTGATCATTCCGCCGGCGGGGTATCTGCGCCGGGTGCGGGAGATTTGCACGCGCGAGCGCGTGATCATGGTTTTGGACGAGATCCAGACCGGGCTGGGGCGCACCGGGCGGCTGCTGGCCGAGGAGCACGAGGGGGTGGAGGCCGACCTGACCCTGGTGGGCAAGGCGCTTTCGGGCGGGTTCTATCCGGTGTCGGCGGTGCTTTCGAATTCGGAAGTGCTGGGCGTGCTGAAGCCGGGCGAGCATGGCAGCACGTTCGGCGGCAATCCGCTGGCCTGCGCGGTGGCGCGCGCGGCGATGCGGGTGCTGGTGGAAGAGGGCATGATCGAGAACGCGGCGGCGATGGGCGAGCGGCTGCTGTCGGGGTTGCGCCAGATCCGCACCAACCATGTGAAGGAGGTGCGGGGGCGGGGGCTGATGCTGGCGGTGGAATTGCACCCGGAGGCGGGCGGTGCGCATCGTTTCTGCGAGGCGCTGAAGAACCTTGGCGTGCTGTGCAAGGAAACGCATGTGAACACCATCCGCATCGCGCCGCCGCTGGTGATTACGCCGGCGGAAGTGGATTGGGCGGTGGAGCGGTTCGACCAGGCGTTGCGGATTTAGGGTGGCATGGCGCGTTCCGCGAACGCGATGCTGGCTTTGCCTTACTGCGTCGGCGGCGGGGGGGGGTTGGGGTATTACCCGCACAAGGAGGGGGGGGGGGGTAAAGCC
>CAXUEX010000052.1:0-9802 GCA_964250215.1 uncultured Acetobacteraceae bacterium | reverse complement strand
AAGAGGGCGCCGATTGCGTAACGATCTTAATGGTTGCTACTTGCTGGGGCTGGCGGTAACGCCGGCGAGTGCGGCGGCGATGCTGGCTTTGCCGCGCTGCGTCGGCGGCGGATGGCGCTTCGCTTATCCGCCCTACTTGCTGATGCGGACCGACGGCGCCAGGCCGCCGATCCAATAGGCCAGTTCGCGCGGGTGGTGGATCGGCCAGACGGCGAAATCGGCGGCCAGTCCGGGCGCGAGTGTGCCGGTTTCCGCTTGCAGGCCGAGCGCGCGCGCGGCTTGGCGCGTCATGCCGGCCAGCACTTCTTCCGGCGTCAGGCGGAACAATCCGCAGGCTAGATTGCCGGCCAGGAGCAGCGAGATGAGCGGCGAGGAGCCTGGATTGCAGTCGGTGGCGACCGCCATCGGGACGTTGTGGGCACGGAACAGGGACACCGGGGGCGGCTGCGTGGCGCCGACGGTGAGATAGGCGCCGGGCAGCAGCACCGCGACCGTTTCCGAAGCCGCCATGGCGCGCACGCCGGCTTCGTTGGTGTATTCCAGATGGTCGGCGGAAAAGGCGCCGAACTCGGCGGCCAGCGCGGCACCGTTGCCGTCGGAAAGCTGGTCGGCGTGCAGTTTTACGGGCAGGCTGTGCGCTTGCGCGGCGGCGAATACGCGGCGCACCTGGGCGGGCGAGAAGGCGATGGTTTCGGCGAAGGCGTCCACCGCATCGGCCAGGCCGGCGCGCGCGGCTTGGGGCAGGATGGTGCGCACGATGTGGTCGATATAGGCGTCGGCATTGCCGGCGAATTCCGGCGGCACGGCGTGCGCGGCGAGCAGCGTGGTGCGCACCCGCAGGCCATGGGCGCGGCCGAGATTGCGGGCCACGCGCAGCATTTTCAGTTCCGATTCCAGATCGAGACCGTAGCCGGACTTGATTTCCACGGTGGTGACGCCGTCCGCCATCAGCCTTTCGAGCCGGGGTGTGGCGAGGGCGGCGAGCGTGGGTTCGTCGGCGGCGCGCGTGGCGCGGACGGTGGAGAGGATGCCGCCGCCGTGGCGCGCCGCAGCCGCGTAACCGGTGCCGAGCAGGCGGCCTTCAAACTCCGCGCTGCGCTCGCCGGCGAACACCAGGTGGGTGTGGCAATCGATCAGGCCGGGGGTGATCCAGGCGCCGTCGGTTTGGTGCGTTTCGGTGTTCGGGCCGGCCAGCACCGCGGGGAGCTCGGCTGCCGGCCCCACCCAGGCGATGCGGCCGTGGCGCACGGCGAGCGCGCCGTTGGGCACGGCGCCGTAGGGCGTGCCGGGCTGCATGGTGGCGAGGTGGCCCAGCCAGATGGCGTCGGCGGCGTGCACGGCTTGTCTCTCCGGGCGGGGGGTCTTACGCTAGCTGTCTAGACAGCTTGGTGCCAAGTGCGTCACCTTCTTCCCGACTGGGTGCTGCTGGAGACCGGTTTTGCGGCGCGCAAGCGCATCGGCATCGAGGGCGGCGATATTGTTACGATAGACGATGGAACGGACGGCGAGCGCGTGGCCGGTGCGCTGCTGCCGGGCATGACCGATCTGCACAGCCACGCTTTTCAGCGCACCATGGCGGGGTTGGCCGAGCACGCGGCGGGGCCGGACGATTTCTGGAGCTGGCGGCGCATTATGTATGCGCATGCGGAATGGATGACCCCGGCGCTGATGCGGGCGACGGGCGCCTATCTGGGCATGCTTCTGCTGGAGGGCGGCTATACGGGGTTGGTGGAGTTTCATTATCTGCATCATGACGCGCAGGGAAAGCCTTATGCGCGGCGCACCGAGATGGCGGAGGCGCTGATCGAGGGGGCGGCGGAGGCGGGGATTGCGCTGACGTTGCTGTTCGGCGTGTACGAGACCGCGGGGTTCGGTGCGGGCGCCATCGAGTTTGCGCAGCGGCAGTTTTTCAACCGGGCGGACGAGGCGCTGGCGATGCTGGAGGCGGCGCGGGGGCGCGGCACGGGCGATCTGCGGTTCGGCCTGGCGCCGCATAGTTTGCGCGCGGTGCCGGCGGCTTCGCTGGCGCGGGTGGCCGAGGGTGCGGCGGCGATCGATCCGCGGGTGCCGATCCATATTCATGTTTCGGAGCAGATTGCGGAGGTGGCGGATTGCGTGCGCGATCGCGGTGCGCCGCCGATGGCGTGGCTGCTGGATCATGCCCCTGTGGACCGGCATTGGTGCTTGATTCATGGCACGCATAGTTCGGTGGAGGAAAAGCGCCGTGTTGCGGCTTCGGGTGCGGTGATTGGCCTGTGCCCGACGACGGAGGCCAATCTTGGGGACGGGATTTTCGATTTTCCCGCTCTTACCGATGCCGGCGGGGTTTTCGGCATCGGCAGCGACAGCAATGTTTGCACCGATGCATTTACGGAACTGCGGACATTGGAATACAGCCAGCGCCTGGCGCTGCGGCGGCGGAATATAGGCATTGGCGGCACGGGCCATACCGGCGTGGCGCTGTGGCAAGAAGCCGCGCGCGGCGGCGCGCAGGCGGGCGGGCGCGAGGCGGGCCGGATCGCGGTGGGAGCGCGCGCCGATTTCGTGGTGATAGAACCTGCGCCGGAAATGGCTTGGCGCCGGGCGAGCGACGATCCGGCTTATTGGCTGGATGCGGCGATTTTCGCGGCGCCGCACTCGCCGGCCAAGCATGCGATGGTGGCGGGCGAGTGGCGGGTGCGGGATTATCGCCATCTGCGCCACGAGGCGATCCGGGACGCCTACGACAACGCGCTGGCGCGGGCCGGCTGATGCGGGAGGCGCCTTATCGCACCGTGAAGCGCAGCATTGCCGACGGCATTGCGCGCGGCGATTGGCTTGTGGGTGCGCTGCTGCCGAGCGAGCCGGCGCTGAGCGCCGCGTTCCGGGTTTCGCGCATGACCGTGAACCGCGCCATGCGCGAATTGGCTTCGGAACGGCGCGTGCGGCGGGTTCCGGGCGTGGGCACTTTCGTGGCCGAAGCGGTTGCGCAATCCGGCCTGGTTGAAATCCGCAACATCGCTTGCGAGATCGCGGCGCGCGGCGGCGCGCATCGTGCCACGGTGCTGGCACTGTGCCTGGAAATTCCGCCGCCTGGCACGGCCGCGGATCTCGACATGGAAGAGGGCGAGGCGGCGTTCCGCTCGGTAATTCGGCACGACGAAAATGACGTTCCGCTGCAGATCGAGGACCGGTTCGTGCATCCGGAGATCGCGCCTGGCTACCTGGATGAGGATTTTTCGCAGACGACGCCGAACGCGTTTCTTAGCCGCGTGGCACCGCTTTCGGAAGCCGAGCATGGCGTGCAGGCGATTGCGGCGGATGCGGCCACGGCGATGCAGCTTGGCATTTTGGCGGGATCGCCATGCCTGCTCGTGGTGCGCCGGACGTTTTCGCAAGCGCGGCCGGTATCCGTCGCGCGGCTCACGCATCCCGGCAGCCGTTTTCGTCTGAGCGGGCGGTTTGCTCCGGGGGAAGGAGTCGCATGACGGAAAATCGGCACAATGCGCGGCCGGTGCGGGCGGCGCGGGGCAGCGAGATTTCCGCGCGGTCATGGCAGACGGAGGCGCCGCTGCGGATGTTGATGAACAATCTCGATCCGGAGGTTGCGGAGCGGCCGGAGGAATTGGTGGTGTATGGCGGCATCGGGCGTGCCGCGCGCAACTGGGCGTGTTTCGACGCGATCGTGGCGACGCTGCGGCGGCTGGGGCCGGAAGAAACGTTGTTGGTGCAATCCGGCAAGCCGGTGGGCGTGTTCCCGACGCACGCGGACGCGCCGCGGGTGTTGATCGCGAACAGCAACCTGGTGCCGCATTGGGCGAATTGGGAGCATTTCTCGGCGCTCGATCGGCTGGGGCTGATGATGTATGGGCAGATGACGGCGGGTTCGTGGATTTATATCGGCAGCCAGGGCATCGTGCAGGGCACCTACGAAACGTTCGTGGAACTTGGGCGGCAGCATTACGGTGGCAATCTTTCGGGGAAGTGGATTCTGACGGCGGGCCTCGGCGGCATGGGTGGGGCGCAGCCGCTTGCCGCGGTGCTGGCCGGGGCATCGATGCTGGCGATCGAAGCGCAGGAGAGCCGCATCGAGAAGCGGCTGGAGACCGGTTACCTCGACGCGCGCGCGCCGACGCTGGATGCGGCGCTCGCGATGATCGACGCGGCGCATCGCGAGGGCAGGGCGGTTTCCGTCGGGCTTTGCGGCAATGCGGCGGAGCTGTTTCCCGAAATCCTGGCGCGCGGCATCCGGCCCGATGCGGTGACGGACCAGACTTCGGCGCACGATCCGGTGAACGGTTACCTTCCGGCCGGCTGGAGCGTTGCGCAATGGGAACAGGAACGCGCGGCCAATCCGGCGCGTGTGGCGGAGGCGGCGCGGCATTCCATGCGCGCGCACGTGCAGGCGATGCTCGGCTTCCATCGTCTGGGGATCCCCACAGTGGACTATGGTAACAACATCCGGCAGGTGGCGAAGGACGATGGGCTGGCGGACGCGTTCGATTTCCCCGGTTTCGTGCCGGCCTATATCCGGCCATTGTTCTGCCGCGGCAAAGGTCCGTTCCGCTGGGTGGCGCTTTCCGGCGATCCGGCGGACATCGCCGTTACCGACGAGATCGTGGCCGGGCTGATGCCGCACGATACGCATTTGCATCGGTGGCTGGAACATGCATCGCGGCGCATCCGCTTCCAGGGGTTGCCGGCGCGCATCTGCTGGCTGGGGTTGGGCGACCGGCACCGCGTGGGGCTGGCGTTCAACGCGGCAGTGTGCGATGGCCGGGTGCGGGCGCCGATCGTGATCGGGCGGGACCATCTGGATAGCGGTTCGGTGGCTAGCCCCAATCGCGAAACCGAGGCGATGCGCGACGGATCGGACGCGGTTTCCGATTGGCCGTTGCTGAACGCGCTGCTGAACACGGCCAGCGGCGCCACCTGGGTGTCGCTGCACCATGGCGGCGGCGTGGGCATGGGGTTTTCGCAGCACGCCGGCATGGTGATCGTGTGCGACGGGAGTGTTGCGGCCGACCGGCGGATTGCGCGCGTGTTATGGAACGACCCCGCAACGGGCGTGATGCGCCACGCGGATGCCGGTTATCCCGAGGCGCTGGATTGCGCGCGGGAGCAGCGATTGGACCTGCCGATGCTTTCGGCAGGGCCATGAACCGCGTGGAAATCGGCGCGGCGCCGCTGGGGATTGCCGAATTGCGCGCGCTTTGTGCCGGCGCCGCTCCGGTGCTGGCGGCCGGTATCGACGAACGCCTGGCTGGCTCGGCGGCGATCGTCGGCGACATTCTTGCGGCGAACCGGGTTGTGTATGGCATCAACACCGGTTTCGGCGCGCTTGCCACCACCACGATAGCGCCGGACCGGCTTGCGGAATTGCAGCGGCGTCTGGTGCTGTCGCACAGCGCCGGTGTGGGCGCGCTGCTGCCGGCGGGCATCGTGCGGTTGATCATTGCGCTGAAAATCGTCGGGCTTGCGCGCGGCTTTTCCGGCGTGCGGCCGCTGGTGGTGCAGGCGCTGCATCGTCTGCTGGAAACCGGAATCGTGCCCTGCATTCCGGAAAAAGGTTCGGTGGGTGCCTCGGGCGATCTGGCGCCGCTGGCGCATCTCGCGGCGACGCTGATCGGCGAGGGCGAAGCGGAGTTCGCGGGTGTGCGACTGCCTGCCGCGGAAGCGTTGCGCCGCGCCGGGTTGGCGCCGATCGAACTGGCGCCAAAGGAAGGGCTGGCGCTGCTGAACGGCACGCAGGTTTCCACGGCGCTGGCGCTGGCGGCGTTGTTCCGCGCCGAGAGGCTGCTGGCCGCGGCGCTGGTTACGGGTGCGATTTCGGTGGATGCGGCGAAGGGCTCCGACACGCCGTTCGATCCGCGCATCCATGCGGCACGCGGGCAGAGAGGGCAGATCGAAATCGCGGCCATCCTGCGGCGTTTGCTGGCGGGCAGTTGCATTCGCGAAAGCCATTTGGATTGCGGCCGGGTGCAGGATCCGTACAGCCTGCGCTGCCAGCCGCAGGTGCTGGGCGCGTGCCTGGACGCGATGCGCCATGCGGCTTGCGTGCTGCAGATCGAGGCGAATGCGGCGAGCGACAATCCGCTGATCTTTGCCGATGGCGATGTGCTGTCCGGCGGCAATTTCCATGCCGAGCCGGTGGCGCTGGCCGCCGACCATCTGGCGCTGGCGATTGCGGAAATCGGTGCTTTGTCCGAGCGTCGTATCGCGCTGCTCACCGATCCTGCGCTGAGCCGGCTGCCGGCGTTTCTGGTTGCCGAACCGGGGATCAATTCCGGTTTCATGATCGCGCATGTCACGGCCGCCGCCTTGGCATCGGAGAACAAGATGCTGGCGCATCCGGCGAGCGTGGACAGCCTGCCGACGAGTGCCAACCAGGAGGACCATGTTTCCATGGCGACGCACGCGGCGCGGCGCTTGCACGCGATGCTCGACAACACGCAGACGATCATCGGCATCGAATGGTTGGCCGCCGCGCAGGGCATCGAATTCCACGCGCCGCACGCGGCTTCCGCGCCGATCCAGGAAGCGCAGCTTCGGTTGCGCGCGCGGGTTGCGGCCTACACGCAGGACCGTTTTCTGGCCCCGGATATTGCCGCCGCCACCGAAATGGTTGCCGCGGGCGGGCTGCGCGATCTGGTGCCGGAGGCGCTGCTGGGATGAGTGCCTCGCCAGACCTGTTCCGGCTGCGGCGCGGCGGCGGCAGGCTGCTGGTGAGTATTCCCCACGCCGGCACCTATGTGCCACCGGAGATCGCCGCGCAGTTCACGGCGGTTGGCCGCGCGCTGCCGGATACGGATTGGCATGTGGATCGGCTGTACGATTTCGTGGAAGAGACCGATGCGACGCTGCTGATTGCCACGCATTCGCGATACGTGGTGGATCTCAATCGCGCCCCGGATGGCGAAAAGCTTTATCCCGGCCAGGCGGAAACCGGGCTGGTGCCGGCGAAGACATTTGCGGGCGAGGCGATCTGGCGGGATGCGCCGGAGACCGCGGCTCGTCTCGATCGGTATTGGCATCCGTACCATGGGGCGCTGGCGGGCGAACTGGCGCGGATACGCGACGCGCACGGCACAGCGTGCTTGTTCGATGCACACTCGATCCGTTCTCGGGTTCCGCGGCTGTTTGCGGGCACGCTGCCGGCGTTGAGCTTCGGCACCAACGATGGCCGGTCGGCCTCCGCCCATTTTGCGGAGCGCGCGGTGGAGGCGGTGGGGTCGGCATACGACAGCGTGCTGAACGGCCGGTTCAAAGGGGGGTGGATCACGCGGCATTATGGGCAGCCGGCGGCGGGCGTGCAGGCGATCCAGCTCGAGATCGCGCAACGTGCTTACCTGGATGAGGACGATCCGGTTTGGAACCCGGGGCGGGCATCGGGGTTGCAGGCGGTGCTGCGCCGCTTGATTGCGGCGCTCGGCCGACCCTGACATGGTTTTTTGCACGGCAGCAGGGAACAAACCACCGGTGCCGCGGTTGTGGCCCGCAATCTGGCCACGATTTCGTGACCGGTTTGCAGGAGACGAGACAATGCACATGGCAATGAAACGGAGCGGCCTGTTCCTGGGCGCGGCCCTGCTGGCGGCGGCGAGCGTGGCAGTGCCGGCGCGGGCGCAGTCGGACCAGCAGGCGACCGTGGACCACGCGCTGGGCACGCTGCAGGATCTGCGGCGCGACAAGGAATTCGGCAATGCGCGCCAACTGATGCGGCGGGCGCGGGCGGTTCTGATTGCGCCGCGCATCTTCAAGGCCGGGTTCTTCTTCGGTGGCGAGGGTGGGCGCGCGGTGCTGCTGGTGCGCGGCGCGCATGGCTGGAGCGATCCGGCGTTCTACACGGTTGCTTCGGCCAGCTTCGGCTTGCAGATCGGGGCGCAGGAATCCGAAATGATCATGTTCATCATGACGGAGCGGGCGCTGAATGCGCTGATGACGGACAAGTTCAAGATCGGCGCCAATGCGGGCATCGCGGTGGCGACGCTCGGTTCGACGGTGGAGGGTGCGACGACGGCAAATGTCGGGGCCGATATCATCGTGTGGGCTTCTTCGAGCGGCGCGTATGCCGGGATCAGCCTGGATGGTTCGGTGGTGGCGCCGGAGCGGGAGGCGGATTCGAATTATTACGGCCGGCCGGTGGGCAGCGCTGACATCGTGCTGCGCCACGGCGTGCGCAATCCGGCGGCTTCCGGGCTGGTGCGGGCGGTGGATACGCTGGGCTGAATCGGGAGAGGTGCCGGGGGTAGCGACCCCCTGGCACCTCAGACGAATTGGCCGCGCAGGAACCCGAGCGCGGGCAGGGGGCGCCAGGATTTTGGCAGGTCGGCCCGCCGGATCGGCGCCACGCTGTATTGCGGCACCGGCTGGCGGGTGGTGCGGAGAAATTGCGCATAGGCCCTTACCTGGGCTTCCCGCCAGTTGCGGTCGGCGAGGGCGGCGTGGCGGTTGGGGTAGATGTCGGCGATCCGGGCGGTTTTGCCGAGCGAGGCCATCACGGCCCAGAGCGTGTCGTCGCGCGATGGCAACCGGATGACTTCGCTCATGCGGCGCGGGGCCTCATGCGGGCTCCCGGGCGGCTTCCGGCTTTTCGCGCGCCTGGTGGTTCACGGTATCGCGCATCTGCCGCAGCGCCTCCGTCACCACCGATTGCGTCTGCTGATCCAGCCTGGCGCAGGTGGCTTGCGATAGCTCGTCGAGTTGCAGGTTTACCTCGCCCATCAGCGGGCGCGCGGCGTCGGTAAGGTGCAGGCGCCAGCAGCGGCGATCGGCGGGGTCGCCGCGGCGCTCGACCATGCCGCGGGCTTCCAGCCGGTCCACGAGCCGAGCGACGGTGATGGGCTCCACTTCCAGGATGTCGGCCAGTTCCTTTTGCAGCAGCCCGGGGTGGGCCTCCAGGTGCAGCAGGATGCCCCATTGCGCCCGGGTCATGCCGTGGGCGCGGGCGCGTTTGTCGGCCTCGGTGCGGATCAGGCGCGCGAGCGTGACGACGGTGGTGACCAGGTCCCGGCTCAGTTGCATCGAAGGGCATATAGGAAGCACGTCGGGCGGGCCGCAACCGATTTGAGCGGCGGCGGCGGCGCGGCTACAGGGCGGCTTATGCCGATGACGCTCATCACCGGGGCCACGGGGTTCGTGGGCTCCGCGGTCGCCCGGGTGCTGCTGACGCGCGGCCATGTTCTGCGGCTGCTGGTGCGGCCCGGCGGGGACCGGCGGAACCTGGCGGGGGTGGAGGCCGAGCTTGTGGAGGGGGATCTGCGCGATCCCGAGTCGCTGGGGCGCGCGGTGCGGGGCTGCGGCACGCTGGTGCATGTGGCGGCCGATTACCGGCTGTGGGTGCCGGACCCGGAAGCGATGATGGCAGCGAATGTGGCCGGCACGCGGGCGCTGCTGCTGGCGGCGCGCGATGCCGGCGTGGGGCGGATGGTTTATTGCAGCAGCGTGGCGGCGCTGGGGCTGACGGGCGACGGCACGCCGGCCGACGAGACCACGCCGGTGTCGGCGGATCGAGTGATCGGCACCTACAAGCGCAGCAAGTATTTCGCCGAGCAGGCAGTGCTGGAACTGGTGCGTGACGAGGGCGTGCCGGCGGTGATCGTGAACCCGTCCACGCCGATCGGGCCGCGCGACATCAAGCCGACGCCGACGGGCAAGATGATCCGCGACGTGGCGACGGGAAGGATGCCGGCGTTCGTCGATACCGGGCTGAACATCGTGCATGTGGACGACGTGGCGGAGGGGCACGCGCTGGCGCTGGAACGGGGGCGCGTGGGCGAGCGGTATATCCTGGGCGGCGAGGATTTTTCGCTCGGGGCGCTGT
>CAXUEX010000051.1:0-17560 GCA_964250215.1 uncultured Acetobacteraceae bacterium | reverse complement strand
CGAACAAGTCGGGCGTGGTGCATTCCGAGGTTCTGCTGCCGGACGGCGCACCCGAAGAACTCGGCGACCGCGCCACGCTTTGGAACAGCGTCGAGGCCGGCGAGGTCCGCCGTGACGCGCAGCTGGCGCGCGAGGTGGAGTTTGCGATCCCGTGCGAGATGAGCCAGGCGCAGGGCATCGACCTCGCCCGCGACTTCGTGCAGCGCGAGTTTGTCGATCAAGGAATGGTGGCCGATTTGAACGTGCACTGGGCGATGGGCGCGGACGGCCTGTCGCGCCCGCACGCGCATGTCATGCTGACGATGCGCGAGGTCGGCGAGAGCGGCTTCGACAAGAAGGTCCGCGACTGGAACAAGACCGAACGACTGCGGGAATGGCGCGAGCATTGGGCCGATCACGTGAACGAGCGGCTGGCCGCGCTCGACATCGACGCCCGCATCGATCACCGCGGTTTTGCGCAGCAGGGCATCGACCTGGAGCCGCAGCACAAGATCGGCGCCGCCGGATTCCGCCGGTTCGAGCACGGTGAAGAGGCCGAGCGCGTCGAGGATCACCTCCGGATCGCGCGCGAGAACGGCGACCGGATCATCGCCAACCCGGATATCGCCATCGACGCGATCACCCGGCAGCAGGCGACATTCACCAACCGCGACCTCGCCGCCTTCGTGCACCGGCACAGCGACGGCAAGGAGCAGTTCGACCGCGCGATGAGCGCGGTCCGTGGCGCACCCGAGCTGGTCGCGCTTGGGCGGGACGGACATGGGCAGAGGCGGTTCACGAGCCGGGACATGCTCGCCGTCGAAGCGCGGCTGGCGCACGCCGCCGGCGAACTGTCGGGCGCTCGCCACCAGGGCGTCAGTGACCGCAGCTGCACAGAAGCCCTGGAGGTAGCCGAGACCCACGGCCTACGTCTCTCCGGCGAGCAGCGCGATGCCTTCAAGCATGTGACCGGGAAGGAAGGGTTGGCGTCCGTGGTCGGCACCGCCGGCAGCGGCAAGTCGGCGATGCTGGGGGTGGCGCGCGAAGCGTGGGAGGCGGAGGGTTTCGCGGTCCGCGGCGCCGCACTGTCCGGCATTGCGGCCGAGAGCCTGGAGAGCGGTTCCGGCATCGCGTCGCGAACGCTGGCGAGCCTGGAGAACCAGTGGGATCAGGGCCGCGACCTGCTGACCAGCCGGGACGTTCTGGTGATCGACGAAGCCGGGATGATCGGCTCGCGACAACTGGAACGCATCCTGTCCGCCGCCGAGAAGGCGAAGGCCAAGGTGGTGCTGGTCGGCGACCCCGAGCAGTTGCAGGCGATCGAAGCCGGCGCCGCGTTCCGGTCGATTGCGGAGCGGCATGGCGCGGCGGAGATCACCGAGGTTCGCCGCCAGCACGAGGACTGGCAGCGCGACGCCACCCGGGCGCTGGCCACCGGCCGCACGGACGAGGCCATCGAAGCCTACGAGCAGCGCGGCATGGTGCACGCGGCCGAGACGCGCGAGCAGGCGCGCGCCGAGCTGATTTCGGGCTGGGAACGCGACCGCCATGCCGCACCGGATGCGAGCCGCATCATCCTGACGCACACGAACGCCGAGGTTCGCGAGCTGAACGAGCTGGCGCGCGGCCGACTGCGGGAAGCGGGCGAGTTGGGCGGCGACGTGCACCTCACCGTCGAGCGCGGCGCGCGGCAATTTGCGGTCGGCGACCGCATCATGTTCCTGAAGAACGAGCGCGGCCTTGGCGTGAAGAACGGGACGCTCGGCACCGTCGAGGCGGTCACGCCGCAACACCTCTCCGCGCGGCTGGACGACGGCCGCCGCGTCGCCTTCGACCTCAAGGACTATGCGCATGTCGACCACGGTTACGCGGCGACGGTGCACAAGGCGCAGGGCGTGACCGTTGACCGGGCGCATGTGCTGGCCACGCCGGGCATGGACCGGCATGCCGCCTATGTGGCGCTGTCGCGGCACCGCGACGGGGTGGAACTCCATTACGGCCGCGACGATTTTGCCGACCGCGATCAGCTCGTGCGCACGCTGTCGCGCGACCGCGCCAAGGACATGGCGTCGGATTATGGGGCCGGGTTTGCCGAACGGCGTGGCTGGGATCGGCCGGACCGGAGCGCGGATCAGGCAAGCGAGGCCGAGAGGGAGCACCGGATCGCCGCTCGCGCGACGCTTCAGCGTCACGCGCGCGCCGTCGCCGCAATGTTTCAAGCTCAGGAGGGCGGAATGACGCTCGCGGAGCTGGATCAGAGGGGACTGCTTGGGGATAAGCGGGAAGAATTGAGGCATGCTCGGCAGGCACTGGACGCGCTCAACCCGCACTATTCCCGCGACGTAGAGCGGGCCTACCGCGCCGACCCGGCGCTGGCCCACGAGGCTGCAGGCGGCAATCTTCGGCGCGCCGTCCAGGTTTTGCAGCTTGAGGGCGATTTGCGGCAGAACGCGCCACGACGGGCGGATCGGTTTGTGCAACGCTGGCAGAAGCTGGACGCCGCACGGACCCGCGCCTACGTGGAAGGCGACATGACGGGGATGCGCGCGATCCGAAGCGACATGGGCGAGATGGCCAAGAGCCTGGAACGCGACCCGCAGCTCGAATCCATTCTCGCGGGAAGAAAGATGCAGCTTGGCATCGGCGAGCACGAGTTCGCGGGCAATCTCACGCGCCAGTTGGCCGTGAGCATCGGCTACGACCTCGGGCGTGGGCTCGGGATCGGGATGTGAGCCGGCCGAGCCTAGTCTGTATGGCGTCACTTGACACCGAACAGTCAGCAGCCTATGTCTCCACATGAAGATCAGGAACGTCGTCCATAAAGGGCTTCGGCGGTTGATTGAGAACGACGACACCAGCGGTCTCCAGCCGGCAGTGGTCGAGAAGGTTCGCCGAATCGTCTCCTTCCTCCAGGACATGGGGGGCGAGGATGAGCTGCGGACAATACCGAACTGGAAGGCCCACCCGCTTACTGGTGACCGGAAGGGAACCTGGAGCCTGCTCGTTACCAAGAACTGGCGGATAACGTTTTGGATCGACCGCGAGGAGATCGAGATTGTCGACCTGGACTATGAGGATTACCACTAGGGGGTGGCTATGAAGGCGGTTTCCGGTTTTCGGATGAAGCGTCCCGCACATCCGGGCAGCTTCATCAGGCATGAGATTATAGAACCCCTGGGCCTGTCGGTGACGAGAGCGGCCGAGGTGCTCGGTGTGACACGGGCGACGCTATCGACGCTCCTGAACGAACGCGCTCACCTCTCCGCCGAGATGGCGGTGCGGATCGAAAAGGCGTTCGGGATTTCAATGGAAACCATGATGCGGATGCAGAACAGCTATGACATTGCACATGCTCGGCAGTGGGCGACCGGGATCAACGTCGCCCCTTTCAAGCCTGCCCCACGGCAGCCCACCTCGGTCTGATTTCTGGCTATCATGAACGGTGTCTAAACCGAGAAAGCCGCCCTAATCTGTCAGAACCCAGGGTGCCCCTATGCCAAACTCCCGCGACCCCCGCTGGATCCTCGTTACAGAAACCGGCGAGTTTTCTACCCTGGGCCGATATCGGAAACCGAGCGAGGAGGACATCGCAGCGGCCGAAGCCGCGCTTGCCCGCACCGGGAGCTCGGGCTGGATTGCCGTGATGAGCCATTCTGTGCACGCCTGCACAACGCCGGAACTCGTAATGTGCGCCCGCTGCGCGAGCCTCAGGTGACATTCGAGCACGCGGCGCAGGCGTTCCGCGAACGAACTCGCTAACGCGTTATGTTTGAGGAGGTCACTACCGGACGCCGCCGCGTCATGCGTGCCATCAAGAGTAAAGATACCGGACCAGAACTCGCGCTCAGGAGGCTACTTCACCGATCGGGCTACCGCTTCCGCCTGCACCGGCGTGACCTTCCCGGAACACCGGATATTGCTTTCCCGGCACGCCGTGCTGCCATACTGATGCACGGATGCTTCTGGCACCAGCACTCCGGTTGCTGCCATGCGAACGTCCCCGTCACGAGACAGAGCTACTGGCTGCCCAAGCTGGCCAGGAACAGGGAGCGCGACGTGCAGACTTCGATCCGCCTTGAGGCAGCAGGATGGCGCCATCTCGTGATCTGGGAATGTGAGTTGATTGATTTGCCGGCGGTCCTTCGCAAGGTACGCGCGTTCCTCGGGCCGCCAGGTGCCGATACGGTCGGCCGTTCTGACTCTAAGGCGGAAGCATTCTTCGCGCCGCGGCACTAACGGATCCAAGAGCGCCAGCCGAAACCGGTGAGCATCCGGCAAGATCGGTGGTGAAGCGGACGCCGGAGACTCCTTCCGGCAGTGGGCCGCGAATTGCCGGAATCGTACGAAGGTCAAACCATGCGAGCGACGACCGCGCTACCGCGATGTCGAATGACCAGCTCAACGCAACCGGGAGATCCCGTCCGAGGGTGTCGGCCACGATGCTGCGCAGGCGTAATACATCTCCGTGGCCAGGCAGCCTGCATTCGATGAGATCCAGAAGCTCTTTCAGTGACGCGCCGCCGCCGGTCTGTTCGACGAAGGCCGATACTAGGAGACCTACCACGCCTGCGGGCGGATCCGCCTGATCCGCCGATATGAAGTGTGCCCGTACCCGTGACGACGACGCCTTCGATTCGACCCGCAGGTCGGCGACGGCGAAGTCGTAGCGCTCGTCGGAATCACCTCGCCATGCCGCTACCGCCGCCGCAGCATCTGCGGCACAAGCAATAATAAGCAGCTCCCCGACCAGTCCCATAATCGGCTTGCGGGGCGGACGTCGCAGTTTCTGGAACAGTTCGACCAGTTCGTTGATTGAGGCGGCCACCGCTGAGACGGTGGGAATTGGTCCAAGCACCCCAACAAGAAGATCAACAACCCGCCCAAAGTACTCCTCGACGCCCGGATCCCGCGAAAGGCACACAACGGCGGTCAACGCTTCCGTTCTCTCCGAGCCGCCCGGCTCCGCCACTCGACACGCCATGCCGAAACGCGCCTCTATCCCCGCCAGCCTGAGAGGGACCGTCCTGCCCGTCCCCGATGCCGCAATCAGGAGCGTTGCCGCTCCCGCCGAGTCCCGACCGGCGTAATAGCTTGCGCTGCCGGGTAGGCGCAGCACATGGAAGCTGCCCGACGCTGCCGGCGCCGAAAGCCCAGCCAGCAGAGTCGAAAACGGGCCGCTCACGCAGTATCTGCCTGCCCGGCCTGAATCTGGACAAGCCAAGCCCGCGCGAGAGCGGAAGGAATGTGGATTGCGATTAATGGCGCGGCGCGCACTACAACCGGTCCGCGGGGATCGCGTCTTAGATCGTAAGTATGCAGTTGCAGCGTGAGCCGTGCGCGGTCCATGAAGACGTTGTCGCCTGGGTACGCCGTTCCGCCACCCGAGAGCGCGGTTCGCCCTTGCTGGAAGCCTTCCGGAAGAGTGCCGCCGGTCGTCGTCCGTTCGCCGGTCGCGTTCGGCCGCATCCTATAAACCATCGCTGTTGCGTTGGGGTCTTGAGACAGCCCCTCCCCCAGAGCTACCAGGATTCCGGTGAAAATTGCAGTGTCCTTCGGATCCTCCAGTCTATAATCGACAAGCATGTCCACGACGCGCTGCAACGGCACCTCGCGCGCGACCTCGTGCTGCTGCGCCCTTTCCGACGACACGTAGGTGGCCGTATCTAGCTCGAAAGCGAACTCGTTGATCAGCGCATGTACGACTGCCGTATTTGCCGCCATCGCATCGGTTGACATCTCGGCCCCGCGCTGCTGGGACCACCCGCCGCCGGGACGCGCCCGTATGTAATCGTCTGATATGACACTCTTGCGGCAAGGCTTCAGGTTCGCGTCCAAGACCAGACGTCGCCGCCAAGTCCGTAGATTTTCGCCGGTGTCGGCGAAGCGTTGCAACTCCCGGCGCATGATGTCCTCATGCTCGACGTAGTTCTCGAAGGCGGTCCGCGTATCGGGCTCCAGGAAAATTCTGCAAAGTCCGAGATAGCGTCGTTTGTAACCGAAGAACCGTGCCCTCTGCTGCAAAGTGTCGGCGTTCCCCACGCCTACACCGCGCGGCATGTATGTCACGGTCAGCAGTTCGACGGTGAACCCGCGATCAACCGCCTGGCCACCGACGAGAATCCAGCCTTCGGCGTCGCGCCAATTGATTTCCGGGGCCTTCGGACGTCCATTGGTGTTAAACTCTATCGGCGTGGTGTTTCGCAGCGCGCGGGGCAGCCTCGCAACAATTTCGGTGAACGCCGGGAGATCGGCAGCGGTGGTTGCGAGATCGTCATACGCCTCCTGGAACTCGTCGACCAGCGCTGCGCGGTCGGGATCACCCGGCGAAAGCTGCAAGGTGCGGTGCCACTCATCCTTCGCTGCGGTCACCCACTGCACGACATCCCGGTGATCGGACCGCATGCGCGACGGGTGGATGAGCATGGAACGCCGGGTGCGACTCGCAGCAAGGCCAACAAAGAATAGGCGCATTGCCTCTAGCATGCTCGAGGGCGGGTCCGACGGAAACGCGCCCGTGGGCGGAATGTCGGCAGCGGGGATGTCGCGAATGAAGTGGCTGCGGCCGGAGAAAAACTCGCCGCCCCCGACATAGTCGTCGCCCGGCTGAAGCACTCTCACAAAATCCGGCGACAGCGTATCCGCTATGTTGATGAGAAGCGGTGCCTGCGGAGTCGCCGTGTATTGGAGATAGGTGTGGCAGGGTAGCGTCCGGCGGAGCTCCTGGAGCCGGCTGTAAGTGGTGCTCTCCTGACCCTGATTAATCTTGGTGTTCAAGCTTGCTTGGTCCGCCTCGTCATCGATGATGAGGACCGGCGTAATCGATAAGTCGAATTTCCCCAGCAGATTCGTCAGCCCCTGCAGTCGCTGGTTCTGCTTCAGCACCGTCAAAAGAAGGGTGGCTTTCTCGTCCGGCTCAAGCGCCGTGTCCGCCCAGTTCTCCAGGGTCTGCTTCACGAGTTGTTCGTCATGCGCATCCTGCGGCCGGATGTTTTTCCGCATCTTCCATTGCGGGAGGCTGTCGCCCCCCTCGACATCGAGATCGCGGGCGAGCCGGTCGTGGGACTGCGTTAGCAGAGGATCCTTGCCGCCTCCGATGAGAACCACGAGCGGAAATCCGTTATCCCTGGCGAGTGCGATGACGGTGGTAAACGACATGGTCTTGCCGCTCTGCACTTGGCCGACGATGAGTCCAGTAGCGGAGCCGGTCTTCGTCGCCGGGCTGACACCGGAGCCAAGGATTTCGGCAGATGACTGCAGAAGCTGGGCACGTGCCTGCTTATCAAGCTTGCTGCGCCCAATCAGGCCCGCAGCCTCGCCCCCTTCGCGCGGCATCCACTTCACGCCGGGTGGCAGCGGCGCCCCGCCAGCGGGAGTTACGACCGAGGGCGGCTGCTTGCCGGCGTGCTGATCGTCCGGGCTCATGGCTTCGACAGCGCCTCACGCAGAATCTCGTTGAAATTTCGTCGCACGGTGCCGGCGAACTTGACGCCGGAGCGCCGGGCGAGCTTTTCCGAAAGAGCCATTGCGGCACCGACCCGGATCATCGCCTCGACCTCGTCGGTCCGGGTTTGCGCGAACGCCACCATGAACGGGTGAGCCATGGCGATGCGGATCTCCAACGTCTCAATCCGACCATCGGTGGCGCCCCTGTCGCTGATGGTCAGCCAATCGCCCTCAGTCGGATCGTCGGAAAGCACGATGTTGACAATCCATTGCTGCCCCCGGAAGTCAAAGCGCAACTCACGCTCCGCAAGCATCGGCTGCGGTGCCAGTGTTTCGGAACTGGTCTCTATAGGCGCCGCATCGGCGACCTTTGGAAGTGTTTCGGGGAGGGCGGATTGCATGACGTCGCCGGTACGCGCGAGCGCTTCGGCGGCGACCTTGCCGCGGTCCCGCTTTGACGCAAGAGCCCTGAACGCGTCCGCTTGTCGTAGCAGTGGGAGATCATCGGTATCGAGATGCTCCTTTAGCAACTGGAGGAATGGCTCTTCATCCTCGTCCCATCGAAAGCCGTCCTTCGTGTGGCTAACCTCGAACCCTTCCAAGTGCAGTTCGCCGAACAGCCGAAGATGGCGAAACGAACCTGCAGAGCCGAAGATAGAGGGTGGCCGGTATCCATCTTCGCCGCTGCCCTCGATCAAGCGGCCGCGCCTGAAAAGTGCGAAACCAGATCTGGCATGATTGCCAGGGTCCCGCAGCGCGGCGAAGCCGGTCACTGTCTGACCGCCCCCTAGGGGAAAATCGATCGCCTTCCTCCAATGCCTGTTTCCGGATGAGGGGTCCCGCTCATTCGGGGCCACTAGGATCGGTGGGTCCTCATAAACCAGGGATTCTTCGTTGAACCGCAGTTCCAGAGACCCATCCCGCACGAACACCCGGTAGATGTCTGTGAGGTGATCCTTGATCTTGCCGACTGTACGCCCGACCGGAACATGGTGCGGATCGTCGAGGACAATCTCGGTAAAGTGCGCGTCGGTCCTGGAGGGGCTGTCGTCTATGTCGAGTTCTTCGATCGCGTCGTTAACGATACGCGCGACATCGAACCTGACCGTGCGCGCCATATTCTCGCCGAGCGCCTTGGTGCGAACCTGCCAGCGCGGTGAGAACCAGCAAGCCGCGCTTTTCATTCCCATGCCGAACTCGCTCAAGCCGGACACGTCCGGGGGTACGACGGCCGGCCGGAACGCGCGAGGGAAGTCGGCCGCAGCAATGCCGGCTGCGTTGTCTCGGATCGAAATTCGCGCCGGTAACGCATTGTCGATGGTTATGGAGACTCGCAAGCGCCAATTCGGCCCGTGCAGGGCATGGAGAGCATCTTGGTTTGCATTATAGCTTTGCACCGCATTGTCAACGAACTCCGCAAGCGCGAACCACGGCTTGTAATTCAGATGCCGAAGCACCGAGAGGACTGCCGGCCCGGGTCGAATGCTCACGCGCTGCTTTGTGGTAAGCACGTCATTCATCTGCGCGTGGCACCCTGGACCGAACCAACACAGGCCAGATCAAGAGCGTCCGACTCGAAGAGCGCGCTAGCGATGGCCCGGACTACCTCAACATTTACCGCGTTGCCGAGGGCCCGGAAGGCACCCGTTTTCGTTCCGGGTAAGTGCTTAAGATCGCCCATGCTCTGCAGGCGACAGCATTCGCGCTCCGTCATGAAGCGGCGCTCCCAACCGATAACCGGCACCTGGCTCGTCGTCATGGCGACCAACGAGGGAGCGCGCCGCGTTGATTTCACGCGGATGCCGGAAGCCCGGAATTGGAGCACCTTGCTCCAAACGTTTCGCTCCTCGCCCTTGCAGTTCCATTCCATCTTCTGGAAGCTTGGCGAAAAGCCCGCAATCCTGGGCAGCCAACGATCTACTACCCGAATGTGCCGGCGGTAGAATTCACGGTTTCTCCGGATAAATCCGACCTTCCAGTCCGGGAACGCTTCGGATTGCTCCCGAGCGTAAGACGGCAGTGCCTCTGAGACTTGGTGCGGTGACATCCACGCAAGCGGCCTGCCCAAGGCCCCGCGCGCAGACCCAAGACCTCGAAAGTACCGTGCATAGGGCGTGGCCCCTGTGTAAGGGTATGTTGCACCCCATTCCATTGCCCACATTGGCCAGGTGGGGAGATCCTCATCTGTCGGCAGTGCGTCGAGTAGGAGTTGCCACGTTTCCAGATATCTAATGAAATGCGGTTCTAAGTAGCGGGCTTCGCTCGGGTTGCTATCCAGAACTGCGCGAATGGTCAATTCCTGAGGCGGTTTGCCGGCTGGCCAGTGAAAGCGTCCAAGGCCTCCCCTTCGGCCTACAATGAAACTGCGCTCGCGCACCTGAGGAACACCGAACTGGTCCGGCGACAGGCGTTGCTCCGAGATGTCGTAGCCCGAAGCCTCTAGCTTGCGTCGGATGGCCGCCCAGGTCTTTCCTCCCTCATGACGCATTAGGTTGGGGACGTTCTCCATAAGGAGAAGTCTTGGCCGGTGATGAGCGAGAATGGCGATGATGTAATCCGTCAAATCGCCGTATTGAGGGCATGCCAGACCAAGTTGCTCGCCCGCCTTGGAGAAGTTCTGGCATGGAAAGCCTGCGCAAAGCACGTCGTGCGGCGGAACATCTCTTGGCCGGACCGTTCTAATATCGCCGAGCGGACGTAAACCGAAATTCTTCTCATACAGGTCCGCGAGCACCGGATCAGCTTCGCAGGCGAACACGCAACTATGCCCCAAACACGCGAGTGCCCGATGGAAGCCACCCAACCCGGCAAAAAGGTCGATGAAGCGGAGGCGCCCGCTCGCACCGGTCTCGGCTATTCCCGCTATCGCATAGCCGCCGCCATCCATCCCCCCCGCCTTCCAGGGTCATCGCCCCGTCGGAACGTTCACCTCCTCCTGTTGGCACCGAAGTCGGCGGGCTCCGACTGGTGCATGCAGAATCGGCTCTGAGGCGGTGAATCTGAACCCTTTGCGAACCGAGGTAAACCCCCAGGCGTAACGGTCGGGCGTCCTACAACAGTTGATTGCGGAAAGGGCCGGCTTTAGCGACGCGACTGCCGCAATGCCCGTTCGCATGTGAGCTACCTTCAGTGCCGAGGCGCTCAACGTGCAAGAACACCCTTGCTTCAGTCGGCATCGGCTGCGTCCTCATTGCTCGGGATAGGGTCTTTCTTCACCGCCGATACCGCTGTGGTCATCTCCTGCTCGACGGCTACCGCCCGCAAGCCAGACCCCTGACGCAAGGGGTGCATGGCTATCGTGGCGCTTCAAGAAGCAGTGGGGCCGAAAGTGGGACCACAAAATCGCGTCGACAAAATCAACAGTGACTATAAGGTGCTATGAGCACCGATTGGCGGAGGGGATGAGATTCGAACTCACGATACGGGTTGACCCCGTATAACGGTTTAGCAAACCGCCGCCTTCAGCCACTCGGCCACCCCTCCGCCGGGGTGCAACACGGCGTTTGCGCCACCCTTCTAGGCAGCCCCCCAACTAGCGGTCAAATCCGCGCCTTCCAATGCACCCGGCCAAAGCAAAAAGGGGCAGCCCATACGGGCCACCCCTTCCCTTTCAGCCCGAAAGGCGAGTGAACGCTACTTGTTCAGCGCATCCCGCGCCGCGTCCTTCGCCCCGCCAACGGCATTTTGCACCTTGCCGCCGGCCTTTTCCGCCGCACCCTCGGCCTCGGTGCGCGTGTCGCCGGTCACTTTGCCGACGCCTTCCTTCACGGCACCCTTCACTTGGTGGCCGATGCCGGCTGCTCGATCCTGATCCATGCAATCCTCCTGTTCCGGTTGGGACTATCCACCAAAACGGGCATCACGCCCCCGGGTTGCACAAACTCACGATTACCCCGCGCGGCGCAGCACCGTCCGCCCGGGGTATGTAGCCATGTCCCCCAGCTCGCCCTCGATGCGGATGAGCTGGTTGTATTTCGCCGTCCGGTCGCTGCGGGAAAGCGAGCCGGTCTTGATCTGGCCGCAATTCGTCGCCACCGCCAGATCGGCGATGGTGCTGTCCTCGGTCTCGCCCGAACGATGGCTCATCACGCAACCGTAACCGCGCCGCTGCGCCAATTCCATGGTTTCCAACGTTTCGGAAAGCGTGCCGATCTGATTCACCTTCACCAGAATGGCATTCCCCACCCCTGCCTCGATGCCGCGACGCAGCCGGTCGGGATTGGTCACGAACAGATCGTCGCCCACCAATTGCACGCGATCGCCCAGCGCCGCGGTAAGCTGCGCCCAGCCCTGCCAATCGTCCTCGGCACACCCGTCCTCGATCGAAACGATGGGATACCTTTTCGCCAACGATTCCAGATACCGCACCATGCCATCGGCATCGAATTCCTGGCCCTCGCCCGCCAGCTTGTAGCGACCGTCCGAAAAAAACTCGGTGGAAGCGCAATCCAGCGCGAAAGCAATCTCGTCGCCCGGCTGGTAGCCAGCCTTTTCGCAGGCGCGCGCCAGAAACCCCAGCGCCTCGTCGGCGGATTTCAGGTTCGGCGCAAACCCGCCCTCGTCGCCAACCGAAGTGCTCTGCCCCGCCTCGTGCAGCAGCTTCTTCAATGTCGCAAAAATCTCAGCGCCGATCCGCACGGCTTCCACCAGCGTGCCGGAAGCCACCGGCATGATCATGAATTCCTGGATGTCGATCGGGTTGTCGGCATGCTTGCCGCCGTTGATCACGTTCATCATCGGCACCGGCAGCGTGCGCGCGAACACGCCGCCGACATAACGATACAGCGGCAGATCGAGTTCCGCCGCCGCCGCCTTCGCCACCCCCAACGAGACGGCGAGCAGCGCGTTCGCTCCCAGCCGCGACTTGTTCGGCGAGCCATCCAGATCGATCAGCGCGTTGTCGATGCGCACCTGCTCGCCGGCCTCCATGCCGCCGACCGCATCGAAAATCTCGCCCTCGATGGCCTCGACCGCCATGCGCACGCCGCGGCCGCCATAGCGCGATTTATCGCCGTCGCGCTTCTCCACCGCCTCATGCGCGCCGGTCGATGCGCCGGAAGGCACCGCTGCCCGGCCGCGCGCGCCGCTCTCCAGCACCACTTCGGCTTCCACGGTGGGATTGCCCCGGCTGTCGAGGATCTCGCGGGCAACGATGTCGGCAATGGCGCTCATGGCGCGCGTGCTAGCAAAGCCGGCCCGCGGCGGCCAGGGGCGTCACGCCCGATGGACTTCAGATCGCGCTGCCGCCCACGGTAAGCCCACGTATCTTCATCGTCGGCTGGCCCACGCCCACCGGCACCCCCTGCCCGTTCTTGCCGCAGGTGCCGATTCCCGGATCCAGTTCCAGATCCGCCCCCACCATCTCCACCTTGGTCAGTGCATCCGGCCCGTTGCCGATCAGCGTGGCCCCCTTCACCGGCGCGCCGATCCGGCCGTTCTCGATGAGGTACGCCTCGCTCGCGGAGAACACGAACTTGCCCGAAACGATGTCCACCTGTCCGCCGCCGAAATTCACCGCATACAACCCGCGATCCACGCTGGCGATCATGTCGTCCCGCGAATGCGTGCCGGCCAGCATGATCGTGTTCGTCATGCGCGGCATCGGGGCGTGCGCAAAACTCTCCCGCCTGCCGTTGCCCGTTGGCCGCACGCCCATCAGCCGCGCGTTCAGCCGATCCTGGATGTAGCCGGTCAGTATCCCGTCCTCGATCATCACCGTGCGGGAGGTGGGCGTGCCTTCGTCGTCCACGGTCAAGGATCCGCGGCGGCCTTCCAGCGTGCCATCGTCCACCACGGTAACACCCGGCGCAGCCACGCGCTTGCCCATCAATCCGGAAAAGGCCGACGTCTGCTTGCGATTGAAATCGCCTTCCAGCCCATGGCCGATCGCCTCATGCAACAAAATTCCGGGCCAGCCCGCACCCAGCACCACCGGCATCTCGCCCGCCGGCGCCGCCACCGCATCCAGCTTCAGCACCGCCTGGCGCAGCGCCTCGTCCGCCGCCGCCTGCCAGGTCTCGGGCGAAACCAGCCGGTCGTAGCCCTCGCGGCCGCCCAAGCCATGGCTGCCGCTCTCCCGCTTGCCGCCGCGCTCCACCACCACGCTCACGTTCAGCCGCGTCAGCGGCCGCAGATCGGCCGTGCGGCTGCCGTCGCCGCGCAAAATCTGCACCGCCTGCCATTCGCCCGAAAGCGACGCCATCACCTGCACCACGCGCGTATCGCGCCCCCGCGCATAAGCGTCGATCGCCAGCAGCGTCTCGGCGCGCCCGGCAAAGCCGTCATTCGCCAGCGGGCTGGCATCGGAATAGAGCCGGGCATTCGTCGCGCGCGGCGCTTCCGCCGCGTGGCCATGCCGCCCGGCCCGCACCGCACCCACGGTGGCAGCCGCGCGTCTCAACGCCGCCTCGGAAATTTCGTCGGCATGCGCATAGCCGGTTTCCTCGCCCAAAACCGCGCGCAACCCGAAACCCTGGCTGGCATCGTAGCTGGCGGTGCGGATGCGCCCCTCCTCCAGCGCCAGCATTTCGCTCTCGCGATATTCCAGGAACAGCTCGCCATCGTCCGTATCCGCGAGTGCCTGCTGCGTGATGCGCGCCGCCATCTCGCGATCGATGGCGCTCTCCGCACGCTGAAAAAACAGTTCATCCGTCGTCGCCAGCGCCGACATGCTCGCCCTTCCCAAAAACCCGATTAGCCCCAGCGCGCCCCGCGCAAAGTATGGGCGGTAAACAGCGCCGATGCCAGCAGCAGCACGGCCGTTGCCTGATGCGCCACCGCGATCGGCACGGCAACCACGGTCAGCAACGTGGCGATGCCCAGGCAGTATTGCACCGCCACCGCTGCCGCCATGCACAGCAGCGCCGCGCGCGAGGCCCGCGGCAACGGCGTGCGGAACCCCGCGAACAGCGTGCACAGCACCGTGATCGCCGTCAGCGTCGCCAGCACCCGATGATCGAACTGCACCGCAATCGGGTTTTCGGTGATATTGCGCAGCGCCGGGCTCAGCATGTCGTAGCCTTCCGGGATCAGCCGCCCATCCATCAGCGGAAACGTGTTGTATTCCAGCCCGGCATGGGTACCCGCCGTGAACCCGCCGGCCGCAATGGTGAGCGCCACCAGCACCACCGAACCCACCGCCAGCTTGCGCACCCGCGCCGCGTGCGGGATCGAAATCGGCACCGGCGAAATCTGTCCCAGCGCCGTCCACAGCACCAGCCCGAACAGAGACAGCGCCAGCGTCAGGTGCAGCACGAGCCGATAGGGCGAGACGGCGGTGGTGTATGGGATGAAGCCGGACGAGACCATGAACCAGCCGGCAAAAGCCACCGCGCCGAACAGCACGAACAGCAGCGTGAGCCGCGGCAGCAGCCGGCGATCGATCGCGCCCGTCACGGCGAACCACAGCAGCGGCAGCAGAAACACCACGCCGATCAGCCGGCCCCACGCACGATGCAGCCATTCCAGCCAGAACAGGCTCTTGAACCCATCCAGCCCCATGCCTTCGTGCAGCAACTGGTATTGCGGAATCTGCTTGTACAGCGCGAACAGCCGGTGCCATTCGGCATCCGCCATCGGCGGCAACGCCCCGGTGATCGGCGCCCATTCCATGATCGAGAGGCCAGAGCCGGTCAGCCGCGTGGCGCCGCCCAGCATGATCATGCCCCAGATCATGTAGGCCACCAGGAACAGCCAAAGCGCCACCCGCAGCCGGCGTCGCCGGAACCCGGCCGCTTCGGTGCTGGGGAAAGTGCGGTCGTCGAAGGGCATGACCTGATTTAGTCCGCCGGAGCCACTCTGTCAGCCTTTCCGTTGCCGATCGCCGGTTTGCCGGTTGCCAGAGCCGGCGCGGCCGGTGGATGACGCCGCATGGAGCCCCGCCTGTCCGTCGTCGTTCCCGTGCGCAACGAGGCGCCGAACATCGCCCCGCTGATCGCCGAAATCCGCGCCGCCCTGGCCGGCATCCCGCATGAAATCGTCTATGTGGATGACGGCAGCACCGACAGCACCGCGGCCGAACTGGCGCAGCAGGCCGCAGCAGGCCCCTTGCGCTGGCTGCGGCATCGCCAGAGCTGCGGCCAGAGCGCCGCCATCCTCACCGGCATCCGCGCCGCCACCGCTCCATGGATCGCGACGCTGGATGGCGACGGCCAGAACGACCCCGCCGACATCCCCGCCCTGCTCGCCCGCGCCGAAGCCGCCGGCCCCGGCCTGATCGCCGGCCACCGCACGCACCGGCAGGACAGCGCGGTCAAACGCCTCTCCTCCCGCTTCGCGAACGGCCTGCGCGCCCGGATGCTCGGTGACGCCACGCCCGACACTGGCTGCGGCCTGAAAGTGTTTCCGCGCGAGGCATTCATGGCCCTCCCCGCCTTCGACCACATGCACCGCTTTCTGCCCGCCCTGTTCCTGCGCGCCGGCCTGCCGGTGGTCTCGGTGCCGGTGAACCACCGCCCACGACTGCGCGGCGTGTCCAATTACGGCACGCTGGACCGGGCATTGGTGGGGATCACCGATCTGGCGGGCGTGATGTGGTTGCAGCGCCGGTGGCGGCGGCCGGAGATTGCAACAGAAGCAAGCGAAGAGGTCCGCCCTTGACCCCCGGGCGCCGGGGCCCCAGACCGCCTCTCCCAGCCACTCAGCCGATGCAAGCACCACGCGGCGGCTAGTCTGCAACGCTGGCAAGTTGGCGGGTTAGCTCGGAACTCCTTCGTTTGGAGGCAGCAGCGACGTTATGAGAAATTGCCGCATCGCGGCGACGAAATATCGTAATGCCGCGAAACCTATGGTTTGTGGACTTCCACATGCCGATAGCAGCCTCCTGCTCAAAGGCATCCTTTCGGTACATTGGCAGCACTTGGTCCAACCATACGACATGGGCGCCGATAGGAAGCCGTTGCAATGCCCGTAGGACGACATTACGCTTCACCATAGTGGTTTCATAGTGGTCCGCGTCTTCGACGCTGTAGGGGGGGTCAGCCAGCACAAGATCGTATTTTTCCAACGGCACACGGATCAGCGTTTGGGCATCGTCAACGTAGGTTGGCTTAACCTTTGGATTAATATCTACCGTGTCCCCCGGGAACGTCGTCAAATCGACTTGACCACTGAATAGGTGTAACGTTCGCTTCTTGTCTGGAAAAAGCGCTTTGATGCGGCGCAAGTATCCCGCCGGATACCCGCCGTAATATGTTGATTTCACTCTATAATCGTTGCCCATGATCCATGTTCCGACAACCCGGCCGTCCGGACCAACAAACAGACATTTCGGAAATCCCGTCTCTTTGGCATAGTTGCTGATGCGATCTTCCCAAAGCATGCTGAACCTCCGGTTCGCAAATGAATCCAGAAGTTGCTTTTTTCTAAGAGGGTGTACAAGTTAAGTTTTGTACACGTTTGAAACGGAGGTTTGTGGCGTGGATTTGATACTCAATGCCGTGGAGATGGAATCTCTGTTTCGCCAGGATCCGGAAACGCGCCGGCGCGGCGGTTGGCAGAGTTTGCTAGTTGGTTTGCAGGACAAGTGTGATCGTGGGACCGGCGCTCTTAATATCACAATGAAAGATCGAAAGCGCATCAGAATGTATGCTTTCAACTACGGTAACGGAGGCTGGGAGAATCGGCTTGTGACCACGTTCGGCGCCCACCTTGGCCCTCAGCTGGACCACGATCTTTAGTCAGACTCCGCTATACTTTGTGTGCGGTAGTTTGATCCTGGAACCAAGCGTCGTGCCGTCTGGCTACAAGTGATCGGAGATGTCCGGTCCACCGCCACCAACTTCCTTTGTTTTACAAGCCGTTGTGTGGGAGCCGCATTTGCCTGGCAAGTCGATTGAAGACATCATGCGGCGGGAATGGCGCTGACAAGTTGTTGGAGCTGGCTGCGGCGATTGGGCAATCCGTCAGCAAAGCCGCCCCGGGCGATGTCCTTCAGCTCGGCCCGGCTTTCGCTGCGCCCTCTTCATTCGGGCTCAGATTACTCGTTTGCGAGTGGGATTACGGTCTGGGCATTGCCGGCGAAGCAATGCCGCCATCTTCACGGGATCTAGGCCTCGCGGCCCAGCGGCTCGAAAGCAGCAGCCTTAGCGTTGCCCTGCTAGCCGCCCCGCGCGCATTCCGCTAAAGCCCCCAAAAGCCC
>CAXUEX010000050.1:0-18190 GCA_964250215.1 uncultured Acetobacteraceae bacterium | reverse complement strand
GCAATGGGCCGGGGCGCGGGGGCGGCTTGCGTGTGTGGGCGTGTCGGCATTATTGTGTAACCCTGTTGCCAGGGGTTGCCGCTGATGCCCTTGAACATCCGCCGCGAAGAGGTGAACTGCCTGGCGGGGCGCTGGCGCGTCACAAAAACGGAAGCGATGCGTTCGGCTTTTCAAAGCAAAATCGGCCTCCTGGATAAAGAGAAATCCTGAGCGTAGTTGGTGGACTGGACGGCTTCACGTGGCGAAGGGTGGAGTTTTGTCCACCCCCGGTTGGCTTCCGGCGCGGCACACAAACCTGAAAGTTGGGAGGGCGCGGATGAGAACCGTTATTGTTTCCGGTGTGCTTGCTTCGTTCGCTTGTTTCGGAGCTGGAGCGCAGAGTTTGGGGCGCGTGGTGGTGCATGCGGCGGACAATATTTATGGCGCAGGTCAGGCGACGGCACCTGGCGGTGGCAATGTGCCCACGGCGGTAGTAACGCTAGGGCCCGGAGTGCAATGCGTGCGGGTTTCTCGCGTGACGGGATCTTTGACGTGCAGCGCGGCGTCCGGCTGTATCACGCTGAACAAAGGTGCGAATTACAACGATGCGGACGGAGTGGGCGGTCAGCAGAGCCCCACCAGCAACACGGGGACTTCGTTGATTTCCGGCATCAAGGCGCCGAACGAAGGGTATTTGGTGGCCGTGTTCATTCCGCCCGGCGGTCCCGCGGGTGCGGCGCCGGCGCGGCTGGACTTCACGAAGCGCCGGATGACGGCGTTCCGGAAACTGTCGCCGTTGCTGGATCAGACATTTTTCGTGGGCGACGGCAAGGCGGGTGACGGGTCCGGCTTCGTGCAGCGTTTTAATGTTCCGGTGGGGGCGGGGGCTTTGGTGTTCGGCATTAGCGACACGTGCCAAAACGGCAACGGGCCGCCTGGGTGCTATTTCGACAATCTGGGAACGTTCAAGGTTCTATATCGGCTGTTTCCGGCAGCATGTCCCCGAGGTTCTGTCTCGGATCGGCTCATCAACGGACGCGACGCCGGAGCAGCGGGATAGCGGGACGGTATCGAGGGGGAGGCCTCCGCCTAGGCGTTGGTAGCCTCGGCGTCTTTGGCAAGGTGGCGGTTGGGTTTGATCTGGACGAAAAAATGCCCAGCAACCCCACCTGCGATATCCCCGCCGCCATTGGCCGCTAGGCAGTCAAAACCAGCGCCGCCTTCAGATCGGCCACGAACGCAGCATATTCCCGCGCTTTGGCGTCCTCGTCCGGAAGGCGCAACAGATACGACGGATGCACGGTGATCAGCGCCTGGCCGCCGCTGAGCGGAATGGCGCGGCCGCGTTCGCGCGAGATGGTGACGGCGCGGCCCAGCACGGCGCGCGCGGCGCTGGCGCCCAGCAGCACGGTGATGGCGGGTTTGATCAACGCCCGCTCCTGATCCAGCCAGGTGCGGCAGATTTCGATTTCGGTGCGGTCGGGGGTGGCGTGGATGCGGCGCTTGCCGCGCGGCTCGAATTTGAAGTGCTTCACCGCGTTCGTCACGTAGGTTTGGCTGCGGTCGATGCCGGCGGCGATCAGCGCGCGATCGAGCACCTGGCCGGCAGGGCCGACGAACGGGCGGCCGGCCAGATCCTCCTGGTCGCCGGGCTGTTCCCCAACCAGCATCATGCGGGCATCGGCGCGGCCCTCGCCGAACACAGTTTGTGTGGCGCGCTGCCAGAGATCGCAGCGGCGGCAGGCGGCAGCCTCGGCAATGAGCGGCCCGAGCGGGCCTTCGGCCGGCGGCGGTGCGGGGCGGTTGGCGGTGTTGCGCGACGCGGATTTTTCGGGGGAGAGCACCGGGTTTGCCACCATCTCTGCCGTGCGGGCCTGTGCGCTGCGGATCAGATCGGGAATCGCTTCGGCCTCCGGCAGGTTGCGCCAGTATTTTTTCGGCATTTCCGAGAGCATGGCGGAAACCTTGAGCCGCGCCGGATTGAAGATCGCGGCGAAGTAGGCGCGCCAGTATTCGGCCAACCGGTCATCGTCGGGCACGTCCGCCGGATTGGCGCCGGGGCCGAGCCGGAGGGTTTCGCCATCCCAATGCGCGCTGCGATAGGGCGTGAGGATGGAGAAGATCATCGTAGCGAAACGGCGCACGAAGAATGGCGCGTTTGCTTCGACAATGTAATGCTCGGGTTCGAACCAGGCGACAAACCGCGGGCCTTCGGGTTCGGCAACTTCGCGGAAGCGCAGGAAGGCGCGCATCTTGTGCGTGTCGCGGCGCACATTGGCGGCGAGCATCTGCACGCGGCGGACGAGCGGATCGGCGGCATCCTCCAGGATGCGTTTTTGGCCGCGATGCGCGCGCCAGATCAGCGTGTAGAGCAGCGCGAAACGTTCGGGGTCGCGGTGCTGGATGGCGGTCTCGGCAAGATCGACGATGGCGCGGGAGAGGGTAAAGGCGCCTGGCGGCGTAGCGGCATCCGGCGTGGGTTCGGCGAAGAGGTCGGCGGCTTCGTGGATCGACCAGAGTGTTTGCTCCGGGGGCACGCCACGAAGGGCGAGCGAACGGGCGGCGAGGCGCCAGCCCAAGAAATCAGCTTCGTGCGACAGGATGACGTTGTGCATACCTTGACCAAGCCGGTAAGATAGTTGGCAAATTACTGCGGATAGGACATAGGCTTGCGCGCCACCTGGTAAGCCCAACGTGAAAGTGATGATTGTCAATCACCTAAGCCTAAGGAACTGGCGGAACTTCAGAAGCGTCGATGCACCGCTGCAGGAGCGGACCTATGTTCTGGGGGCGAACGCTACCGGCAAATCCAACCTGCTCGACGTATTCCGTTTTCTGCGCGACGTCAGCAAACCGCAAGGGGGAGGGTTGCAGAAGGCCGTTGGAGCCAGAGGGGGCATCCGCAAGCTTAGATGCCTGCACGCACGGCGGGAGTCAGATATCCGAATTGAAGTTGCGCTAGCGGACGATTCGAGCGGTAGGACTGTAGAATGGCGGTATGTGCTGGCTTTTAAGCCGGAAGGCAAGGGTATTCAGCGGACATTTGTATCTGCCGAACAGGTTTGGAAAGGCAATGAAAAGCTGCTTGATCGCCCCAATTCACCCGATCAAAGAGACACGGATAGGCTTACTCAAACTCACCTTGAGCAAGTGCAATCGAACTCGAGGTTTAGAGTTCTCGCAGAATTCTTTGCCGGCACGACGTATCTCCATCTCGTTCCCCAATTATTGAAATACGGCGATGCGATTGGCGGCCACCGCTTAGAAGACGACCCTTTCGGTCAAGGCTTTCTCGAAGGGATTGCTAAAACGTCCGCTAGAACGCGGGATGCCCGACTAAAGAAGATTGAGTCGGCACTGTCGCTTGCGGTCCCCCAATTCAAGGAGCTCAGATTTATTCAAGACAAAACAACTGGTAGGCCTCATCTCGAGGCATTGTACGCTCATTACCGCCCTAATGCTGGCTGGCAGACCGAGGAGCATTTTTCAGACGGCACGTTGAGACTTCTCGGGCTACTATGGTCGTTGTTGGAAAGCAATTCCCTCTTGCTACTGGAGGAGCCCGAGCTTTCGCTGAATGCGGCAGTCGTCGAGAAGATTCCCCTTATGCTTGACAGAGTTGCTCGAAACAGTAAGCGTCGTCGGCAAGTTATTATCAGCACGCACAGCGAGGCGCTGCTCAGCAACAAAGGCATAGATGGTCGCGGCGTATTGCTGCTCGAGCCGCAGGCGGAGGGGAGCAGCGTGCGATTGATGGACAATAGCGAAGCAGAAATCTTAAACGCGGGATTTTCAGTCGCGGAGGTGATGCTCCCCAAGGCGCGTCCAGACCAAGCGGAGCAACTCGGTCTCTGGGGATGAGTTTTGTTGCACTGGCGACCGAGGACGAGCTCAGCGAAGCAGTCGGCATCAAACTGCTGATTGAGTGCTGTCCAAACTTATCACTTCAACATAGACTCGGGCGCAAGGGCAATGGCTACTTGCGGGCCCGACTTGCCAACTTCAATCAAATGGCTCGATATCAGCATGTTCTGATCCTTACTGATCTTGATGCGGCTGCCTGCCCTCTGCGTTTGCTTCGAACCTGGGCCGGCAATCTTAGAATCCATGACAGATTGTCACTACGCATCGCGGTTCGCGAGATAGAGTCATGGCTGCTGGCTGACCACGTTGCGATGCGCGCGTTGCTCGGCTCTGACAAAGTCAGGCTGCCAGAAGATCCAGACATGCTTGCGTATCCAAAAGCAAAACTCCTACAGCTTGCGGAGTCCGCGCCTCGCGCAGTTCGAGAGGATATATGCCGAAGACAAGGAGCAGTAGCCAGCCAAGGCCTCGGCTACAATGCGCGGTTAAGCGCTTTCGTACGCGAACATTGGATGCCGCACAGAGCCGCTGAGCGATCCAGTAGCTTGCAACGCGCTTGTCGAAAACTTAATACCCTGCGGTAAAAAATCGAATAAAGCCAGTCATGGTTTCCTACAAAAGAGAGAGCTGCTCGGTTCTTAAAGTGCCAAAGGCTTGACGGTCCAGCTTTGCCCCCGGATGGTGATCCGCCGCGCACACGAACGGCGCCAGCTTGGCCACCGGCAGGCGCAGCCGGGCCAGGTCGGCCATGCGCAGCCGGCGGTGACGGCGGCTGGCCAGCAGACGATCGGCGCTGCGCACGCCAAGGCCCGGAACACGCAACAGCATTTCGCGTGGCGCGGCGTTCAGATCGACCGGGAAATCGCCGCGATGCGCGAGTGCCCAGGCCAGTTTGGGATCGTGCTCCAGCGGCAGATTGCCACTTTGCCCTGTCGGCAGTTCGTCTCGCGTGAAGCCGTAAAAGCGCAGCAGCCAATCGGCCTGGTATAGCCGGTGTTCGCGCAGCAGCGGCGCCGGTTGCGGCGGTAGGCGGGCGGAGGCGTCGGGGATCGGGCTGAAAGCGGAATAATATACCCGGCGCAGGCCGTAGGCGCCGTAGAGCGTGGCGCTCATGTCGAGGATCGTGCGGTCGGTGCTGGTGTCGGCGCCGACGATCATTTGCGTGCTCTGGCCCGCGGGGGCAAAGCGCGGGGCGCGGCGGTCGGCCTTGGCTTCGTCGATGCGCAGCCGCATTTTGCCCATGCTGCGGCGAATCTGCCCCGCATTCTTCTCCGGCGCCAGTTCACCGAGCGCGGCTTCGGTGGGCAACTCCACGTTGATGCTGAGCCGGTCAGCATATTTACCGGCCTCGGCCAGCAGTTCCGGAGCCGCATCGGGAATGGTTTTGAGATGGATGTAGCCGCGAAAGCCGTGCTCCTCCCGCAAAATCCGCGCGACGGCCACCACTTGTTCCATTGTGTAATCCGGATCGCGGATGATGCCGGAGCTGAGGAACAGGCCTTCGATGCAGTTGCGGCGGTAGAAGCCGAGCGTGAGCGTGACCACCTCCTGCACCGTGAAGCGGGCGCGCTGCACGTTGGATGAGCGGCGGTTGATGCAATAGATGCAGTCGTAGGTGCAACTATTGGTCAGCAGGATTTTCAGCAGGGATATGCAGCGGCCGTCTGGCGCGTAGGCATGGCAGATGCCGGATCCCTCGGTGCTGCCCACACCGTTCCTGGCGCCGAGCGAGTTGCGCTTGGTGGTGCCGGAGGAGGCGCAGGACGCATCGTATTTGGCCGCGTCAGCGAGGATTTCGAGTTTGCGGAGAAGGCCCATCGTTCATCGTATGTTCGCGCTTTCCGGCGGTTTGACAAGCCCCTGGCCTTCAATCAGAGGGCGGACGAAAGCCAGCAGATCGCCGCCGGGAAAGAGATGCGCGGCCATGCCCGCGGCGTGGGCGGCCTCGGCGTCCGTGCTGCGGTCCCCCACCAGGATGCAGTGCGCGGCATTCAGGTTCCAGGCGGCAATCAGGTGCAGCAACATGCCGGGCTTGGGCTTGCGCCAGTCGCTCTCCCGCGCATAGGCCGCGATCGGTGCGCCGGGCAGGTAGGGGCACAGGCGCCAATCGTCGATCGTGCCGCCGTGGCGGCGGATTTCGTCGGTGGCCCATTGGTTCAGCGCCTGCGCTTCGGCTTCCGTATAGAAGCCACGGGCAATGCCGGATTGGTTGGTGGCGACGAACACGTGCCAGCCATGATCGGTGGCCAGGCGCACGGTATCCTTGGCACCTTCAACCCACTCCCAGCGATCACGCGTGCCGACGTATTTGTAATCCCGGTTCAACACGCCGTCGCGATCCAGGAACAGCGCGGGGCGGTGCAGCAGCGGTGCCTGATGAGCGGCGTCGGTGGCATGGTCCGGATCGCGCAGATCGAGCACTCGGCCGGGGACCGAGGTTTCGGCCAGATCGCGGCGGCCAGGATCGCCGCCTGCGGGAAGTGCGGTGATGCCGGCGAATTGGCCATGGATGGTGAGGCGGCGGCAGATGGTGGGGTGGGCCGCGAAGTCGGCGAGCAGGCGGGCGAGATTGGCGTCGGCCAGCATGGCGCCGTCGCAGAACAGCACGGGTTCGGCGGCGCGGAGCGTTTCGGCGAAGGCCGCCTCCATGCGTTTCGGCAACGCATCTATCGCGGGGAGCAGGGCTTGCTGTTCGGCTGGCGCCGCGCCGAGGATGGTGGCGCGGCTTACGCCGAAGCGCTGCAATTCGCGCAGCAGCACGGCCAGGAAGGGCTGGGTGCCGAGCCGCAGCGCCGCGCCGCCTTCGATCACGGCGTGCGCGATCGTTGCGCTCATTCCGCGGCGAACGTGACGAGACTGGTGCCCTCCTCCACCATCTCGCCGGGGGTGGCGGCGATCGCGGCGATCACGGCGTCGGCGGGGGCGGTCAGCGTGAGTTCCATTTTCATGGCTTCCAGCACCAGCAACGGCGCGCCGCGGGCCACGTGGTCTCCGGCTTTGGCCAGCACGCGCGTGACGCGGGCCGGAATGGGTGCCACCACGCGGTCGGCGCCAGCGGCGGCGGCGGCTGGCGGGGCGAGCGGGTCGTGGCGGCGGAAGCGGTGCGGTGCATCGAGCCAGACGGTGATTGTTTCGCTATCACAGTAGATCGCGACGGCGCGCGAGGTGCCGGCAAAGCGCAGCCGGCCTGAATGCAGCCGGGCTTCCGCCGGGCCGGCAGGAAGATCGAGGCGCCAGGCGTTTTCCCGCGGCCACGCACGGATCGCCACGGGCTCGGCATCGCCGGCTTGCAGCCAGATATCCTGGTATCCCGCACCGTTCAGGCGCCAGGCATCGGCGGCGGCCCAGGGGGAATGCGGATCGGCGGCATCGGCGGAGGCGGGCTCGGCCAGCAGCGCGAGCGCGGCGGCGGCCCAGGCTGCGGGCGGCGGTGGCGGTGGGGCTGCGAGCAGCGTGGCGGCGTGGCGGGCGATGAAGCCGGTATCGGGCGCGCCGGAAGCGAAATCCGGATGCGCCGCAATGGCGCGCAGCAGCGGCAGGTTTGTTTCGAAGCCGATGAGCTGGCATTCGGCGAGCGCGGCTTGCAGGCGGTGCCGCGCTTCTTCCCGATCGGCGCCGTGCACGATGAGCTTGGCGAGCATGGGATCGTAGAACGGCGTGATGCGGTCGCCCTGGCAAACGCCGGTATCGACGCGCGCTTGCATCGGGAAACGCAGGTGGCGGATGGTGCCCGTGGCGGGGCGGAAATCCTGCGCCGGATCCTCGGCATAGAGGCGGACCTCAATGGCATGACCACGAGGCGCTTCGGGTGCTGGCGGCAAAGGCTCGCCGGCGGCGACACGGAGTTGCCATTCGACGAGATCGAGGCCGGTGACCATTTCGGTAACCGGATGCTCCACCTGAAGCCGCGTGTTCATTTCCATGAAGTAGAAGTTCTCACCCTCGGCGATGAACTCCACCGTGCCGGCGCCGACATAGCCGACCGCGCGCGCGGCGGCGATGGCGGACTCTCCCATCGCAAGTCGTCGCTCGGGCGTGATGCCGGGCGCGGGGGATTCTTCGAGCACTTTCTGGTGGCGGCGCTGGATGGAGCAGTCGCGTTCAAAGAGCGAGACGGTATGGCCGTGCGTGTCGGCGAACACCTGAATTTCGATATGGCGCGGGCGGCTCAAGTATTTTTCGATGAGCAGGCGGGCATCCCCGAAGGATGCAGTGGCCTCGCGCTGCGCGCCTTCAATGGAAGCTGGCAGATCGGCGGCGTGCTGCACAATGCGCATGCCCTTGCCGCCGCCGCCGGCGCTGGCTTTGATGAGCACCGGAAAGCCGATGCGCTCGGCTTCGCGGGTGAGGATCGCTTCTTCCTGCGCTTCGCCGTGGTAGCCAGGAACCACGGGCACGCCGGCGGATTGCATCAGCGCTTTCGCGGCGGCTTTCGATCCCATGGCGCGGATGGCGGAGGCCGGGGGGCCGACGAAAACCAAGCCGGCTTGCGCGCAGGCTGCGGCAAAATCGGCGTTTTCGGAAAGAAACCCGTAGCCCGGATGGATGGCTTCGGCGCCGGTTTGGCGCGCGGCTTCAATAATGGCGGCGATGTGCAGATAGCTTTCCCGCGCCGGCGCCGGGCCGATACGCACCGCCGCATCGGCCATCGCCACGTGCAGCGCATCCGCATCGGCATCGGAATAAACCGCGATCACCCGCAGACCGATGCGCCTCGCGGTGAGCGCGATGCGGCAGGCGATCTCGCCCCGATTGGCAATCAGCAGCGAGTCAAACATACCGCGCCTCCGGCGGGCGGGGGCTTTGCCCCCTGCACCCCCAACAAAGGCCAGCCCTTGGAACCGCTACACTATGGGCCATGACACAGACTGGCACAAAGCAACTTACGTAGTGGAGGTTTTGGAAATGGTGTACTCGTAGGGCGAGCGGCGAGTTAGAACAACCGAGTCTCCTTCGACAATACCAGCTCGCTCAAAGAAGCCGCCAACCGCGCCGCGCTCGCGCAAAATCCGCTTGGTGCCGTCGACGTCGGTTTCAACGGTTTCGCCGGGTTCAAACGTGACAGTGATTTTCTTTGCGGCTGCAGCAGCGGTGTTTGAACCGCCGATTGTGTCACTCGGAAAAAACTCGAGCGGAAAATAGATGTGGTTGTTACGGATATTCCCACCAGTTACTTTCGCAGTATAGCTATTTGTCATCACGATCCTCATACTCGGAGTTGCTGTCGCTGATTTAAGTCACTTTTGCAGTTGTGGATTAGCTACCGCCTCCCGTTTCTACATTCGGAATATACCGAAATTTGTACGCTCGGTAAGAGCATTCATCGCCGCGGAAAGCCCGAGCGCGAGCACGCGCCGCGTATCGGCCGGATCGATCACCCCATCATCCCACAACCGCGCGCTGGAATAGAACGGATGCCCCTGAGTCTCATATTGTTCCCGAACCGGCGCCTTGAACGCCTCCTCCTCCGCGGCGGACCACTTCCCGCCCCTCCCCTCGATGCCGTCGCGGCGCACCGTGGCGAGCACCGAGGCGGCCTGTTCGCCGCCCATCACGCCGATGCGCGCGTTCGGCCACATCCACAGGAAGCGCGGCGAATAGGCGCGGCCGCACATGCCGTAATTGCCGGCGCCGAAACTGCCGCCGATGATCACGGTGAATTTCGGCACCGCCGCGGTGGCCACCGCGGTCACCATCTTCGCGCCATCCTTGGCAATGCCGCCCGCTTCGTATTTGCGGCCGACCATGAAACCCGTGATGTTCTGCAGGAACACGAGCGGAATCCCGCGCTGCGCACATAGCTCGATGAAATGCGCACCCTTCTGCGCACTCTCGCTGAACAATATCCCGTTATTCGCGATGATGCCCACCGGATAGCCCCAGATATGGGCAAAGCCGCAAACCAGCGTCGCACCATACAGCCGCTTGAACTCGTCGAGCTCGCTGCCATCCACGATACGGGCGATCACCTCGCGTATCTCGAAGGGGCGGCGGCGATCGGCGGAAACGCAGGCGTAGATGCCGCCAGGATCGTAGCGCGGCGGTACCGGTTCGCGCGACACGAAAGCCGGTGCCTTGCGCGCTGTCAGCGTAGCCACGATGCGCCGGGCGATGCCGAGCGCGTGCCAGTCATTTTCCGCGTAATGGTCGGTGACGCCAGAGATGCGGCTATGCAGGTCGGCGCCCCCCAATTCCTCCGCCGTCACAATTTCGCCGGTGGCGGCTTTTACAAGCGGCGGCCCGGCCAGGAAGATCGTGCCTTGGTTGCGTACGATAATGGATTCGTCCGACATCGCCGGCACATAGGCGCCCCCGGCGGTGCAACTGCCCATCACCACCGCGATCTGCGCGATGCCGGCCGCCGACATCCGCGCCTGGTTATAAAAGATGCGGCCAAAATGGTCGCGATCGGGAAAAACCTCGTCCTGGTTCGGCAAATTGGCGCCGCCGCTATCCACCAGATAGAGACAGGGCAGCCGATTGGCCTCCGCAATCTCCTGCGCGCGCAAATGTTTTTTTACCGTAATGGGATAATAGGTGCCGCCCTTCACCGTGGCGTCGTTGGCCACGATCATGCACTCGCGGCCGGAGACGCGGCCGATGCCGGCGATGATGCCGGCGGCGGGGATATCGCCGCCATACAGGCCGTGCGCGGCAAACTGGCCAATTTCCAGGAAGGGCGATCCGCGATCGATCAACGCGCGGATGCGGTCGCGGGGCAGCAGCTTGCCGCGCGCGAGGTGTTTTTGCCGCGCCACCTCGCCGCCGCCTTGGCGGATGTGTTCGGCGGTTTCGCGCAGGTTTTCGACGAGCGCGCGCATGGCGGCTTCGTTGGCGTGGGATTCGTCGGTGCGAATATCGAGGGTGGAGTCGATTACGGGCATTGCGTTGCGGTGGGCTTCGCCCAGCCTAAGCGCTTTCCGCGAAGAGTTCGCGGCCGATCAACATGCGGCGGATTTCGCTGGTCCCGGCGCCAATCTCATATAACTTCGCATCTCGCAACAACCGCCCGGTCGGATACTCGTTGATGTAGCCGTTGCCGCCGAGAATCTGGATCGCCTCCAGCGCCCCCCAGGTGGCCTTCTCGGCCGCGAACAGAATCGCGCCCGCCGCATCCTTGCGCGTCGTCCTGCCCTGGTCGCAGGCCCGCGCCACCGTGTACACGTAGGCACGCACCGCGTTCGCCGTGGTGTACAAATCTGCCAGCTTGCCCTGAATAAGCTGGAATTCGCCGATCGCCTGGCCAAACTGCCGCCGTTCGTGCACGTAAGGCAGCACCACATCCAGGCAGGCCTGCAATATGCCCACCGGGCCGGCGGCGAGCACCGCGCGTTCGTAATCCAGGCCGCTCATCAGCACGTTCACGCCGCTTCCGATTTTGCCGAGCACGTTTTCCTCAGGCACTTCGCAATCCTGAAACACGAGCTCACCGGTGTTGGAACCGCGCATCCCGAGCTTGTCGAGCTTCTGCGCCACGCTGAAACCGGGGAAGGATTTTTCCACAAGGAACGCGGTGATGCCGCGCGGGCCGGCGGCAGGATCGGTTTTCGCGTACACCACAATCAGATCGGCTTCGGGACCGTTCGTGATCCACATTTTCGTGCCGTTGAGCACGTATCGATCGCCGCGCTTCTCGGCGCGCAGGCGCATGGAGACCACATCCGATCCGGCGCCGGATTCGCTCATCGCCAGCGCGCCCACCTGCGTGCCGGCGATCAATCCGGGCAGGTAGCGGCGCTTCTGGTCGTCGTTGCCGTTCCGGCGCACCTGGTTCACGCACAGGTTCGAATGCGCGCCGTAGCTCAGGCCGACGCTGGCCGAAGCGCGGCTGATTTCCTCCATGGCCACCACGTGTTCCAGGTAGCCCATGCCCGCGCCGCCCAGCTCCTCCTCCACGGTGATGCCCAGCACGCCCAGCGCGCCGAATTTTGCCCACAGATCGGCCGGAAAATCGTTGTCGTGGTCGATCTGCGCGGCGCGCGGGGCGATTTCGGCGGCGGCGAAATCGGCCACTTCGGCGCGCAGCATGTCGGCGGTTTCGCCGAGGCCGAAATCGAGGCTTTGCGGGCTGTTCAGCATGGGCCGCCTTACTCGCAGCTTAGGGCGAAGGCGTCCACCGGGTCGGTGAGGTTCTCCAGGCGGCATGCCGCAAGCGTGGCGAAGCGGTGCAGCAGCGCGCGGCGGCGGGCCGGAGCCAACGGGTGCAGCGGCGGCTCGCGCAGAATTTCGGCTTCCAACCCGGCGGTGGCGATCAACCCGGCATCGGTCGGGATCAAAGGCAGCGGGAAATTCTCGTCCACGGCGAAGTATAGGCAGTCGGAGAAGTCCCGGTATTCGGGCCATTTGCTGTCCGCTAGAAAGTCGGGGGCGCCGGATTTCACTTCGATGCACACGAAGCCGCCATCGGGCTTCAACGCCAGGATGTCGGCGCGGCGGCCGTTGGGCAGCGCCACTTCGTGCAGCGGCGCCCAGCCGAGCGCGCGGCACAGCCGGGCGGCGGCGCGGCGGATGGCTGACGTGCGTTCGGGGGCGGTGTAGGCTGCGCTCATGTCAATGCCTTGGTTCGGTCCGAAGCGCGGGTTCGGTTGGGGATGGACGCCGGTGAGCTGGCAGGGGTGGCTGGCCACGGCTGTTTTCCTACTCGCTGTGCTTGCCGTCTGCTATGCGCCGCGGTTGCCGTATCGGCTGACACTTTTCCTACTCGTTATCGCCGTCTATTTCGGCGTGATTTTTGCGACCGGCACGAGGCCCGGCGGCCATTGGAGCTGACGCATGCTAGCCAACGCACCCGGCACCGCGCGCCAAGGGCAAATCTATATCGACGGCATGATGCAGCAGAAACGGCCCGTGGTGCCGTCACGCCAGCACGAGCTTGTGGCGGCCGCGGAGCGGGCGATGTCGCCGGAAGCGTTCGCCTATGTCGCTGGCGGTGCCGGGCGAGAATCCACCATCGCGGCGAATGCCGCCGCGTTCGAGCGGCGGCGCATCGTGCCGCACATGCTGCGCGATGTGGGCGAGCGCGATCTGGCCATTTCGTTGCTGGGGCGGCCGCTGCCCTGCCCGTTGCTGGCCGCGCCCATCGGCGTGCAGGAGCTGATGCACGCGGAGGCCGACCTGGCGACCGCGCGGGCTTGCGCCACGGTGGGCGTGCCGATGATCATCAGCAACCAGGCGAGCCGGCCCATGGAGGCGATCGCGGCGGCGATGGGCGATGCGGTGCGGTGGTTTCAGCTCTACTGGGGCAAATCCGATCCCCTCGTCGCCAGCTTGGTTACGCGCGCGGAGCGCTGCGGCTGTTCGGCCATCGTCGTCACGCTGGATACCACGATGCTGGGCTGGCGCACGCGCGATCTCGATCTCGCGTATCTGCCGTTCCTCCAGGCCAAGGGGATCGCGCAATACACCTCCGATCCGGTGTTCCGCGCCATGCTGGGCGACGCGGCCGACGATCCAGCGGCGCAGAGCCTGAATTTCATGACCACCTATTCCAACCCGAGCGTGACGTGGGAGCGCATCGCCTTCCTGCGCGAGCACACGAACCTGCCGATATTGCTGAAAGGCATCAATCACCCTGAGGACGCAACGCGGGCCCTTGGCATCGGCGTGGACGGCGTGATCGTTTCCAACCATGGCGGCCGGCAGGTGGATGGCGCGATCGGCGCGCTGGATGCCTTGCCCGATGTGGCGGCGCGGATCGGCGGCAAAATCCCGGTGCTGTTCGATAGCGGCGTGCGCGGCGGGGCGGATGCGTTCAAGGCGATCGCGCTCGGGGCCACGGCCGTTTGCATCGGGCGCCCCTATGCATACGGGCTCGCCGTGGCGGGGCAGGAAGGCGTGGAGGCGGTGCTGCGCAATTTCGTCGCCGAACTCGATCTCACCATGGGGCTGGCAGGGTGCCGCAGCATCGCGGAAATCAGGCAGGCGACGCTAACCCCTGGCTGAGTTTGCGATCGAGGAACGCCGCAATGGCTACTTCCTCGGCGGTCAGCCCTGCGGTTTCGTGGTTCAGCACGGCGTCGGCGCGGGCCTTGATGCCTTCCAGCAACGATCCATCCAGATAGCCGTCGAACACGGCGGGATGGATGTAGCATTTGCGACAGATGCTGGGCGTGTTGCCGAGCATCTTGGCCACGGATTCCACAGCGCGGCGCACGTTCTTCTTGGCTTTCGCAGCGGTATCGAAGCTTTCGAGCTCGCGCAGCGCCACCGCGGCCAGGTTGGTGGCCGCCCAGGTGCGGAAATCCTTGGCGGTGATTTCCTCGCCGGTGATGTCGCGCAGATAATCGTTCACGTCGTCGGAATTGATGCTGTGGCGCTGTTTTTCGTCGTCGACGTATTGGAACAGTTCCTGGCCGGGCAAGTCTTGCAGGTTTTTCAGGATTTTCGACAGCCGCCGGTCCTGCAGCTCGACATGCCATTCGATGCCGTGCTTGGCGCGGAAATCGAACGTGACGCCCGCGCCGCGCACTTTCAGGTGCCGGTTGCGCAGCGTCGTCAGGCCGAAGCTCTTGTTGGACTTGGCATATTCTTCGTTGCCGATGCGCATCAGCGTGCGTTCGAGCAGGCGAACGATCGCGGCCAGCACCTTTTCGCGGCTCAGGCCGTGCTGACGCAGATCGTGTTCCACCCGGGCGCGAATCTGCGGCAGGCTGCGGCCGAAGATCAGCATCCGCGCGTATTTCGCCTCGTCGCGCACTTCGCGCCAACGTGCGTGGTACCGATACTGCTTGCGGCCGCGCGCGTCGCGGCCCGAGGCCTGCAGATGGCCGTTCGGATCGCGGCAGATCCACACATCCTTGTACGCGGGCGGGATGGCCAGCTTGCGAATGCGGTCCAGCGTGCGCTCGTCGGTGATTTCGGCGCCGTCGGGCTGGCGGTAGATGAAGCCATCGGCGCCGGCGTGGCGGGTGATGCCCGGCCTGGTATCGGAAATATAATGCAGATGCGCGGCTTTCGCGGCGGCTTCGGCATCCAGGGCGATCTCAGGGGCGGCTTGGGGGGCGGCGGACATGGGCAAGCGCGCAACGGCGGCCGTGGCCGACGGTTGCGGTGCGGCCGCACGCCTTGTTTACCACCCCTGGTTCGGCCATAAGGCGGCCACCTTCCAATCTCCGCTTTCCGCCCAAGGAACTCCCATGCGTCTTGTCACCCTCACCGCCGCGCTCGGCGTGGCTGTCACCGGGGCTGCGTTCGGCCAGGCGAAGCCAGCCACCGCCGCCAAGCCGGTCGCCCCGGCCGCCGCTCAGGCAAACCCGGTGGTGGCCACCGTGAACAACGAAGTGATCCGCCTCTCCGATGTCGGCGTCGCGGCACAGCAGGTGCCGGCCGAAGTTCGGCAGCAGATGCCGCCCGATCTGCTGTTCCAGAAGCTGCTGGACCAGATGGTGAGCCGCAAAGCCCTGCTGATCGAAGCGCGGCGCGAGGGGCTGGACCGCGATCCGACGATTCAGAAGCAGATGCAGAGCGCGGCCGACCAGGTGTTGCAGAGCGCGGCGCTGCAGCGCGCGGTGCTGCCGAAGCTGAACGAGGAATCCATCAAGGCGGCCTACGACAAGCAGTACGCCGGCAAGCCGGGCGAGGAGGAGGTGCACGCGCGGCACATCCTCGTGGATAGCCAGGCGAAGGCGCAGGACATCATCAAGCAGCTCGATGCCGGCGCCAACTTTGCGGATTTGGCGAAGAAATACGGCGACCCGAAGGATGCGGCGACGCAGCAGGGCGGCGATCTGGGCTTCTTCAAGAAGGGCGACATGCTGCCGGAATTCTCGGCCGCCGCCTTCAAGTTGAAGCCGAAGGAGTACACCCACGCGCCGGTGCACACGCGCTATGGCTGGCATGTCATCCAGGTGCTGGAGACGCGCGTGTCGCAGCCGCCGACCTACGAGCAGTCGCGCGAGCAGATCCAGCAGCAGCTCATGCAGCAGGATGTGCAGGCCGCGGTGGCGCAGGCGAAATCGCAGGCGCGCATCCAGGTGTTCAACGCGGATGGCACACCGGTGAAGCCGGGCGCGCAGCCGAGCCTGCCGACGCACCCGGTGGCGGCGCCCGCGGCGCCCGGCAGAAAGTAAAGCGCGGCGGGCATGCCCGCCGTATCGCCTCTGGCGCGCGCGCTGCCCGAATTGCCGCCGATCAGCGGCGTGCGGCTGGGCGCCGTGTCGGCAGCGCTGCGCTATCGTGACCGGCCCGACCTGATGATGGCGGAACTGGCACCGGGCACCACAGTGGCCGGCGTGTTCACGCGCAACCGCTGCCCCGGCGTTCCGGTGGATTGGTGCCGCGCGGCGCTGCCCGGTGGTCGGGCACAGGCGCTGGTGGTGAATGCCGGCCAAGCCAACGTGTTCACCGGTGCGGCCGGGCAGCGCGTGGCGGAGGCGACCGCCGCCGAGGCAGCGCGGCTGGTGGGCTGCGCGCACAACCACGTGTTCCTCGCCTCCACCGGCGTGATCGGCCAGGTGCCGCCGGCGGACAAGATCGTCGCGGCGTTGCCCTCGCTGCACGCACGGCTCTCGCCGCAAGGTTATGCCGACGCGGCGCGCGGCATGATGACCACCGATACGTTCCCCAAAGCGGCAACGGCGGCGGCAATGCTGGGCGGCGTGCGCGTGCGCATCGCAGGGATTGCGAAGGGCAGCGGCATGATTGCGCCGGACATGGCGACGATGCTGGCCTTCGTGTTCACCGACGCGGCGCTGCCGGCACCGTTGCTGCAGCGCCTGCTGCGCGCCGGCGTGGAGCGGAGCTTCCACTGCACCACGGTGGATGCCGACACGTCCACGAGCGACACAGTGCTGCTGTTCGCGACGGGCGCGGCGGGCAATGCGGCGGATGCAGATACGGCGGGATTTGCGCGCGCGCTGGATGCGGTTCTGCTGGAACTTGCGCTGTTGGTGGTGCGCGATGGCGAAGGCGCGCAGAAACTGATCCGGATCGATGTTGCGGGTGCGGTGGATGCGGCCTCGGCGCGGCGCGTGGGGCTGGCGATCGCCAATTCGCCGCTGGTGAAAACCGCCGTGGCGGGCGCAGATGCGAACTGGGGGCGGATCGCAATGGCGGTGGGACGCGCCGGCGAACCGGCCGAGCGCGACCGGCTGAGCATTGCGATCGGCGGCACCTGGATGGCCCGCGAGGGAGCGGCGACGGTTTGCGACGAGGCGCCGGTGGCCGCGCATATGGGCGGGCGAGAGATCGTTATCGGCGTGGATCTGGGCCTCGGGGCCGGGTGCGCCACGGTTTGGACCTGCGACCTGACGCACGGCTATATCGACATCAACGGCAGCTACAGGAGTTAGTCGTCAGTCGCCGGTCGCCAGTCATCAAGGGAGCGCCGAGCGGACCCGAAGTTTCGGGTTCGGCGGGATTGCCGTTGCATACCGAGCGCTTGGAGATCCGGCCGCTCGCGGCATCGGACGCAGAGTATTTGTTCCGACTAGTCAATGACTGGGAGGTGGTGCGGAATCTGGCGCGGGTGCCGTTTCCTTATCCTCGCGAACTGGCGGACGCGTTCATCGCCGCGGCGCGAGAGGAGATGGCGGCAGGCCGCGCTTGGCACCTCGCCATAGCGGCGCACGCCGATGGCAAGTTGCTGGGCTGCATCCGGGTCTCGGCGGAATTGCGGCGGGTGGGACAGCTCGGCTATTGGATTGGGCGGCGGTTCTGGGGCGAGGGCATCGCGAGCGAGGCGGTGCGGCGGGTAGCCAGTTGGGCGCTGGCGAATTTGGCCGTGGACCGGCTGGAGGCGCAGGTGGCGCCCGGCAATCTCGCCTCGGCCGCGCTGCTGCGGCGGCTCGGGTTTCGCGAGACCGGCACCGCAATGCAGGAATTCCGGGCGCTGGGCGGCGAACATCCGGTGGCCGTGTTCACCGCAGGGCGAGCGGAGATTTTCGGCGATGTGGAGGCAGCGCCGGAGGGCAGCGGCCGAACGCTGCTGCTGGTCGCGGCCTGCGCCCTGATCGACAGCGACGGCCGCGTACTGCTGGCGCGACGGCCGGAGGGCAAGAAGCTCGCCGGGCTATGGGAGTTTCCGGGTGGCAAGCTGCTGCCGGGCGAGACACCGGAGGCGGCGCTGGTGCGCGAACTGGCCGAGGAGCTGGGAATCGACGTTACGGCTTCGTGCCTGGCGCCATTCACCTTCGCCAGCTACGATTACGAAAAGTTCCACTTGCTCATGCCGTTGTTTTTGTGTCGGCGATGGAATGGCATCGTGCGGCCGCTGGAGGGCCAGGCGCTGGCTTGGGTGCGGCCGCCAATGCTCGGCGAGTACGAGATGCCACCGGCCGACCGGCCATTGGTGCCGCTGTTGCGGGACTATCTCTAACCCGAGCGGCAGCACCCACCCAAGTAGGGCGGA
>CAXUEX010000049.1:0-18428 GCA_964250215.1 uncultured Acetobacteraceae bacterium | reverse complement strand
GGCAGATGCGCCGCGCCGCCGGCGCCGGCGATCAGCACGGCAAGGCCGCGCCCGGCCGCCGCACGCGCGTAATCGCGCAAGCGGTCTGGCGTGCGGTGCGCCGAGACGATCCGCACCTCGTGCGCCACCCCCAGTTCCTCCAGCAGCAGCGCCGCGTGCTGCATGGTCGCCCAGTCCGATTGGCTGCCCATCAGAATGCCCACCGCGGGCGCGGCGCTTGGCATCAGGCGATGTTGTCCGGAATAAGCCGGCTCTCTAGCCACGAAATTTCGTCTTTCAGCATCAGCTTGCGCTTCTTCAGCCGCTGTACCTGCAACTGGTCCACCGGCTGCGTGCCCAGCCGGGCGATCACGGTATCCAGGTCCCGGTGCTCGCTCCGCAGCTCATGCAGCTTCCGCAGTAGAGAGTCGCGGTCGGTAAACATCACCCCCGCTTAACCCAGGTCGGCGCGCCCCGCCATCACTGTCGGCGGATTCCGCGTGCGTTCGCGCGGCCGCCCGGCTTAAGCTTGCGCCCCTGCGCCGGCATCCTGGCGCGCCCATCGGACGGAGGCCGCATGAACCTGCAAGCCCGCATCGACAGCCTCAAGGAGCGTCACGCCAGCCTGGAGACGCGCATCGCCGACGAAGACCACCGTCCGCGCCCCGACGAGACGCTGCTCGCGCGCTTGAAGGTAGAAAAACTCCGGCTGAAGGAGGAGATGGAGCGGCTGCGGGCCAGTTGATAGTTTCCAGTTTCCAGTTGTCAGTTTCCAGAAAGGCGGTCGGTCCAGCCGTCTGGAGACTGAAAACTGGCAACTGCAAACTGCCTTAACTGGCAACTGCAAACTGCCTCAGGCTGCCGCCTCGGCCTCCGGCTGTGGCGGCGGCGGCACGGCGCGGCCCTCGCGCGCCAGGCGGTCGTTCGCCACTTGCACCGCCGCGTTCAGATCGGTCTGCGAGCACAGTCCCAGGATCACCGGATCGCGCGGCTTGATATTCGCGCTGTTCCAATGCTGCCGGTCGCGCACCTTCTGGATGGTCTCCTTCGTCGTTCCCAGCAGCTTCACGATCTGGCTTTCCGCAAGCTGCGGATAGTTGCGCAGCAGAAAGGCGATCGCGTCCGGCCGGTCGTTCCGTTTCGCCACCGGTGTATAGCGCGCGCCACGCTGCCGTTTCACGGCGTAATTGGTCGCCGGCAACAGCCGCAGCCGTGCCGCCGGATCCTTCTCGCAGCGATGGATCTCCTCGGAGGTCACCTGCTGGTTGGCGACGGGATCGTAGCCCACGATCCCCTGGGCCACCTCGCCATCCGCGATCGCCTGCACCTCTAACGGGTGCATGCCGCAGAATTCGGCGATCTGCTCGAAGGTCAGCGCGGTTTTGTCGATCAGCCACACCGCCGTGGCCTTAGGCATTAGAGGCAGGGTCATGGGTAAATCATCCTTCCGCGCGCACCGCGGCCGCGCTGGACACAAGCAATTTGTTCGCGCATTCCAGCTGGAACCCGGTGTTCGGGACCGCCATTATTTCGCCACGATATGGGGCCCGGCTCCGGGGCCGGTCAAGGTGAGACGATGCTAGATGAAGAAGATATCAGCCCGCGTAAACGCGCACGGCTGGAACACCCGCCTCTGGACGGCTGGAGCGTTGCCGATCTGCAAAGCTATATTGGGGAATTGAAGGACGAGATCGACCGCGCCGAAGCGGCAATCGGCCACAAACAGGGCGCCAAAAGCCTAGCGGACCGGTTCTTCAAGGCGTGAGAACGATCCAGGGGACTATTGCCCCCTGGATCCACCTAGGATTTAGGCCGCAGCGGCTTTCACCGCCGGCGCTGCGTCGTTGGCGATGCTCGGCTGAGCGCCACCGATGGCGACCCGGCGCGGCTTCAGCGCCTCTGGCACCACCCGCTTCAGACCCACATGCAGCAGGCCGTTCTTCAGGTCGGCACCCTCCACCTCGATGTGGTCCGCCAGCACGAACCGGCGCTCGAACGCCCGGCCCGCGATGCCACGGTACAGCACCTCGTGCTTCGAAGCCTCGCTGGCCACACGGCCGGCGATCGTGAGCGTGTTGTCCTTCACCACGATCTCGATCTCGTCCTGGCCGAAGCCCGCCACCGCCATGGTCAGGCGATAGGATTCCTCGCCGGTTTTCTCGATGTTGTAGGGTGGGTAGGCTGGGGCCGAGGCGGCTTCCAGCGCGGTGTCGGTGAGGCGCGCGAGCCGGTCGAAGCCGATCGCGGTACGGAAAAGCGGAGCGAAGTCGTACGTCATTGGAAAACCTCCTGCATCAGCAAGGTTTAAGGCCGGCCGCCCCAATGGAGGCCGGCCCACTCAGCCCGCAGCCCCGAAGGCGCTGCGGACAAGGCAGAAGATAATATGCCAACTCGCCGGTTCAAGCCTCGGCCAAGGCTACGGGTTCAGCCGGATTTCCGCGCGCCGATCCCGGCGAAACGCTTGTTGAATTTCGCCACCTGACCGCCCGTGTCCATGATCCGCTGCACGCCGGTCCAGGCCGGATGGCTTTTCGGATCGATATCCAGCCGCAGCGTGTCGCCCGGCTTGCCCCAGCAGGAGCGGGTGGTGAATTGCGTTCCGTCGGTCATGACGACGTTGATATCGTGGTATTCGGGGTGGATGTCAGGCTTCATGGCGGGTGCCTTCGGGCAGGATGGCGCCCCCGATGGCCGACCGGGCGCGCGAAGGGCGGGTGGATAGCGGGTTAGCGGGCGCTGAACAAGCCGCCCGGATCGCTCGCATTTCGATGGGCCGCGGCCGACCTTCGCTGAGCAGGCTTTTCGAGCCTTGCTGATGATGACAGCCAGCTAGGCGGCGTGGGCAGCGGCCCGGGAAGAACGCGCTTGCTGCAAGCGGAACGATCCAGCATATTGGCCGTAAAGGGGGCCTACAATGCTCGTTCGCGCGATTGCCGCAACAGTTTGCCTTGGCGCGACAGCTATTCCCGCAAGCGCGGCCGATTGGGACAGCGCCGGAACGCCCATCGCGCGTCGTCATCTCGAAGTCGGCGAAAGCAAGTTGCACACGGGCCGGTTAAGCGATGCCATTGGTCAAGCAACGAAGGCAATCGGGATCGCCTCGGATTACGGCTTCGCCTATTTTCTGCGGGCCGAGTGGCTCATCGAGGCAGGCCGCTATGCCGACGCCGAAGGCGATATCGCAAGGTTCGCCGCTATGCACCCGGATGCGCGCGGAGCGTATTTTCTCCATGCGACAATTGCGCTCCGTCGCGGTGACGGCAAAGCGGCAATGGAATATCTGAACCGCGCCGCGCTGCTTCCGTACAGGATTGTGGAACGCGGGTTCGATTCGGTTTACGCCAACGGCAGCAATGCGATCTTTCTGGCGGACCGCAGTATCGCGGAGGCCCTGATGGGTCAGGCCGATCCGTCCGTCGCCGATCTGCAAGGCGCGATCGGCGCGCAATACGAGCGCCCCTGGTATGTGCTGAATTTTTATTGCTACACCGCCGGCATCGCCGGCCAGCTCGAACTCGCCGAACTCGCGTGCGACGAAGGCATCAAGCGCGCCTCGCGCGACGACCCGCACATTTACGATAGCATGGGTTTCGTGCACCTGAAAATGCGCAAGTGGACAAATGCCATCGCCGATTACAACAGAGCGCTCGCTGAGACACCGGACCTCACGACCTCGCTCTACGGCCGCGGCATCGCCAAGATTGCGACAGGCGACCGCGCCGGCAGCATGGCCGATATCGAGAAAGCCAGGCAAGGCGAACCCGATATTGAAAACATCATGTCACGTCTCGGCGCGCCGACCACGCGAACCGTGGTCGCCGGAAAATAAACAGGGAAAAGCGGGCAGAAGCAACGGCGGGGAACGTGCCGCCGAACCAGACGCTGTTTTGTAACTACATTGCCTGGATCTCATCTACCTGATGACCGTCGTACGCTGCTGTCGGCGCTCCATGTGATCCCGCGGCCGGTCAACCGCGCGGTCGCCCTGGCCGCGGCAATCTTCCGGCTTGTGTTCGCTCTGATGTGGGTGCTCGTCGCGCTCAAAGTGCTGGGCACGCTGCGCCTGTGGGGAGATGCCGCCTATCTGCGAGCATTTCACGCGGATCAGTTGCGCACCCTGGCCAGGCTGAGCACCGCGTCGAGTTCCGACGAGTATTATTTCGGTCTGCCCTTCTGGGGACTGGCTTCCGCGCTGTGCAGTTGGTTGTTGCTCAAGTCGCGATATGTGCCCAGACCGTTGGCGGCGTACGGCATGGTCGCGTCGGCCTGGTGCGTGATCTGCGCCTTGGCTTTCATCGTCGGTCCGCGCTTCGACAAGCTCGTGGGCGCGTCGTGGTTCGACATGCCGCTGGTGATCTTCGAGTTGGCGCTCGGCTTCTGGCTGCTGCTCAGAGGCATACCGCCGTCGGGGCTGGTCGGGTTCGGCTCGTCAGGCGATCGATTCGCGCCTACCGGCTTGGGTTCGGCGAATGCAACATCGCCAGAAAGTCGAGGACAAGGACTTGCATCTCGGCCGACCGAGGCTGATATCCTGAGGATATCCAACTGGGGGCGGACATGGCCGAAGCCACGATTGGAAAATGGGGCAACAATCTCGCGGTCCGTCTGCCGGGTAAGATCGCGGAAGCCGCAAGGCTGCGCGATGGCGAGACCGTGTTGATCGAGACCCAGGGCGATGCCCTCGTGGTCCGTCGCATCGACGCGCTCCGGAGCCTGGCCGATATCTTTCGTGGGCACTCACCGGAGTTCTGGCGAGAGGAATACGCCGGTTCCTATGAATGGGGACCGGATCTCGGCCGCGAAGCCCTGGGCAAGTGAGCGAAACCTATGTGCCTTCCGCAGGCGACCTGATCTGGACGGATTTCGACCCGACGCGAGGCCGCGAGCAGGCCGGACGCCGACCGGCGGTGGTGATTTCGGATTCGATATTCAACTGCAACACCGGGCTTACGGTCGTCTGCCCCATCACCAGCCGGGTGCGGCCATTCCCGACGAGCGTTGTGCTGCCAGCAGGACTGCCCGTGAACGGCGAAGTGCTTATCAGCCATATGCGGAGCATCGACACATCTGCGCGGCCAATCCGGTTCGCGAGGGCAGCTATTCCGGCCGATACCGCACGGCTGATCCGGAACCGGCTCCAGAGCATCCTTACCATCTAGGCCGCCTTGCCTTAGCCCAGCCCATCGCCTAAACGCACAGCCGCACGCCGGCCGGCCCCCCGTCCGGCCGTTCCGCGTTGGAGCTGTCATGACCAATTTCGTCGCCATCCAAGCCGACAAGCGGGACCGCGCCGGCACCGGCGCCGCCCGGGCCACGCGCCGCGCCGGCAAGCTGCCCGGCGTGGTGTATGGCGCCCGGCAGGAACCCACCGCGATCGCGCTCGATCCACGCGATGTGCTGCGCGAGGTTACCGGCGGCGGCTGGCGTTCCCGCCTGTTCGAGCTGAAACTCGGCGGCGACACCACGCGCGCGCTGATGCGCGACGTGCAGTTCCATCCGGTGCATGACACGCCGCTGCATGTGGATTTTCAGCGCTTGGCGCCGGGCGAGCGCATCCGTGTCTCGGTCGCGGTGCATTATCTCAATGAAGGCACCAGTCCCGGCCTGAAGAAGGGCGGCGTGCTCAACGTGGTGCGCCACACCATCGAGGTGATGGCGGATCCCGAGAACGTGCCGAGCTTCTTCGAAGCCGATCTCGGCGCGCTGGACATCGCCGACGGCATCCGTTGGCACGATCTGAAGGGCACGGAAAACGTCCGCCCGTCGGGCGCCGAGCGCGATTTTGTGGTGGCGACCATCGCGCCCCCCACGAAGGCTTTGGAAACCGCGCCGGCCGAAGCCACTGCCGGCACGCCCACGCCGGCTGCTGCCCCCGCGAAGGGCAAAGCCCCCGCCGCCGCGCCCAAGAAGAAGTAGCGCTTGCGCCTGTGGGTGGGGCTCGGCAACCCCGAGCCCGGCATGGCGCAGCACCGCCACAATCTTGGCTTCATGGCGCTGGATCGCATCGTTTCCCGCAACAAATTTCCGCCCTGGCGCGCGCGGTTCGGCGGGCTGATTACCGAGGGCACGCTATGCGGCGTGAAAATCCTGGCGCTGAAACCGCAGACTTACATGAATGCCTCGGGCGAGGCTGTGCAGCCGGCGGCCCGTTTTTTCAAGCTGGATGCGAACGACATCGTGGTGTTCCACGACGAACTCGATCTCGAGCCCGGCCGCACGAAGGTGAAGCGGGGAGGCGGCACTGCCGGCCATAACGGGCTGCGCAGCATCGAACAGCACATGGGAGCCGCCGATTTCTGGCGCGTTCGCTTGGGCATCGGCCACCCGGGGCACAAGGATGCCGTGACGCACCACGTGCTCGGCAATTTCCCGAAGGCCGATGCGGCTTGGCTGGATGAATGGCTGGACAGGATTGCCGAAGCCGCGCCGTTGCTCGCTGAGGATCAGCCAGAACTGTTTATGACCAAGCTCGCATAAAGCAAGTCCAGGGCTCTGGCCTGGACCCGCTGGGGCCGCGCGCTCCAGGCCCCCGGGAGGTTAAGTTGGGTTTCAATTGCGGAATTGTGGGCCTGCCGAATGTCGGCAAATCCACGCTTTTCAACGCGCTCACCGCCACCGCCGCGGCGCAGGCCGCAAACTATCCGTTTTGCACCATCGAGCCGAATGTCGGCCGCGTCGCCGTGCCCGATCCACGCCTGGCCGTGCTCGCCGGCATCGGCAAATCGGCGAAAATCGTCCCCACCAGCCTGGAATTCGTCGATATCGCCGGCCTGGTGCGCGGTGCCAGCCGCGGCGAGGGCCTGGGCAACCAGTTCCTCGCCAATATCCGCGAAGTGGATGCGATCCTGCACGTGCTGCGCTGCTTCGAGGATACGGACGTGACGCACGTGGAAGGCAGCATCGATCCGGTGCGCGACGCCGAGACGGTGGAGACAGAGCTGATGCTCGCCGATCTCGACAGCCTGGAACGCCGACTGCCGGCCGCCCAGAAGAAAGCGCGCGGCGGCGATCGGGAAAGCGCCGCCTTCGTGGCCCTAGCCGAACCCATCGCCGCGGCGCTGCAGGCCGGGCGCCCCGCCCGCACCGCAATTCCTGTATCGGAACAAATGGCGGCCGGGCGCCTGGGCCTGCTCACCAGCAAGCCTGTTCTATATATCTGCAACGTCGAGGAAGCTGCCGCGGCCACGGGCAACGCGCAATCCGATCGCGTTGCCGCCCGCGCCAAATCCGAAGGCGCCGCGCAGGTGGTGGTTTCCGCCGCCATTGAAGCCGAAATCAGCCAGCTCGCGGAGGCCGACCGCGCCGAATTTCTCGCCGGTTTGAGCCTCGCCGATAGCGGCCTCGATCGCGTGATCGGTGCTGGCTATGCACTGCTCGGGCTGGTCACCTATTTCACCGTCGGCCCCAAAGAAACCCGGGCATGGACGATCCCACGCGGCACCAGGGCGCCGCAGGCGGCGGGCGTGATCCACAACGATTTCGAGCGTGGCTTTATTGCTTGCGAGACAATTGCCTACCCCGACTATGTCGCCGGCAATGGCGAGGCGGGCGCCCGCGACGCCGGCCGGCTGCGCATCGAAGGCCGCGACTACACCGTGCAGGACGGCGACGTGCTGCTGTTCCGGTTCAATGTGTAGAGCTGGCTGCCGTTCACTCCGCTGTGCGGCTGCGCACGTCGCTGCGCGCAAAGCGGAAATCCAGGTTGCAGAATTCGCACGTCATTACGATGTCGCCGCTCACCGCCATGTGGTCCAGATCGTCTGCCGAAAATCCCTCCAAGATGCCCGATAGCCGCTGCCGCGAGCAGCGGCAGCCGTAAGCCAGCGCGCGCGGCCGGTCGATAGCGACGCCTTCGCCCGAAAACAAGCGCCAGATCAGCGTCTCGGGCGGCAGCGCATCTTGCAGCAGTTCTTCGTCCGTAACTGTCCCGGCCAGCGCCAGCGCGGTGCGCCAGGCCTCGGCACCCGCTTCAGGGTCGGTCGCCGCCTCGGTGCCGCCTTCGCCCGCCACCTGCTCCAGGATCAGCGCCGCGGCGCGCCAGCCATCATCGGTTTCCGCCGCCGCCAGCCGCACGAAGCAGCGCAACTGCTCGCTGGTTGCGAAATAATGCAGCGCCATGTCGGCCAGATGCGCGCCTTCAATGGCCACGATGCCCTGGTACCGCTCGGCCGCCCCGCCCTGATCCACGGTGAACGCCAAGTACCCGGCCCCCAGCAGCGATGCCGCATCCGGCGCAGGCGTTGCCGCCAGCAGCAGCCCGAGCTTCTCCACATCGGCGCGCGCATAGCCGCGCAGCGCGCCGTTATCGGTGCAATCGGCCAGCAGCATGGAAACCGGGCCATCGCCCTTTGCCTGCAGGCTGAACGAGCCGCGGAATTTCAGCGCCGAGGCCAACGCCGCGGCCAGCGCTAGCGCTTCGCCGGCCAGGCGCGTCACCACCGGGTGGTTGGCATGGCGCGTCAGCAACGCGTCGGCGACGGGCCCCAGCCGCACCAGCCGGCCGCGCACCGGCCGCTGCGGCAGATAGAACGGCGTCACGCCGCGCGGCACCACGATGTCGGGCACATCGGGCCGCTGGCTGTCGAGGAAGGCCGGGGTCTCGGGCATGGCCGGAAGATAGGGCGCCCGGACCCGCCCCGAAAGGAACCGGGCGCCCCGCAGCGGTTACTTGCTGAACACGCCGAACGCCGGCGGCGTTGTGGTCGGCGACGATGTCCAGCCCGTGTTGTTCGCGTTGAACGCAAACGGGTGCGTATCGATTTCGTTGGTGGTGGCAAGCATCCACGCGCCGTCGTCCATCGCCGTCGTCTGCACCTTGTTCAGCGTGACCGCCACCCAATACGGCGTGCCGCCCTTCAGCGCGAGGCCGGTCTTGAGCTTGGCCACGATCAGCCCGCAGCACGTACCAAACGCGGTTGTCGCCGTGACGGTCTGCGAGGTGAGCGCCGTGCCCGGGATGCCGGAACTGTCGGAGTAGATCGACAGCACGAACTTATCCTTGCCGTCACCGAAATTGCCGACCGCCGCTTCCACTTCCACGGCGGTTGCGTTGACCTTGGGAGTGAAGCCGACGGCCACATACTGCGAATCGGTACTGCTGGCGTAAACGGTGGAGCCCGTGTTGGTGTAATACAGGCCCTTCGGATAGGCGGTGGCGAGATTGCTGTAGATCGTCGCGGATGTCGCCTTCCGGATGAAATAGGGCGTGGAACCCGCTGCCGCATGTGGCGCGGCAAACGCGACCCGCTTGTCGGCGCTGAACGAAACGTTGCTTGCGAGCGCGGCGGAAGATGTCGCGAGCAGCGCCGCGGCGGTTGCCGCCAATACTGTTGCTTTGGTCATGTGTTTCTCCCGTTATCGTTGTCTTTTGAGCCGACAACGATAGCGAACCTATTCCGGCCTTCCGCGCTCCACAACCGCGCGGGGCGCAGCGATGCCTCACGCCCCCGCGGGCGTGCCGCTGGTTTCCTGCTCGATGCCGCCGAGCGGCACGTGCGGCCGCGGCATCAGCGCCAGCAGCGCCGGCACGAACACCAGCGTTGTCAGCACCGTGCAGCCGAGGCTCATCAGCAGCAGAATGCCCATGCTCGCTGTGCCCGGGTGCGCCGACAGCGCCAGCGAGCCGAACGCGGTGCCGGTGGTGAGTGCCGAGAACACCACGGCGCGCGCGGTGGCCGAGCCCAGGAACCGGTGCGTGCCGCTGCGCCAGTTCATGACGAAGTAGATGTTGAACGAAACGCCCACGCCGAGGAGCAGTGGCAGCGCGATGATGTTCGCAAAATTCAGGCTCATGCCCGATACACGCAGGCATAGTGCGGTCAGCAACGCCGAGGTCAGCAGCGGCGTCATCACCAGCACCACATCCAGCGCCCGCCGCAACGCCAGCGACAGAATCACGGCGATCGCGACGATGGCGCAATACGCGGCAAGCTGGAACGCACCTGTAATGGTATCCGCGCTCTTCAGTATCTCCACGGCCGGTCCGGCGGATTCCGGCACCGCGCGCAGGGCCGATTTCACGAAGCTGCGGAGCTGCTTGCCGGTTGTTACCGCGCCGCTCGGCAGCACCTGCACGCGCGCCCGCCCATCGGGCAGCAGCCATTGCCGCTTGATGGCCTCCGGCACATCCGCGAGCGTAACGGGCTTGGCCGCCAACGCCGCGCGCAACGCATCCAGTTGCGCTGGCAGAAATCGCGTCAGCGCCGCGTTCGCCGCCAGCACCGTTGCATCCGGCGCGGTGCTGAGCTGTAGCGCGGCGGCGCCGATGCCGCGCAGCGGATCCGCGGGTCCGAGTTTCGCCGCGATCGGCACCATCTTCGCCGCGAAGGCCACCGCCGATTGCCGCAGCGCCTGCGGCGTTACCGCCGGCACCTGGGCCGGCGGCGCCAGCGTCAGCGACAAGACCGATGCTGCATCCTGCAGCATCGCCAGCTTCTGGTCCTGATGCGCCGGCAGGAACGTGTTTAGTGTCAGCACCGATTTCGTCAGTGGCAGCTTCATGTATTTCGCCGCCGCCGCCTGCGCCGCGGGCAGCGAGGGCAGGATCGCCTCGATGGTGTAGGGGTTCGTCAATGGATCCTGCATCAGATCGTGCAGCGTGTGGATCGCCTCGGAATGCTGGTTCTGCGTGTCCAGCGGATTGCCGTCGAACTGGATGGTGGGTGCCAGCATCGCGCCGAACGCCGCCAGCACGGCGAACGTCATCGCGATCGGCACCCGACGGTGCGCCACCACGGGATCGAGCCGGCCGGCGAACGCGAAACCGACCGGCGCGCGCTCCCGCCGGGGCCGGAACACGCACAGCAGCGCCGGCAGGAACGTGAGCGTGCACACGAAGGCCGTGAGCATCCCGAACCCAGCAATGATGCCGAGCTGCGCCACACCGACGAACGAGGTTGGCGTGAAGGCCAGGAACCCCGCCGCAGTTGCCAGCGCCGCCACCAAGATTTGCGCACCAGCCCGCCGCCCGGTCTCCCGCAGGCCTTCGCCCAGATCGGGATAGGTGTGCCGGCGTTCGCGCAGCCGCACGCTGAACTGGATGGAGAAATCCACCGCGATGCCAGTGAACAGCACCGCGAATGCCACCGAAATCAGGTTCAGCGTGCCGATCACCACCGCCGCGAAGCCGGTGGTGATCACCAGCCCCAGGATCAGGGTGCCCATGATTGGCAGCATCAGCCGCCAGCTTCGCACCGCGAGATAGAGCCATACGAACACCAGCCCGAAACTGCCGAGCAGCCCCACCACCGCGCCCTGCGCCACGGTGGCGAACTGCTCGTCGTCCAGCACCACCGATCCGGTCAGCCGCACCCGCGCCTCGCCGGCCTGCACGTCCGGCAGGCTCGCCGCCGCCGCGCGCACCACGGCGGTGGCGGCCCCGCCGGGTTCCAGCGCGCCGTAATCCAGCTTCGCTTTGGCGAGCACGAATCGGTACCGTCCTGCCGCCTTGGCCAGCGGCCCGGCCAGCAGATCCTGCCACGACAGCGGCTGCGGCCGGCCTGCGGCGGCCCGCGTCAGCGCCTGTTCGAAGCCTGCCAGCGCCGGCCCCACCCCGGCCAGGCTTTCGCCGCGCTGCACCCCTTGCGCCACCAGCCCTAGCGCCGAGAACAGGCCGCGCAGGCTAGGGTCGGCCACGAGCTGGCCCAGGAACGGCTGCGCATCCACGGTGCGGTTCAGCAGCTCGGCGAGCTGCTTCCGATCGATCAGCAGCAAGGCGTTGCGCCGCAGATACGGGTCGGCATCGGGCTGGAGTATCGACACGAAATGCGGGTCGCCGCGCAGCTTTGCGGCCAGCGCCGCCGCGGTCTCGTCCGACTGCTCGGGGATGCGGCCGTTCACCACGGCCACGATCACGTCGGTCTGGCCGGGAAACGCTCGCGCCAGCGCCTCGGATTTCTGCTTCCACGGCAGCGTGCGCGCGAACAGGCCGCCGGTATCGGTGGTGACGCCCAGGTAGCGGTGCGTCGCCCACAGGCAGGCGCCGGCCACCAGCAGATAGATCGCGATCACGATCAGCCGCCGCCGCGCACATAGGGCCACGAGCGGGGGCAGGAAGGCGCGGGTGGCGGTGGCGATGTTCAGTTGGATGGTTCCTCGGGGAGCCGGGATGTGGCATGGCCCGCCGCGCCAGGCCAGCCGTTCGGCCGCCGATCCGGGGCCAACTGTGCTTGCGGCGCCGCATGTGTGGCAACAAAGCCCGCGATGTCCTGCAGCACCGGGCCGCGCCACTGGAACACCGGTGCGATGGCCAGCAGCAGCCCCACATGCCCAAGCCCCGGATACAAGATCGCCGTTGCTCGGCCGCCGGCCTCGGCCATCCGCGCCGCCAGCGCCTGCGTGTTGCGCGGCTGCACAGTGGCGTCGTCCTTTCCCGCCAGCAGCAGCAGCGGCGGCGCATCTTTTCGCGCATAGTCCACCGGCTGGGTCGTTGGGCTCTCGGCCGCCGCGCCGAACACCTGCCGCGTATCGGGCCGCGTCATCGGCAGGAAATCGTATGGCCCGGCCAGGCCGATCGCGCCCGCCAAGCGGTCCGCGCTGCCGCCGGCCGCTTGCAGGTAGCGCCGGTCCAGCGCCAGCATGATCGCGTTGTAGGCACCCGCCGAATGGCCGATCAGGAACATCCGGCTGCCGAATTCGGCCGGCCGGGCCTCCACGTACGCCGCCGCCGCCGCGCAATCCCGCAGGAAGTCCGGAAATTGCACGGCCGGATAGAGTCGATAATCGGGCACCACGACCACGGCGCCTTTGCGCGCCAGCGTGTTCGCCACGAACGGGTAGATGCCCTTCCGCCCGCTGCGCCAGTCGCCGCCATAGAAGAACACCAGCACCGGCCAATCGCCTGGCGCCACCGGCCGGTAGACATCCATCGTGTGCCGCGGGCCAGGCGCGTAGCGTACATCCCGCTCCACGCGCACGCCGCCATCCGGCGTCAGCGCGTTCAGCACACCGGCGGGGCTGCAACCCGCCAGCGCCAGCGGCATCGCATAGCGGAGAAAACGCCACATGCGCCAGGATTTAGGCATGGATGCGCAATGCTGGAGGGCCGATATCGTCGGCACCCCCGGCAATTGCAGGGCGGCCCGACGGCTAGATCGCCAGCGCGCGGCTACGCAATCGCCAGCGCGCGGCTACGCATAGGGCCGTTACGCGGAGGTTGCGCGCCGCGCACGACCAACCTCCATCAGGGCTTCGCCTTCGGTGGTTTGATCGAAAACACCGTGCCGCGATCCGCCGACCCGCCGCGATACGTCGTGCCCACGAAATCGCCCGCGGTTCCCGGAGTCAGCGTCGCATACGGATTTTTCCCATCCGGCACGCCCGCGAAATCCCATAGCACCGTCTCCGCCCAGCCGGTCGGTGCGGCGGATGACGGCGCCAGCAGGAAGATCGTGCCCAGATTATGTGTCCCGCCAGCGTAGGTGGTGCCCAGCAGCCGCCCGTTCGCATCGAACAACACGCCGGCGTAGGGCGAACGGCCGTGATGACCGATGAAATTTGCGATCACTGTTTCGGCGCCCGCCGGCGTCAGCGAAAATGCCGTGCCGCCGTTCTTCGTGCCGCCCTGCGAGGTGGTGCCATATAGCGTGCCGTTCGCATCCGCTACGAGTTGGCTGAACGACGCCGCCCCATCGGCGGGCGCTCCGGCGAAGAAATGCAGCACCGTCTCGTTCCAGGTGCCACCGGAGTACACCAGGTGAAACACGGTGCCGTTGCCGCTGCTCGTGCCGCTGCCGCCCGCCGCCGTAGTGCCGTAGAAGCCGCTGGCGCCGTCGTCGAGCAAACCCGCTACCGGCGTGGCGCCGTCGCTCGTGCCGCCGGCAAAACTGTGCAGCAGCGCAAACGCGCCGTCCGGCGCAAGCGCAAACACCGTGCCCATGCCCGTCGCGCCGCCGAACGCGGTGGTGCCGTACAGCGTGCCGTCGCTGCCGAGTAGCAGTCGAGCCTGCGGCGTGGCACCGTCTGCCGTTCCGCCGACAAAACTGTGCAGCACGGTCTCGGTCCAGCCGGCGTGCGCGCTCGCGGGCGGCGTCAGTTTCCACACGGTACCGAGCGAGGCGCTGCCGCCCTGTGCCGTTGTGCCATACAGGTTGCCCGCGGCGTCCTGAATCGGCGCCGAATCCGGCACCGCGCCATCGGCCGAGCCGCCGACGAACTCATGCAGCACCGTCAGCAGCCCCGAAGGTTCCAGCCGGAACGCCAAACCCTCCCGATATTTCCCGCCCCCCGCGGTGGTGCCGTAGACGTTGCCCGCCGCATCCACGGCTACGCCGGCATTCGGCTGCTGCCCCTGATGCGTGGTGAAGGCGTGCAATTGCTGATAGCGCGCCTGCGCCGCCGCCTGCCCGGAAGCCGCCACGGCCATCAGAACGACCGACGCGGCACGGATTTTCTGGCTCATCGCGGGTTTCCCTCTGTCCATGACGGGAGACTAGCGGAACCCCGAACAAAGGCAACCAGAGATAGCGCTTGTCCTGCTGCCGCACGCACAGCGCGTGAAAGCTTACCCTAGGGCAAGGTCTTTCAACTCCATGTCGCTCGCCGGCGGCGAAACCAGTGGTGCGCGCGTCACGATCTCGGCCGCCACCAGCCCCGCCCGGTCGTGCTTCTCGCGCAACCGCCATTGCGCGCCTTCGGCCAGCAGCACCGCCTGCGTCACCCGGGCCATGCCTTGCGCCATGCGCCGCGCTTCCGGCTCGGGCGGCGCCAGCACCATTGGCCGCAGCGTCGCCAACGCCGGGGCGATGCGCGCCACCACGGGCGCCAGTTCGGCCGCGTTCAGGCCGGCGATCCGCCGCTCGATATCCTCGATCCACTCCTGCGCCAGCGCAACAGATCCCAGCGCCCGCAGCACATCGTGCGAGAGCACATTCGTGGTGCCCTCCCAGATCGCGTTCACGTGCACGTTGCGGAAGATGGCTGGAATTCCGGTATCCTCCAGGTAGCCGGCGCCGCCGAAACTCTCCAGCAGCTCGCTGGTGCCGGCGATGCCGCCGCGCGCGCAGGATAGTTTCGCCAGCGGCGTCAACAGCCGCGCCAGCGAGGCGTTGCCGCCGTGCTCGGCGCGGCCAACGGCCGCGGCAGTTTCGAACGCCAGCGCCAGCATCGCCTCATATTCCGCAGCGATCTGCGCCAGCCACGCCACGTGCACCGGCTGCTCGGAAAGCTTGCAGCCGAACACCTCACGCCTGTCCGCGTAATCCCGCGCCAGCCCCAGCAGGTGCCCGACGCTGGATGGCCCGGCCAGCGCCGCCCAGAGCCGCGCGATGTTCAGCACGCTCGCCACCTTGGCGACGCCCCGCCCGATGCCGCCCACCGGCACCGCCACCGCGCCGCACAGATCCAGTTCCGCCGTCGGCAGCGCCTTGGTGCCCATTTTTTCCTTTAACCGCCGCACCTGGATACCGTTCCAGCTTCCGTCTGGCCGGCGCAATTCCAGCAGGAACAGTGAAAGGCCCGCGCTGCCTTCCGCGGCATCTTCGGGACGCGCCAGCGCGACCGCGACATCGGCGGATGTTGCCGACGTGAACCATTTGCGCCCGTGCAGCGCATAGGTGCCGTCGCCGCGCGGCACGGCTGCGGTCGCGGTGCGCGAAACGTCCGATCCGCCGCCCGTCTCGGTCATCCATTGCCCGGCGGTCCACCCCGCCGCGCGCGCCGCCAGCCTTGGCACATACCGCTCAGCCAGTGCCGGATCGTGCCGCCGCAGCAGCCAGGCCACGCCGTCCGACATCGTGAGCGGGCAGGAGGCCACGGCGGAAACCGGCTCGAACAGCGAGATCAGCCCGGCCTGCACCACGCGGGTATGCGGCCCGAACGGATCCTCCAGCGGCAGCGCCACCAGCCCTTCTTCCTGGCCGATCGCCACGAGCCGGTCGAAATCCGGGCTCGGCTCGATGCGGTCGATCCGGTTGCCCCAGGCGTCGAACGCCACATGGCGCGGCGGTGTGGCTTCGGCACGCATGGCCAGGGCCGGCAGTTCGTTTGCCGCGCGTTCGCCCATACGATCCAGCGCAGGCGATGCGGCCGCCAGCACCTCGGCCGGCAGCAGTCTTTCCAGCATTAGCCGGAGCGCGCGATCGTGACGAAAGCGGTTTTGCGGGCGGGGCGCGGTCTGAAAAAATTCCATGCTTCGAGAGTCATCCTGGCGCCCCGGCTTGGCAAGCTCCGCCTCGCGGCGCGGGACCGCGCGCGGTGGCGCCCAGTCCTGCTCTCACCCCGGCACGGTGAACTCGAAACTCTGCTTGCCGTCCTTATACGCCGCCATCGACCCGCCCGCCACGCTCTGCCCGTCGATCGTGCTGCTCTGCACATACAGGTTCCGCTGATAATACGGCCCGTAATCGACGTTGTTTAGAAAGTGCAACGTCAGCGTGTGCACCCCCGGCGTGAAGCTGCCGTTGAACACGAAATCCTGGATCAACCCCTGCGATTTCGGCGCGATCGTGGTGAACACGCCGCCCTGCTGCACGCCGTCGATCTCCACCGTGAATTTCGCGTCCGCCTGGAAGTAATCCTCGTTCATATACAGCACCAGGCTCTGCGGCCCGCTGCCGGTCGTCACCACCGGCATCACCGGCGGCGTCATCACCGGCGTGGTGTCCACGCCATCGGGCGACGAGATCGGCTGCAATTTCACTTCAGGAACGGTCTGGTCGTTGGAGAACGCGCGGATGTAGTCGATCCGGTAGTTCGCCGGGATCGCGTGCGGCCCCGGCTGCCCCGGCCAGCTCCCCGGGCCGCCCACCGCCAGGTTGATCAGCATGTACATGTCCAGCCCGGCCATGTCGGTGGGCGTGCCGCACTCGCCGATTGCGACGCCATCGAAATAGAACGTCACGGTCTGGTCGTTCCATTCCAGGCCGTAGCGGTGGTAGCCGCGCGCCAGCGGCTCGCCGGTTTTCACGAAGCCGCCGCCGCCGTTGTCGGCGCCTGTAGCGTGCGTCCAGTATTGCGAACGCGGCGGCAGGTTCGGGTTCTCCATCGCGTCCAGTTCGGGCCAGTCCTGCGCCGTGGTCGGCAGCAGCCAGAATGCCGGCCATAGCCCCGCGCCCGGCGGCACCTGCGCCCGCATCTCGAAATATCCGCCGTGCTGCGAGAATGTCTCCTGCGTCGTGATCAGCCCTGAAACGTAGGGTTGCCCGTCGGCTGGAAAATTTGCCGGCGTGGGGCTCGCGGTGATCGTCAGCTCGCCATTTTCCACCTTGAACGGATTCACGCCGTACGCCGGATCGGAATAGTATTCGGCCTCGTGGTTCGTCGGCACGCTGCGGCCGCCCCAGTCGAATTGCGACTTGAATTCCACTGTTCCGTCCGGCGAAACATTGAACGGCGTGCCCGGAGAAAACTCCTGATCGTAGGTGAGATGATAGGTAGCGAGATTGAGGTCCATGCGCGCCCATGCTTTCTGGAATGCCGCGGCAGATCGAAACCGCCAACGGTTTATGGGGGGGTCTGGCGGCAAATTACACCGCCCGCGCGTTGCGGTTTCGCGCCCGCGCGCGCGCCGCACCGGATTTTGATCGGTGTTATGTAGCCGCTGGTTGTTCCGGCAGCTTCACGCGCAACCGGCGGATGCGGCGCGCGTCGGCTTCCAGCACTCGAAATCCCGCGCCGCCGGCATGGAATATCACTTCCCCGCGCGCTGGCACCCGGCCCGCAAGCTGGAATACCAGGCCGCCCACCGTGTCGATATCCGCCTCGCGTTCCTCCTCGGTCAGCACCAATCCGGTGCGCGCCGAAAATTCATCGAGCTCCATGCCCGCATCCACGTCCAGCGTGCCGTCGGCGCGCTGCACCAGCATCGGCAGATCGGGCTCGTCGTGCTCGTCGGCGATATCGCCGGTGATGGTTTCGACCAAATCCTCGATGGTGACGAGCCCGTCGATGCCGCCATATTCGTCCACCACCAGCGCCAGATGCATGCGGTTCACGCGCATCTGCAGCAGCAGATCGAGCACCGGAATCTGCGGCGCCACCAGCAGCGGCCGCCGCAAGATCGCCTCGAGCTGGAACGCCTCCGGGCGTCCGACATGCGCCACCACATCCTTGATGTGCACCATGCCGGCAATGTCATCGAGCTGCTCGCGATACACCGGCAGCCGCGAATGCGCCTCGCGCCGGATCAGTTCCAGCGCCTGTTCCAGCGTAAGATCGATCGGCATCGCCACGATGTCGGCGCGTGGCACCATCACGTCGTCGGCCGTGGTGCCGCGCAGCCGCAGCACGTTGGCGATCAGCGCCCGCTCCTGCCGGTCGAGTTCCGGCACCTCGCCGGGCGCCGCGGTCTCGCCGGCCGCCTCGGCCACCAGCTCGGCGATCGCGCCCCGCACGCCATGCTCGCCGCGCCGCCGCGCGCGCGACGAAAGAATGCTGCCAATTCGCGTGAGCAACGTTTGTGGCTGCGCGTCGCTCACCGCCGCTTCCATGGATTGGGCACACGCAGCCGGTGC
>CAXUEX010000048.1:0-18447 GCA_964250215.1 uncultured Acetobacteraceae bacterium | reverse complement strand
CCCCACCCCACCCGCGCCTCCTCAGGCCCGGCAAAGCGACCCCGAGCTGGCGGCGCTCCCCGTGGCACCATTCACCCAGGTAACAGTGGAATACCCGCTGCACTCGCGGCACGCGGCCCAAGCGGCCAGCCGGCTTGCCGTTGCGCTGGAACAGTCCGGCCTGCCGGCGCGGGACCGGCCGGTGCGCCGCACGGCCCCGCCCAGCATCGCGTATTTCTACGCCGAGGACCGCGGCACGGCGGAACGCGTGGCCTTCATGGCCGGGCTTGGCGCGCCGCGGCTGCTGGCCAATGCCACGCACGGGTTCGTTCCGCCGGGAACCATTCGGATTGCCGTTCCTTCCAGCTAGAGAAAGGAGACCATCATGCGCGCCCTTGCTTTCCTATTGTTCCTCCCCGGTATCGCTCTGGCGGCCGGGTCGCCAAATCCAACCGCCCCGGCCGCGGCCGCGGCCGCGCCGGACTCGCTCACCATCTTCTTCGATTCCGGCAGCGCCTCGCTGTCGCCGGAGGGTGTGGCCACGCTCGACCATGCCTCGCAGGTCTATCGCCAGGGCAACCCGATCGTCATGCAGGTGAGCGGCGCCACCGACAGCACAGGATCGGCCACGGCCAATCTGCGGCTCTCGGAAGCCCGCGCCCGCAGCGTTCTGCGCGGCCTTATCGAGCGTGGCATCCCCGCCGAGCGCTTCCAGCTCGTGGCCAAAGGGGAGACCGAACCGGCCGTGCAAGCGCCGCAGGGCACCGCCGAACCGAAGGACCGCCGCGTGGACATCACTTGGCGTTAAGACGTTTCGCACGGCTGCTCGCGCTGGGATTGGCGGCCGCGGTTTCGCCCCCGGCCGCCGCCAGCGAGATCGGCGCCCTGCAGGCGCGCGCAACTGCCGGCGACCCGCAGGCGGCGTTCCGGCTCGGCGTGCTCGCCGAGCTTGGGCATGGCGCGCCGCGCGACGAGGCCGCGGCCTTCCGTTGGTACACCCAAGCCGCATCCGCCGGGCTGCCTGACGCGGAGTTCAACGTCGCCGCCATGCTCGAGGCCGGTAATGGCACGCGCGCGGATGCGGCGGCGGCGGCGCGGTGGTATGCCCGGGCGGCCGTGCACGGCGTAGCCCGCGCGGCCTACGATCTGGGGCAGATGTATGCGGCGGGCCAGGGCGTGCCGCTGAACCTGGCGCTGGCCGAACGCTGGCTGGAAGCTTCCCGGTTGCCCGCCGCGCGCGATCTGCTGGCCGAGCTGCGCGACCATCCACCCGCCGCCCCGCCGCTGGCGGATGCCGCGCTGCTGCCGCCGGCGCCGCAAGCGGCCGGGCGGGGCGACAGAAACGTGCTGGTCTGGAATGCGCCGGCCGAACCCGTGCCGGTGCGCTATTACGTCTCTATCGCGCGGCTGGGTCCCACGGGGCCGGCCGAAGCGGCCAATTTGCTTACGGATCGCTCGGCCGTGCCGGTGAACCTGCCGGACCAGGCGGCCCGTTATGCCTGGCGCGTTTTCGCGGTGGGCGCCGGTGGGCATTACGCCGCCAGCGCCTGGCAGGCACTCTAACACCAGCTTGCGCGGCGGCGGTCGCGCCGGTATAGGCCGCCCTCGTTCGCGCGCCGGGCCTGGAATGGGCATGCCCGGCCGCAACGCGTGTCCTGGCGCCGAGGCGGTGCCGCATGGACGCGGCCAGCCGACAGGAGACGCAAATGCCCAAGCTGAAAACGAAATCTTCGGTGAAGAAGCGATTCAAGATCACCGGCACGGGCAAAGTTCTCGCCGGCCCCGGCAAGAAGCGCCACAATCTTTCGGCGCGCAGCCAGAAAGCCAAGCGCAGCAACCGCGGCAGCCAAGTGCTCACCCATGCCGATGGGCTGACGGTGAAGCAATGGGCGCCCTACGGGCTGTGATCGGAACGGACCGGAGATAAAACAATGGCACGCGTAAAACGGGGCACCACCACCCACGCCCGGCACAAGAAGGTTCTGGAACAGAGCAAAGGCTTCGTCGGCCGCTCTTCCACGAACTACCGCATCGCGCGCGAGCGGCTGGAGAAGTCGCTGCAATACGCCTATCGCGACCGGCGGGTGAAGAAGCGCGAGTTCCGCGGGCTTTGGATTCAGCGCATCAACGCCGCGGTGCGCGAGCACGGGCTGACCTACAGCCGCTTCATCGACGGCCTGCACAAAGCCGGCATCGAGATGGACCGCAAGGTGCTGGCAGCGATCGCGTATGACGACGCGGCTTCGTTCGAGGCGATCGTTGCGAAGGTGAAGGCAGCGCTGGCGTAGTAAGGAAGGCCAGGGGCTTTGCCCCCGCATCCCCACTAAGGGCGAGCCCTTAGAACCCTTTGCGCGATGGTGTGTGGGGGCCCGGGCTCCAGCCGCCGGAGGCACGCTTGTCTGATCTGCAACGCATCGACTCTGCCACCGATCTCCGCGCCCTCGATGGGCTGCGCGTTGAACTGCTGGGCAAGTCCGGAACGATAACGCAGCAACTGAAATCGCTCGGCGCGCTGGATCCCGATGCGCGCCGCACCCGTGGCGCCGAGCTGAACCAGCTCCGCCAGCAGCTCGAAGCCGCCATCGACGCGCGCAAATCCATGCTCGCCGCCGCCGAAACTGCCGCCCGTATCGAAGCCGAACGCATCGACGTCACGCTGCCGCCGCTGTTGACAAGCGCCGGCTCGCTGCACCCGATCAGCCGCACCATCGAGGAAATCGTCGCCATTTTCGGCGCTATGGGCTTCGCCGTTGCCGAAGGCCCCGATATCGAAACCGACTGGCACAATTTCGGCGCACTCAACATCCCCGCCCACCATCCGGCGCGCGACGACCACGACACGTTCTATCTGCCGGGCGAGAACGGCGGCCCGCCGCGCGTGCTGCGCACCCACACGAGCCCGGTGCAGATCCGCACGATGCTGGAACAGAAGCCGCCGATCCGCGTGATCGTGCCCGGCCGCACGTTCCGCGCCGATCACGATGCCACGCACAGCCCGATGTTCCACCAATGCGAGGCGCTGGCGCTGGATCGCGACATTACGCTGGGCCACCTGAAAGGCTGCATCATCGATTTCCTGCGCGCGTTCTTCGGCATCGCCACGCTGCCCGTGCGCTTCCGCGCCAGCTACTTCCCTTTCACCGAACCGAGCATGGAAGTGGATATCGGCTGGAACCGCCGCACCGGCGAACTGGGCGCCGGCGGCGACTGGCTGGAAATCCTCGGCAGCGGCATGGTGCACCCGAACGTGCTGGCCAATTGCGGTATCGATCCGAGCGAATGGCAGGGCTTCGCCTTTGGCATGGGCGTCGAACGTGTCGCGATGCTGAAGCACGGCATCGCCGATCTGCGGCCGTTCTACGAGAGCGACATACGCTGGCTGCGGCATTACGGCGCGCCCGCATGGATGCCGGTGTCGCTGCATGAAGGCGTCGCATGAAATTCACGCTTGCCTGGCTGCGCGACCATCTGGAAACCGAGGCTCCGCTCACGAAGATCGCCGATACGCTCACGGCGATCGGGCTGGAGGTGGAGCGGGTGGAGAATCCCGCCGAACACCTGGCCCCTTTCGTCACCGCGCGCGTGATCGAAGCCAGCCCGCATCCCAATGCCGACCGGCTGCGCGTCTGTCGCGTCGATGCCGGGGGTGCGGAAATCAGCGTGGTCTGCGGCGCGCCGAATGCCCGCACCGGCATGGCGGCGGTGTTCGCGCCACCCGGCGCGCATGTTCCGGGCACCGGCATCACGCTGAAAACCGGCGAAATCCGCGGCGTGCAGAGCGCCGGTATGCTGGTCAGCGCGCGCGAACTGGCGCTCGGCGAGGATCACGACGGAATTATCGAACTTCCCGAAGACACCGCACCCGGCCAGAATTATGCAAGCTGGGCCGGGCTCGACGATCCGGTGATCGAGATCGGCGTCACGCCCAATCGCGGCGATGCGCTGGGCGTGCGCGGCATCGCCCGCGATCTCGCCGCTTGCGGCCTCGGCACGCTGAAACCGTGGGATGCCGATACGCGGCCCGGCACGATGCCCGCCGGCATCGAATGGCAGATCGAATGGCCGGAAGCCTGTCCCTGGATCGCCGGCATCGCGGTGCGCGGGCTGCGCAACGGCCCGTCACCCGCGTGGTTGCAGCGCCGCCTTCACCAGATCGGTCAGCGTCCGCGCAACATCCTGGTGGACATCACAAACTATTTTACCTTCGATATTGGCCGGCCGCTGCACGTGTTCGATATCGGCCGCCTCGCCGGTCCGCGCCTCACGCTGCGGCCCGGCAGCGGCGAAAGCTTCCGTGCCCTGAATGGAAATGACGTAACCGCAACAAATGCGGACCTGGTGATCGCCGACGCGAACGGCGCCGTGTCGCTCGCCGGCATCGTCGGTGGCGAGGCCAGCGGCAGCACGGACGCCACCACCGACGTGTTCATCGAGTGCGCGCTGTTCGATCCGGTGCGCATCGCGCTCAGCGGCCGGCGGCACCAGATCCACAGCGACGCGCGCGCGCGCTTCGAACGCGGCATCGATCCTTCCAACCTGCCGGATTGCGCCGCCGCCGCCGCGCGCCGGATCGTGGCGCTTTGCGGCGGCGAGCCCAGCGCGATCGCAACCGCCGGCGCCGAACCCGCGTGGCGCCGCGAAGCCAGGCTCCGCTTCCGCCGCCTGGCCGAACTCGGCGGCGCCGAAATCGCGCCCGGCGAAGCGGTTTCGATCCTGCACCGGCTCGGCTTTGCGGAGGCGGCGCGCGATGCCGAAAGCGTCACTGTGGCGGTGCCGCCCTGGCGCAACGATATCGCGTCCGGCGCCGCGCTCGATGCGCATCCGGGTCTGGATGCCGGCGGCCGTCATGAAGCGGCGGCCGCAACGGTCACGGCGGAATGCGATCTGCTGGAAGAGGTGCTGCGCATTGCTGGCCTGGATGCGGTGCCGGCGGTGTCTCTGCCGCGGGCGGCGCCCGTGCCCATGGCCGCGCTCTCGGCCGCTCAGGTCCGCGTGGCGCAGGCACGCCGCGGGCTCGCCGGAAGGGGCTTCGCCGAATGCGTCGGCTTCGCGTTCACCGACCGCGTTCATGCCGCGCTATTTGGGGACACCCCGGAAAGCTTGCGGCTGCTGAACCCGATCGCGGCCGATCTCGACCAGATGCGGCCTTCGCCATTGGCCACGCTCGCGCTGGCCGCCAGCCGCAACACCGCGCGTGGCCATGCCGATCTCGCCCTGTTTGAAATCGGTCCGGGCTACGGCGAGGCGGGCGAGCGCTCCATCGCCGCGGGCTTGCGCACCGGCCACACGCCGCGGCACTGGCAGCACCCGGCCCGCGCCTGGGAGGCGATGGATGCCAAGGCCGATCTGCTGGCGCTGCTCGCGGCATTCGGCGTGCCAATGGAGGCGCTCAGCGTCACCGCCGATGCGCCGGCGCATTACCACCCCGGGCGTTCGGGCCTGGTGCGGCAAGGGCCGAAGCTGGTGCTGGGCCGGTTCGGCGTGCTGCATCCCGCCGTGCTGGCCCCACTCCGACTGGAATCGGCCGCCGCATTCGAACTGTTCATGGATGCGCTGCCCGAGCCGCGCCGCCGCCGCCGCACGCCGCCCGATCTGCCGCCGTTCCAGCCGGTGCGGCGCGATTTCGCCTTCGTCGTCCCGAACGGCGCCACGGCGGAAACGATTCTGCGCGCGGCGCGTTCGGCCGACCGCTCCATTGTTCGCGCCACCCTGTTCGATGTTTATTCGCCGAGCGGTTCGGAACGCTCGCTCGGCATCGAAATCGTGCTGCAACCGAGGGAACGCACGCTGACCGACCCCGAGATCGAGGCGGTGAGCGCGCGGGTGATCGCGGCGGCGGCGAAGCAGGGCGCCAGGCTGCGCTGACGATCTTACAGGAAACAAAGAGGGCGGCAGCGTGGCGCAAACCGAAGAACCGCCGATTTCCGACGCGCTCAGGGCCCTCGCGCACGATCTCGCCAACGTGCTCACGGTCATGCATGGCTGCCTTGAACTCGCCGACCGGCATGGCGCGGCGAACCCGCCGCTCGCCAAGCTGCTGTCGAACATGCGGCAGGCCGCCGATCGCGCCGACACGGTGGCTGAGCGGCTGCGCGAGCTGGCGGGTAGGGGCGCGTGATCCGCGCCGGCGGAACCGGCCTCTGCCTCGCGTTCGGTGCCAGCCTGATTGCCGGCGCCGCCGCGGCCGCCCGCTTCACGGTGCTCGATCTCGTCGATCCGGCCGAGATCAGCGAGGATACCGTGCTGTTCGTGGATGGCCATCAGGTGGCGCGGTTCCATCTGGACCAGGCGCATCCGCGCGGCGAGGCGGCTGTTTCGGTGTCCGACGGGCCACGCCACGACTATGCGCTGTGCGGCCGGATCACGTTGCGCCGGCCGGACGGCAGTGCCGAGCAGCGTGTGGTGGATGGCGGCGGCACGCTCACCGATCCGGACGGGCAGGTGTTCCAGGCGCTGGCCGGCAACGATTTCCGCCTATACTATCTGGCACCGGCCGACGATCCCCGGCCAGACATCCCCGCCGATGCGCACCGCAGCAACGCCTGCGACCTGCCGGTGGCGGCCCTTGCGGCGGCTGCGCCCGGCTGATTCCGCCGGCTGCCGGCTATCGCTGCATCGTCCGCGCCCGCTGTTTTGCGAAAGGCTGGCGCTTGCGGGCCGACGACGTCGCGGCCTCCGGCTCTGGCTCGGGCTCCAGCTCGTCCTTCGGAAACCGCGCGAATACCGAAGCCGCTGTCAGCGCCGGCCCGGTTTGCGGCGGCTCGGCTCGCGGCGGTTCGGCTGCCGGCGGGTCGGTTTGTGGCGGTTCGGCTTGCGGCGGTTCGGGCGGCCGCGGCGCCACGCTCTCCAGCACGGCTGCCGGCGGCCGACCTGTGCCATTCCGCCTGCCCAGGCCAAGCTGCTTGGCGAGTTTGGAGCGCCTCTCGGCATAGTTCGGCGCCACCATCGGATAATCCGGCGGCAGGCCCCACTTCTCGCGATACTGCTCGGGCGATAGCCCATAAGTGCCGCGCAAATGGCGTTTCAGCGTTTTCAACTTCCGGCCGTCCTCCAGACAAAGAATGTAATCGGGAAACACCGTGCGGCTCGGCGCCGCCGGCGAAGCGGCGGGCTCGGCGGCCTGCTTGGGCATTGCGGCCCTGGCGAGGGCCGCGTGGATGCGGCCGATCAGTTTCGGCACCGCACCGGGCGCCATCGGCGTGCGGCGCAGATGCGCGGTTACGATTTGAGTGGTCAGCCCCAGCAGCGTCGGCGTGGCGTTCGGCATCCTGGCCTCGTCATGCACCCATCCGCAGCATAAGCACCGCTTGGCGCGCCGCGGAAGCAAGCGCGTGGAGAAAGCAAAGCCGGCGGGTTGAGGCAACGGCCCGCCTCGGCCAAATATCCGGGCCGCACGGGAGAAAGCCGCATGTGGAGTTTTCTGAGCCGACCGAACCCGATCCGCGCCACGGCGCTGCGGCTGGGGCTGGTGCTGCCCGCGCTCTGGCCCGCCCGGCCGGCCAGCGCAGATACGCAGGTGTTCTTTGAACAGCCCAGCTTTTCCGGCATTGCCGGCCACCTGTTCGTGCCGAAGGCCGTGCACCACCCGCCGCCGGTGGGCAGCTTCGAGCTCCTGCTCTGGCAACCCAATCCCGCGACGCCGGACGGTATGCTGGTGCCGACAAGCTGGGATGCCGGGCAGATGACCGGCTTCACCCCCCCCGGACCGCTCGCGCGTTATCAGCTTGGGTTTCGCGATGCGCCCGGCGCCAGCACCGCGCAGGCTGCCGGCGACACGGTGGGCGCGTATATCGACAGCCAGGACCTGCCGGCCGGCTCGCTGCAGGACAAGATGATGGTGACGCCGGAATACCGCGCGCCACACGGCCAGGATTTGCAGCCGTTCTCCCGCCCGGGCCGGGCCGTGCGCGTGATGCTGGATCTGCAGATCCCCGTGGCGCGCGACGGCCACATCGCTGGCAGCGTGGTGCATGCCAGCGCCGACCTGAGCTTTCAGGATATGCACACCGGCATCCGCGTCAGCTACGGCTGCAATCTGTTCTTCAACGGCCGCGGCGGCCATAGCCCTGGCCACATCGCCTATGATCAGCCTTCCGGCAGCGTCATGGCAAACAGCCGCGTCGATTCCGACAGCCCCTGGCTGACGCTGCTGCCCGGCAGCGCCACGCGGCAGACGCAGCCCTGGCGCGGCTGGCGGCACTTCGATTTTGCCATCACCCAAGGCAATTTCACCGCCGCTCTGGAACAGCTCCGGCGGCAATCGCCCACCGCCTCCACGGACCCGGCCGACTACCGGCTGACCGGCTTTCACCTGAACGCCGAGCTGCATTTCGGCGCCGCCCCCGCTGTCATGGGGTGGTCGATGCGCCGGGCGCGAGTGACGGTGGAGGATATGCCTTAGCGCGTAACCGGCTCGGATTGCCGGATCGCCAGCGAGCGACGCCTTGCCGCCCGGCGCGCGATGTGCTTGATGCCGCGTTCTTCCCTGCCTGGGCGCGGCATCGCCTGGGCTATGCCCATTTCGGGCCTCCAGCCATAGGGAGTGCACATGCCGCTATACGAATGCGTGCTGATTGCGCGCAACGACGTCACGCAGCAGCAGGTCGAGGCCGTGGCCGACCAGATCGCCACCCAGCTTGAGGGCGAGGGCGGCGCGGTTCAAAAGCGTGAATACTGGGGGCTGCGTTCGCTCGCCTACCGGATCAAGAAGAACCGCAAGGGCCACTACATGTTGCTGGGGCTCGATGCGAAGCCGGCCAGCCTGGCCGAGATCGAGCGCCAGCTCGGGCTTAACGAGGACATCCTGCGCCACCTCTCGATCCGCGTCGGTGCAATTGACGAGGCGCCTTCGGCCATCCTCGCCCGCAAGAGCGACGATCGCGAGCGCAGCTTTAAGGGGCCGAAGCCGGCCGGGCGGTTTGAAAGCGGACGCACCCGGCGCGGTTACGACGATCGCGAGGAATTCCGCGCCCGCGACCGCGACGAGCTGATCGAGGAATAAGCCCATGTCCGACAATCCCGATATCGGCCCGGCCGCGCGCCGCGCCGCGGTGGGGGCCCGCCGCCCCTTCTTCCGGCGCCGCAAGAGCTGCCCGTTCAGCGGCCCGAACGCGCCGAAGATCGATTACAAGGATGTGCGGCTGCTCAGCCGCTTCCTTTCCGAGCGCGGCAAGATCGTGCCCAGCCGCATCACCGCCGTTTCGGCCAAGAAACAGCGCGAGCTGGCCAACGCGATCAAGCGCGCGCGCTTCCTGGCGCTGCTGCCCTATATCGTGAGCTGAGGTTTCATCATGGCTGCCGTTGAACTGATCCTGCTGCAGCGGGTGGAAAATCTGGGCCAGATGGGCGACACGGTGCGCGTGAAGCCCGGCTATGCACGCAACTTCCTGCTGCCGCAGGGCCGCGCCATCCGCGCCAGCAAGGCCAATCTGGAGCGTTTCGCCGATCAGCGCGCGCAGCTCGAGGCGCAGAACCTCAAGCGCCGCGAGGAAGCCGAGCGCATCGCCGAACGCGTTGGCGGCATGGCGGTGGTGATCATCCGCCAGGCCGGCGAGGGCGGCGGCCTGTATGGCTCGGTTTCCAGCCGCGACATCGCCGATGCCGCGAATGCGGGCGGCCTGACGATCAACCGTCAGCAGGTGGTGCTGCCGCACCCGATCAAAACGCTGGGGCTCACGCCGGTGCGCGTGGTGCTGCACCCGGAAGTGCCGGTGGAGATCACCGTGAACGTGGCGCGCAGCCCGGAGGAGGCCGAGCGCCAGGCGCGCGGCGAGGCGGTGGGTATGGCGGCCGAGGCGCCCGAGGCGCTGGAATCCGACATCACCTTCTTCGAGAACGCGCCCCAGCCGGACGTCCCGTAACGCGCTTCCGCGCCCGTGCCTTAACCCGGCCCCGCATTCCGCGCTACAACGCAGCGAACCGGACCGGGGCGGAGGGGAATGCGGGGTCTGTTCGATAGCGTATTGCGGCGGCTCGTGCTGGTCGGCCGCCTTACGGTGCGGTTCCCCGACGGGTCGCTCGCGAGCTACGGGCCGGATGCCACCCCGGCGGCGGGCGTTGCTATCGCCACCTGGCGTTGCGTGCGCGGTCTGCTGCTGAACCCGGCATTCGCGTTCGGCGAGGCCTACCTCGATGAGGAGCTGGCGCCGCTCGACTGCACGCTGCAGGAGCTGCTCGATCTGCTGTTCTTCAATGTCGCGTCAGGCGGCCGGCATCCCGGCGTGGCGGTGCGGCGTGCGCTGGCCCGCTCCCTGCGTGGTTTCGCGCAGCACAACCCGCTGGCCCGCGCGCGGGCCAACATCCGCCACCATTACGATCTGAACGGGCGGCTATATTCCTTGTTCCTGGATCGTGACAAACAATATTCCTGCGCCTATTTCGCGGAGGGTAACGAGACGCTGGAGCAGGCGCAGGCGGCGAAGAAGCGGCACATCGCGGGCAAGCTTGCGATCGACCGGCCGGACCTGGAAATTCTCGACATCGGCTGCGGCTGGGGCGGCATGGCGATCACGCTGGCGCGCGACTACCAGGCGCGCGTCACCGGCATCACGCTCTCCACCGAACAGCTCACCGAGGCGCGCGCCCGCGCCGCGGCGGCAGGGCTGACGAACCGCGTGCATTTCGAGATGCTGGACTACCGCACGGTGCTGGGCCGATTCGACCGCATCGTTTCCATCGGCATGTTCGAGCATGTCGGCATCGGCCATTATGGCGAGTTCTTCGCCGCCATCCGCCGGCTGCTGAAGCGGGACGGCATCGCGCTGATCCACGCGATCGGCCGCAGCGACGGGCCGAGCGTGACCAATCCGTGGCTCGCGCGGCACATCTTCCCGGGCGGGTATTCGCCGGCACTCTCCGAAGTGTTCGCCGCCGTGGAGCGCAGCGGCCTGATCGCCACCGATTGCGAGATTCTGCGCCTGCACTATGCCGAAACCATTCGCCACTGGCGCCGGCGCTTCGCCGCCAACCGCGACGCGATCGCGGCGCTGTACGACGAGCGGTTTTGCCGCATGTTCGAGCTGTACCTCACCGGCGCGGAGCTCACCTTTCGCCGGCTCGGCCACATGGTGTGGCAGATGCAGCTCGCTTCACGCCACGAAGCGGTGCCGCTGACGCGCGCCTACATGCTGTCCGACGCCGGCATCCCGATACCGGCGCGCAGCAACACCCGGCCCGAACCGCCCAGCCTGCGGCGAAATTAGCAACGCCGATTCGGAAAACGATACGTTCTAGAAATTGGCAACTGGAAACTGGAAACTGGCAACTGGCCTGAAACTCCGGATCATTCCCTGCTTGGATGTCCACCAAGGCCGCGTGGTGAAGGGCGTGAATTTCGTCGCGCTGCGCGATGCCGGTGATCCGGTGGAGCAGGCCTGCCTCTACGATGCGGCCGGCGCCGACGAATTGGCGTTCCTCGACATCGGCGCCAGCCATGAGAACCGCGACACCATGCTGGACATGGTGCGCCGCACGGCCGAACGCATTTTTCTGCCGTTCACCGTCGGCGGCGGTGTCCGCAGCATCGAGGATATGCGCCGCCTGCTGCTCGCCGGCGCCGATAAATGCAGCCTCAATTCCGCCGCGGTGCAGCGCCCCGAACTTATTGCTGAAGCGGCGCGAAAATTCGGCAGCCAATGCGTGGTGGTCGCGGTCGATGCGCGCGCCCGAGGCGGTAGCGCGTGGGAAGTCGTCACGCATGGCGGCCGCGTGCCCGCGGGCCAGGATGCGCTGGACTGGTGCGCGCGGGCCGAAAGCCTCGGCGCCGGCGAAATCCTCCTCACCAGCATGGACCGCGACGGCACCGGCGACGGTTTCGATGTCGATCTTATCCGCGCGGTGGCCGCACGGGTGCGGCTGCCGATCGTGGCCTCGGGCGGCGTCGGCACGCTGGCACATTTCGTGGCTGGCGCCCAGGCCGGCGCCACGGCCCTGCTGGCGGCCAGTGTATTCCATTTCGGCACCTTCACGATCGACCAGGCCAAGCAGGCGTTGGCCAGCGCCGGGTTGCCGGTGCGGCGGTTGCGGGCGTAGGGCATCGGCGATGCCGAAGAAGAACGACAAAGACCGTCGTCGCGCGCCGGAGCCGTCGCTGCCAGCTTCCGTGCTCGACCGGCTGTGGCAGGTGGTGCTGTCGCGCCGCGATGCGGATCCCGAACGCAGCCACTCGGCCCGCCTGCTGGCGCGCGGCACGGCGAAAGTGGCGCAGAAATTCGGCGAGGAAGCCGTGGAATGCGTCATCGAGGCGGTGGCCGGCAACCGCCGCGCGCTGACGTGCGAGAGCGCCGACGTGCTCTATCACCTCGTGGTGTTATGGGTCTCGGCCGGGTTGGAACCGGCGGACGTATGGGCCGAACTCGAACGGCGCGAAGGCGTATCGGGCCTCGCCGAGAAATCCGCGCGGCGGGCGTTGCGGGTGTCGGCACCCACGCGCAAAATCCCGTGACCGAGGGGGACAATGCGGTGAGCGCGCAGCCTTCGTACGATTCGGAAAACGTTTTCGCCCGCATCCTGCGCGGCGAAATTCCCTGCCGGCGCATCTACGAGGATGAATGGGCGCTGGCGTTCCACGACATTCATCCACGCGCGCCGGTGCATGTGCTGATCGTGCCGAAAGGCGCCTATGTCTCCTCGGCGGATTTCTTCTCCGGCGGCTCGGAAGCCGAGATCGCCGGGTTCTTCCGCGCGGCGGGGCGGGTGGCTCGCGAAATGGGCCTGGATGTGCCGGGCTACCGCATCCTCGCAAATGCCGGCGGCCATGCGCACCAGGAGGTGCCGCATTTCCACCTGCATTTGTTCGGCGGCCGCCCGTTGGGGCCAATGCTGGTAGAGGATAAAGACTAGGACGACCCGCTTTCGTCCGCCAAGGCGGCTTCGCCGGTGGTGACCACGTCGGATTTCGAGTACACCTCCAGCTCCGCTTCGTCGATCTCCTCGCCGTCGCGCGGCATGTCGAACAGTCGCTCCAGTGCTTCGCTGCGCAGGAAATCGTGCCGCCAATCCAGCGCCGGCGCGTCCTCGGCCAGGAAACGCGCCACCGGATCCTGCGCGCTTGCGTCCCCGGCGGCATCGAACAGCAACGCACGCAGCGGATTGCGGCCCTCGGGCCCCGCCGGGGCTATCCGGGCGGCAGCCACGATGGGCGAGGGAGCGGGCGAGGATGCGGCCATTCGCGTATTCCTATCCCCCGAATTGCTGTGTTCCGCCACTCCCAGGCTGCCATTTGTGCAGCATCCAGCGCAAACCCAGCGCCGCCGCGATGGCGTAAGCCGGCACGAGCATAAGGTTGTACCGTATCTGATTGACCGCCACCAAGGCGTTAAAGGCCAGCATGAACCAAGCCGGCAACGCTACGATCGCGAACCCCAGCCGGCGCCGCACCGCACGCCAGGTGAACACCGCGCACACCGGCAGCAGCAAAAACCCCCACCAATGCGCCACATACGCGCCGCGCAGGGCCAGCGGCAGCGCAACCATCGCGTGCCACACCGGCATCGCCAGGATGTAGTGCCGCAGCAGATAGCCCAGATGGTGTTCGTAGCCGCCAGAAGCGGCGAGCGTCTGCGGCAGCATGTGGCGCAGGCCGAGAACGTAGAAGGTGTTCGGGTGCTCGTTCCAGCCAAACCGGTCGCATCCGTCCGGCCCCAGGAACCGGCGGCCCAGCGCGGTGCCATCGGGCAGCCAGCACAAATAGGCGTGCGCGTATTCGCGCCAGCTCATCGTGTCGAAGGCGATGCGCTGCACCAGCGTGTGGCTGTCGTAGCCCCAGGTGAGCGCAGGGCGGCCGAAACGCAGGAGATTGCGCAGCAGCCAGGGCGCGCAAATGGTTGCGGCGGCGGCCACGAACGCCAGTATGGCCCGCCACGGCACCGGCCGCACCAGCAGCACCGCGCCCAGCGCGGCGGCGGGCACCAGATACTGAAAAGCCGGGCGCGTCAGCGCGGTGAGGCCCAGCAGCGCCCCGGCCGCGGCGCTCCACGCAATTCGCCGCCGGCCACCGATCGCCATCACGGCGGCCGCGGTGGCGGCGGTGGAAAGGCAGAGCGTGGTCATTTCGGTCATCAAGTAAGCGACCGAGCGCAGCAGCAGCGGCGTGGTGATCAAGGCGGCGGCCAGCGTCGGCCAAGCCAGGCCCGGGCCGCTTAGGCGCGCGGCCATGATCCACACCAGCCAGAACACCGCCACGAGCTCGAGAAATTGCAGCGTGCGCATGGCCGGCGCTGCACGCGGGCAGGCATCGTCGTGGCTGCGCGTTGCAATCAGGCAGGCCATGCCGGCACGCAAACCCGGATCGATCGCCGCCACCGCGGCCAGCAGGGCGGGATACAGCGGCGCGAAACGCATGCCCGAAGCCCGGGCGCCGTCGGGCGCGGGATCGAAGGCGAAGCCGTTGGTGAAGCGCCCTTCCGCCCGGATGTCCTGCGCGATGCCCAGATAGAAGGGCTGATCGAAGGACGGCAGCGGCGGCACGCGCGTGCGCGACCACAAGCCGCCGACGACCAGCAGGATCACAATCAACGCCGCCCAGGCGCCAGCCTTGCCCCCGCTTGCCGTGCTGGCGCTTGCCGTGCCGGCCATGATCGTTCCGCTCCCGCGAAGCTGCGCCGCGCAACCTGCACCACGCCGCCGCGCTCTTGAAAGGCAGCGGCGGCAGATGCCACCGCGCCAACCCCCCGAAGGAACGCCACATGGCACATCAGAAATCGATGGAGGACCTGTTCCTCCATTTCCTGCAGGACATCTATTACGCCGAGCGGCAATTGCTGAAAGCGCTGCCGAAAATGGCCAAGGCGGCCGAGAGCCAGGAGCTGAAACAGGCCTTCCTGCACCATCGCGAACAGACGCAGGGGCAGATCGAACGTCTGCAGCAGGTGTTCGAGCAAATCGGCAAGCGCGCCCGCGGCATCACCTGCGAGGCGCTGAACGGGCTGGTGGAGGAAGCCGACGAGCTCGTGGAAGAGTTCGATGCCGGCCCGGCCCGCGATGCCGGCCTGCTCGCCGGCGGCCAGGCCGTGGAGCACTACGAAATGGCCCGCTACGGCGCGCTGGTGGCCTGGGCGAAGACGCTCGGCCACAATCAGGCGGCACAATTGCTGCAGCAGACGCTGGACGAGGAGAAGGAAACCGACGCGAAGCTAACCAAGCTGGCGAACGAGAACCTCAACCCGAAAGCCAAGCAGGCCGCCTGAAACAGGCCCTGGAGGGAGTGCCGCCACTCCCTCCAGACTTCCGGATTCGCCTATATTCCTGCCTATGCGACGGGTGCTCACAGCAGCGGATCGCGAGGCGTGGCAGGCGTTCTTGCAAGACGCGCCGAAAAAGCCATCGCCCGCGCCTGCGCCGGCTACCAGAGCCTCGCCGGCCGCAAAACCGCGTGCCCCGTCGCCGCTCGTCACCGGCGCGCACCCGCCGGGCCTGGATACCTCCACCTGGACACGATTGCGCAACGGCAAGCTGACGCCGGAGCGGCAGCTCGATCTGCACGGCCGCACGCTCGCCGCCGCGCATGGCGCGCTGCGGCGCTTTCTGGAAGCGGCGCACGCCGAGCAGGTGCGCTGCGTGGAGGTGATCACCGGCAAGGGCGCGCAAGGCGCCGGCGCCATCCGGCGAGAACTGCCGTTCTGGCTCAACGAGCCAAATCTGCGCGCCTTGGTCGTCGCCTCGGTGCATCCGCACGCGGCGAACCCTGGCGCGGTGCGGCTGCTGATCCGGCGCGTGCGATCAGGCCGACGCGCGCGCTAGTGCGAGCCACGCGAGCCCGGCGATGGCCGCCGTCTCGGCCCGCAGGATGCGCGGGCCGAGCGAGGCCGCAACGACGAATGGCTGCTGGTGCAACAGGCGCAGTTCCTCGGGCGCAAACCCACCCTCAGGCCCGATCAGCAAGGCGTCGGCATCTTCCGTCGGCGGCCCCGCTTTGTGCCGCTCTATGGCCGCGGCGATGCGCTGGCCGGCGGCCCAGGTTCGCAGCAATTCCGGCAGTTCCACCGCATCGTGCAGCTCAGGCAGCGTCAGCCGTTCGCATTGCTCGGCCGCTTCGGTGGCGATGGCGCGCAGCCGTTCCAGATTCAGCCGCACCGGATTGGTGCGCGCCGTGATCACCGGCCGGATGGCCGCCGCGCCGAGCTCGGTGGCTTTCTGGATAACGAGCTCGGTCGCGTCGCGGCGCAGCTTCGCGAACAGCAGAATGGGCCCGGGCTCGGCGAGCTGCGGCCGCAGCCGGATTTCCACCGCCAGCGTGGCGTGGCGTTTGCCCAGGTTTTCGATGCGCGCGAGGTATTCGCCGTCGGCGCCGTTGAACAGCCGCACCTTGTCGCCGGTGCGGCGGCGGAGCACGTTGCCCAGATAGTGCGCATCGATGTCGATCCGGCCGCCTTCGGCCAACGTTTCCCGCACGAACAGCCGGGGGCCGGTTTCCATGTCGATGGAGTCTAGCCCGGCTTCGGGCTTCACGGATATCCGCGCCAGCGGCTGGGTGGCGCGATTGCCGTCCACCTGGCGCCCTTACGTGCTACTGGCCCGGCTGGATCGGCCGATCGGCATCTGGCTGCTTTATTTGCCGGGCGCATGGGGCATCCTGCTGGCCCGCGCCCCGTGGGACCACACCCTTCGCCTTCTCGTTCTGTTCGCTGTCGGCGCGGTGGCCATGCGCGGCGCCGGCTGCGTGGTGAACGATTGGTGGGACCGCGACCTGGACCGCCGCGTGGCGCGAACCGCCGGCCGCCCGCTGGCCTCCGGCGCGCTGCGGCCCATCCAGGCATTGTGGTTCTTGGCGGCGCTGCTGGCCGTGTCGCTCGCCGTGCTGCTACAGCTCAACCCGCTATGCTGGGAGCTTGGCGCGGCGATCCTGCTGCTGGTTGGACTTTATCCGCTCGCCAAACGCATCACCTGGTGGCCGCAACTCGTCATGGGCTTCACCTTCGGCTTCGGGGCACCGATGGGCTATGCGGCGGCTTTCGGCCGTGTCGATGCGGCCGCGGCTTGCCTCTATGCTGCGGCGATCCTGTGGGATCTGGGCTTCGACACGATCTACGGGTTTCAGGACATCGAGGACGACATCCTGGTCGGCGTGAAGAGCACGTCGCGCCGCTTCGCCCACATGCCGCGGGCTTTCCTCGGCATGGTCTATACGCTCTGCGTGCTGGCGCTCGTGCTGGCCGGGCGCGCGGCCGCGCTGCCCGGCGCCTGGCTGCTCGCGCTCACCGGCTTTGTTTTGCTGCCGCAGGCTGCCGTGCTCCGCCCGGGCGATCCGCGCGCCTGCCTCGACCTGTTCCGGCGCAACCGCGGCGCGGGGCTGTGCATCGCCGGCGCCATTCTGGCCGCCCGCCTGTGATCTCGGAGGCGTTCGTCACCTCGCACACCGTGCCGGCGCGGCCGGAGATGGTGCCGGAAATCGCCCTCTATCTGGCCAGCGAAATCACGCCGATCTGGCAGGCGACCGAAGATTTCCTGGCCGGGCGCAACCTCGCCCCGCCCTTTTGGGCCTTTGCGTGGCCGGGCGGTCAGGCCATGGCGCGGCACCTGCTCGACAATCCCGAACTGGCGCGCGACCGCTGCGTGCTGGATTTTGCTGCCGGCAGCGGCATCGCGGCGATTGCGGCCGCCCTGGCCGGGGGCCGCGTGGAAGCGGCGGAAATCGATGTCATGGCCGTCGCCACGATCGGCCTGAACGCGGCCCTGAACGGTGTCTGCGTCAACGCGCTTCTCGCCGACCTCGTGGGCCAGCCCTGCCGCTGGGACCTGATCCTGGCCGGCGATATCTGTTACGAGGCGCCGATGACCCGGCGCGTGCTGCCATGGCTGCGCGACATGGCGGCCGGCGCGGAAATCTGGCTCGCCGATCCGGGCCGCGCCTACCTGCCCCGCACGGGATTGCAGGCCTTCGCCGAATACCACGTGCCCACCACGCCCGAACTCGAGGACTGCACCCTGCGCCGCACCATTCTCTACCGTCTGTCCGCCCATGCATGAGCTGCACCACCTCGTGCATCTCTACGGCTATCCGGTGATCACCGCGGCGATCGCGCTGGAATGCGCCGGCCTGCTGATCCCGGCCGAGACGCTGTTCTTCACCACGGCGGTCTATGCGAGCACCACGGGGCAGCTTTCGGTGGCCGCGGTGATCGTGGCGGCGGCGCTGGGCGCCATCGTGGGCAGCATCGCCGGGTTCTGGATCGGCCGCCTGCTCGGCAGCCGGGTGATTTCCCGGCATGGCGCGCGCGTGGGGCTGAACCATCGGCGGCTGGCGCTGATGCACTATCTATTCGCCAAGCATGGCGGCAAGGTGGTGTTCTTCGGCCGGTTCGTGACCGGGCTGCGCAGCTTCACGCCGCTGCTGGCCGGCGCCAGCTTCATGCGCTGGCCGGTGTTCCTGGTGTGGGCGGTGGCGGGGGGGATCGTGTGGCCGCTGGCGCACGGGCTGCTGGCGGCGGCGCTGGGCCGGGCGGCGCGCGAGGTTTCCGCCCAGCTCGGTAT
>CAXUEX010000047.1:0-18689 GCA_964250215.1 uncultured Acetobacteraceae bacterium | reverse complement strand
GCGCCAGGGTGGATAACCCGGCGCTCGCCAGATCGTGCACGGGGCAGCCGACTGCTCGATGCAGCACCAGCGTGAGCGGCCCGGGCCAGAAGGCGGCGGCGAGACGCCAGGCGAGCGGCGTGAAGCGAACCAGCCGCGCGCCGGCCTCGGCCGAAGGCAGATGGACGATCAGCGGATTGAAGCGTGGCCGGCTTTTGGCGGCGAACAGGGCCGCGAGCGCCTGGCCGTCGTTGGCGTCGGCACCCAGGCCATAGACGGTTTCCGTGCCGAAGGCGACAAGGCGGCCGGCGCGGAGCAGGCTGGCGGCACGAGCGATGCCGGGCGGATCGGCTGCCAGATGCTCGGCGCGGTGGTTGCTGCTGACCATGGCTGCGGTTAGAGACAAGGCAATGGGAATTGGCCAGGGCTCGCCCCGGCCGTTTGGATTACCGAATGATCGATGTGAAGTTTGCGGCGCCGTCCTTGCCGGCGGAGCATGCGCTGGGGCTGCTGGTGGCGGAAGGCGAAGCGCTTACGCCGCTGGGTGCGAAAGCCGACGAAGCGACGGGCGGGGCGGTGGCACGCGCGTTCGCGGCGGTAGAATTTACGGGTAAGGAACATTCCGTTTGCACCATATTGGCGCCCGGCGCGGGTCTTTCGCGCATCGTGGCCGTGGGGCTGGGCCGCGCGGCGGAGCTGAACGAGCGCAAGCTGGAGGAGGCCGGCGGCCTGCTCGCGGCCAATCTGGGCCGCAGCGCGCAAGCCGCCATCGCCGCCGAAACGCTCAGCCCGAAGCGCGCCGCCCATGCCGCGTTCGGCGCCGTGCTCCGGGCGTATCGTTTCGATACCTACCGCACCAAGCAGAAGCCCGAAGATGTGCCGAAGCTCGCCGGCCTCACGCTGCTGACCGAGCATCCGGAAACCGCCACCGGCAGCTTCGCGCGGCTGCACGCGGCGGCGCGCGGCGCGTATCTGGCACGCGACCTGGCCAGCGAGCCGGCCAACGTGCTCACGCCCATCGAAATGGCGCGCCGGCTCGGCACGCTGACCGAACACGGCCTGGCCGTGGAAACGCTCGGCCCGGAGGAGATGAAAAAACTCGGCTTCGGCGCGCTGCTCGGCGTGGCGCAGGGCAGCCACAATCCGCCGCGCGTGGTCATCCTGCGCTGGGACGGCGGCAAGCCCGGTGAAGCGCCGCTCGCCTTCATCGGCAAGGGCGTGACGTTCGATACCGGCGGCATCAGCATCAAGCCTGCCGCCGGCATGGAAGACATGAAATGGGACATGGCCGGCGCCGCCGTCGTCTCCGGCCTGATGACCACGCTGGCCTTGCGCCGCGCGAAGCTTAACGCCGTGGGCCTGGTCGGCCTCGTGGAAAACATGCCGGGCGGCAACGCGCAACGGCCAGGCGACGTGGTGCGCAGCTATTCCGGGCAGACGGTGGAAGTGCTGAACACCGACGCCGAAGGCCGCCTGGTTCTGGCCGACGTGCTCTGGTACGCGCAGGAACGTTTCGCCCCAGCCGCGATGGTGGACCTCGCCACGCTCACCGGCGCGATCATCGTCGGCCTGGGCCATGAACATGCCGGGCTGTTCAGCAACGATGACACGTTGACGCAGCGTCTGCTCGAGGCCGGTGTGGAAACGGGCGAAAAACTGTGGCGCCTGCCGATGGGCGCGGAATACGACAAGCAGCTCAAATCCGATATCGCCGACATGAAGAACATCACAGGCAGGCCCGGCAGCTCCATCACCGCGGCGCAATTCCTCGCGCGCTTCGTGAACGGCCGCAAATGGGCGCATCTGGACATCGCCGGCACCGCCTGGGCCACGAAAGACCAGCCCACGGTGCCGAAAGGCGCCACCGCGTTCGGCGTGCGCCTGCTCGACCGGTTCGCGGCGCACTACGAAACCTGACATGCGGGTGCGCCTGCTGGCCGAGCCGGCGGTCGGCCCGCGGATCGCTCCGGTAACGCACACAGAAGGCGCCGCCGCTTTCACCGAAGCGGTGGAAGATATCGGGCACGTGCTGCGGGTGCGGCGCGACACCACCGATGCCGCCGGATGGCTGCGCGCCGGCGAAATCGCGGGGCGGGCGTGGCGGCATCTGCCGGCCGCCACTGTGGATGCGCGCGGCATGGAAGCTGGCGCCGCCGCGATGTTCGCCTCGGGCGTGTGGCTCGGCGCCTGGCACCACGATCTGCGCTCGAAGCCCGCGGCGGACAGGGCGCGGCTCGATGTGCTGGATATCGCCTGTGACGATCCGGCGCTGGCAACGATTTGGCCGCGCCAGGCGGCTTCCGTCGAAGGCTGCTGCTTCGCCCGCGCGCTGGTCGCGGAGCCGGCCAACACGCTGCATCCCGGCAGGTTCCCGGAGCGCCTCGAACCCTTGCGCCAGGCCGGCATCGGCGTGGACGTGCTGCGGGGCGAGGCGCTGCGCGGGTTCGGCGGGCTGCTCGCGGTGGGCGCGGGATCGGTGCACCCGCCCTGCTTGATCGTGCTGCGCTGGCCGGGTGCCGAAGCGGCGCCGCCGCTGGCTTTCGTGGGCAAGGGCATCACCTTCGATACCGGCGGCGTGTGCGTGAAGCCGGCCGACCGGATGTGGGAGATGCGGGCCGACATGGCGGGTGCCGCGGCCTGCGCCGGCGCCATGCTGGCAATCGCTCGGCGGCAAACGCCGACAGCGTGCATGGCGGTGCTGGCGGTCGCCGAAAACGCGCTGGGCGGGGGCGCCTTCCGGCCTGGCGACGTGCTCCGGAGCCGCTCGGGCCGCACCGTGGAGGTGGTGGATACCGATGCCGAGGGTCGGCTCGCGCTGATGGACGCGCTGAGTTTCACGATGGCGCAGCAGCCCCGCGCCATCGTCGATCTGGCGACGCTGACGGGCTCGGCCGTGGTGGCGCTTGGCCACGAACGGGCGGCGCTGTTCAGCCGCGACGAGGCTTTAGCGGCCGCGGTGGCGCGGGCCGGAGAGGCGGTGGGCGAGCGAGTTTGGCGGTTGCCGGTCGGCGAATCGCACCGTCGCGCGCTGGATAGCGACATCGCCGATCTGCGCCATTGCGTGCCCGGAAGCGGCCAACCGGATGCGTGCCAGGCGGCGGCCTTTCTCGGCGAATTCGTAGGTGCAGTCCCCTGGGCGCATCTCGACATCGCCGGCATGGAACTGCGCGCCGAGGACGGCGACGACCCGGGCGGCCCCACCGGTTTCGGCGCGCGGCTGCTGCACAGGCTCGCCGAAGATCCGGGCGCGCTCGGATGACGCGCTTCGGCTTCTATCATCTCACGCGCACCGGCCCCGACCAGGTGCTGCCGGGGTTGCTGGGGCGGACGCTGGACGCCGGGGAGCGCGCCGTGGTGCTGTGCGGCGGGCCCGAGCGGGTGGCGGCGCTGGATGCGGCGCTCTGGCTGTGCGCCGCGCCGGACTGGCTGCCGCACGGCTCGGCGGCGGGCGGCCAACTAGCGGCAGGATGGGCAGCGCGGCAGCCGATCTGGCTCACCGATAGCGAGGCGGCGCCGAACGGAGCGCGGTATCTGTTCCTGATCGACGGCAGGCGCGCCGCGCGGCCACAGGATTTCACGCGGGTGTTCGACCTGTTCGACGGCAACGACCCGACGGCAGTGGTGGCGGCGCGGCAGCGCTGGCGAGACGCGAGGGCAACCGGCCAGGCAGTGGACTATTGGCGGCAGGGTGGATCGGGGTGGGAGCGGGGCTAGTTCACGCTCGATCGCCTCAAATCGTCTCGTAATTTCTGTATAGCGCGGTCGTTAGGTGGATATTTGGACTTTTCTGCGCGAAACTCGGGCGTCGTTCGGGCGCGTGCCCCGCGCAGGAGTTGAAAAATGTTTCGCGGGTTGCCACGGCGTTGCAGGCCGCCTCGGGCCATCGTCGGCATGATTGCCGACCGGCGTGGCGTTTCGGCGCTGGAATACGCGGTGATCGCAAGCGCAATGGCCTTGCTGCTGGCGGCGATGTTCACGGCGCTCGGGCCGGCGATCGGAAGCGAGATTTCCCAGGTGGCAAACCGGCTCTGAGCGCCTGTCGCGACGGCGGCGCGCGCTTCGCGGCGGCGATTCAGGTCGATTTGTCGTTGCACGGCCAACACAGTGAGCTGGCAATCGTTTGCTTTCCGGATTTACCTCTTCTTATTTGTTTTCGGCTACAAGGAATCAACGGTAGGTTGTGGTGTGATCGGAAACTTACACGCAATCTAATAGTTTAGACGTTAACATCTGTATTTTTGGATTGACAAACCATCACGGCTTCGTTATCAGGTCCTTGCGCCACCGGACGGAGGCGTCTCGGACCGGGGCACGGGGCTCCGCCGGTGAAACCGATCTCGGACGCTGGGGCGTCCGTGTCATGCAGGAGACGAACATGAGCACTCTGATGAACAAGCTGGTTGCCTTGAAGTCTGACCGTCGCGGCGTGACGGCGCTGGAATACGGCATCATCGCCGGCGTGCTGGGCCTGGTTCTGATCACCATCTTCGGGCTTCTCGGCACCTCGCTGACGACGCTGTTCGGGACGATCGAGAAGGCGCTCTGAGCTGTGCTTTGGGTTCCGCGGTGGGAATGCCGTCGCGGAACCCGCTCGCATCGCGAATTGGCGTGCGGCGTAGTGGGGGGACAGGGCGTGGATAACCTGCTTGTCGCCGTGCTGCTGATTGCCGGGTGCCTGCTGTTGATTGGCGCCGGGCTGCACGATTTCGGTTTCCGCACGGTGCCGAACTGGGTTTCCGCGGCGCTGCTGCTGATCGGGGTGGCGCTGCGGATCATGCAAGCTGGGCTGGGAATCGGACTGGTGTTTTCGCTGCTCGCGGCCGGCGCCGTGCTGTTGGTGACCTTTCTGTTCTGGCGGTTCGGCTGGATGGGCGGCGGCGACGTGAAACTGCTCACCGCTGCCGCGGTGTTCGTGCCGCCGGTCCTCGTGCCGATGCTGCTGCTGGCCACGGCGCTTTCGGGCGGGCTGCTGGCGCTGCTGTATCTGCTGGCGGGCAAAATCGTGCCGAAGCCGGCTCTGCGGCGCCCACGCGGCGTGCTGCGCCGCGCCTGGCGCTGCGAATTGTGGCGGCTGCGGCGGCGCGGGCCGTTGCCCTATGCCGCGGCGATCGCGGCCGGCGGCGTGTTCGCCGCGCTCGCGGCCTGATTGCCGCAACCGGTCACGGCGGCAGGGACGGAAAGAAGCAATTACGAAACGGGCCGGGCGAAATCGTTGCTGCCCGGCTATAAGCGGTATAGCTACTGGGGGTTGAAAGTTCGGGGATGTTGCGCGCGCTGCTGTTTCTGATGATGGGCGCCGGGTTGCTCGGCTTCCTGTTCGTCGCCTGGACCAGCCTGCATCCCGCGGGCCCCGCCGTTCCCGTCACGCCGCAGGTTTCCCTGCTGGCCGCTTCCGGCACGCTCCGCGCCGGCACGCTGCTCAAGCCCGAGGACATCGAGGCGCATCCGGTGCCGCAGAACCAGGTGCCCGATGGCGCCCGGCGCGACACGCCGCAGGGCCGGGCCGAGCTGTTCGGCGCCATGGTGCGGCAGACGCTGCTGACGCATCAAGTGGTGATGCCGGCCGACGTGCTGCGGCCGGGCGACCACGGCTTTCTTTCCGCGGTGCTGGCCTCTGGAATGCGCGCGACATCGGTGGGCGTGGATGCGGTTTCCGGCACCGCCGGACTGATCTGGCCGGGCGATCATGTCGATCTGATCCTGACGCAGGAGATCACCTCCGATCAGGACACGAAAATCCCCGAAGCCCGGCATGTGGCGAGCGAGACGGTGCTGCGCGACGTGCGGGTGATCGCGATCGACCAGACGCTGATCCAAGGCGCATCGAGCGGCTCGCAACTGCCGAGCGACGTGCAGACCCGTACTGTCACGCTCGAGGTGACGCCTGGGGACGCCGAGCGCGTGGCCGTGGCGACACATCTGGGCAAACTTTCGATGGCGGTGCGGCCGGCCGATGCGGCGCCGGAACCGGTGGATGCGCCGCACAACCCGACCTATGGCGGCGACGTGTCCACGGCGCTTTCCAACATCGCCAAGCCGCAGGCGCAAGGCGGCGGAACGCTGCACGTTTACGAGGGCAAGGACGACAAGGAGTATCATTTCTGATGCGCATCCTGATGCGGCTGCTGGCGGCCGGCGCGGCTGCGTATGCCGGCGCGGCCCTGGCCGGCGAACCGATCGCACCGCAGGCGATCGTGCCTACGCCGATCCCGACCGCCGATCCCGCGACGGTGCCAAAAGCCATTCCGGCCTCCGATCTGGCGCCGCAGGTGCACATCCGGCCGCGCATCGCGCCAATCACGCTCGCCGCCGGCATCGGCCAGGTGGTGCATCTGGCCGCCGACGCGGCGAATGTGTTCACGGCCGATCCGAAAATCGCCGAAGTGCGGCCGGCGAGCGCCGACAGCCTGTTCGTGTTCGGCGTCGCGCCGGGCACCACTACGGTCGCGGCACTCACCAGCGCCGGCGATACCCTGGCGAAATTCACCGTCACGGTGGTGCCCTCCAGCTTCACGGCCGCACAGGCCAGGGCAGCGATCCCGGGTGCCACGGCGCTGGGCGTAACGGCGCGGCAGACCGATACCGGCGTTTCGCTGGGCGGCACGGTGCCGTCGCCGGGCCAGGCCGAGCGCGCGGTGAATGCCGCGAAAGGCGCACTGCCGCCCGGCGGCACGGTGGACAACGAAATGCGCGTGGCGCAGCCCATCGAGGTCTCGCTGCACGTGCGCATTGCCGAGATGAACCGCACGCTGGTGCGCGAACTGGGCGTGAACTGGTCCGCGGCCACGCTGGCCGGCAATCTGACCGGCAACGGCAACTACGTGCGGACGGGTGTGGCCACCGCAACCTCGCTGGTGGGTGTTACCGGGCTGACGCCCACCACCGCGGCGTTGGGTTATATCGGGCGCAATTTCAATCTGGAAGCGATGCTCGATGCGCTCTCCAACGACCAGTTGATCCACGTGCTGGCCGAGCCGAACCTTACCGCGATGAGCGGTGAGCCGGCGGAGTTCCTGGCAGGCGGCGAGTTCCCGATTCCGGTTGCTACCCAGAACAATACCATTTCGCTGGAGTTCAAGCAGTACGGCATCTCGCTCGCCTTCGTGCCGACTGTCATCGCAAACGACCAGATCAGCCTACATGTGCGGCCGGAGGTAAGCCAGCTCGACAAGGCGAACGGCATTTCGTTCCTGCTGAGCACGACCAACGCGGTGGGCATCGTGGTGCCCGCATTGACCGTGCGCCGGGCCGATACCACCGTGCAGCTCGGGTCCGGCCAGAGTTTCGTGATCGCCGGATTGCTGCAGGACCAGACAACGGTGACCGGCAATGCGGTGCCGGGACTGGGCGACGTGCCGATTCTGGGCGCGCTATTTCGTTCCGACAGCTTCCAGCGCAACGAAAGCGAGCTGGTCATCGTCGTCACGCCCTACATCGTGAAGCCGGTAAGCGATCCGAACGCGTTGAAGCTGCCAACCGATGGCTGGCGGCCGCCGAACGATATCGAGCGCATCCTGCTGCTACGGCAGAGTGCGCGGGGCATGCCGGGCCCGGCGCCGCACGTGCCGGCCGATGCCGGATTCATGGTCGAATAGGAGAGCGGCGATGCGAAGCGTGCCCATTCTGGTGCTGGCGGCCGCAGCCCTGCTCGGCGGCTGCGTGCAGAACGATCCGTTGGTGCGCGAGGGGCTGTGGCGCCCGGCGCAGGTGAACCGTGCCGACCTGGCGTTGCAGGTGGCGAACCCGGCCGATCTGGTGCGCGGCGTGGGCGCGAGCACGTCCGATGGCCAGCTTGCGGCGGCGGCGGTGGAGCGGCTGCGCACCGACAAGGTGAAAAAACTGCCGGACAGCAACCTGAGCCAGCTCGAGATCGGCGGGTCGGGGTCGAACAATAGTGCTGGCGGTGCTGGCGGCGGTCTGGGCGGCGGGAGCTGACGCCATGACCGCGGTCACCGTCCAGAGCCCCGACGACGCGCGCAGCAGCGAACGTGCCACCCTGCTCGGCTTCGTCATCGATGCCGACAGCGAGCGCGCGCTCACCGACGGGTTGGCCGAGCTCGTGCCGTCCTGCCAGGTGCGGCGCAACAGCATCCGGCAGGCCACGGCGCTGCTGCGCAAGATGCCGAGCCCGGACGTGCTGGTGGTGGACATCAGCGGCGACGACGCGCCGCTGGCCGCGTTGCACGATCTCTCCGAAGTGGTGGAACCATCCACGCGCGTGCTGGTGGTGGGCGACCGCACCGACATGAATTTCTACCGGTCGCTCACGCGCGATCTGGGCGTGGCGGAATATCTGTACAAGCCCCTGGCCAAAGACATGGTGGCGCGGATGTTCGGCCCCGCCTGCGCGTCGCGGCCACTGACGAGCGGCGCGCTGCAGGGCGGCAGGATCGTTTCCGTCACCGGCGTGTGCGGCGGCGTCGGCACAACCACAATCGCCGCCAACCTCGCCTTCTATCTCGGCGAGGAACTGAAACGGCATACCGTGCTGTTCGATCCCGACATCTATACCGGCAGCGCCGCGGTGCTGCTCGGCGGCCAATCCGGCCCCGGGCTGCGCCAGGCGCTGGAGTCACCGTCGCGCATCGACGAATTGTATGTGGAACGTTCCGCCCTGCCGATTTCGGAACGGCTTTCGATCCTGGCTGGCGACGAGAAAATTTCCGAGATCGTCGAAGTGGCCGAAGGTGCCGGCCGCGCGCTGCTCGGCGCGCTGCGTCGGCGCTACAATTTCGTCGTCGCCGACGTGCCCGCGGCGCCGTTGCCGCTGTATCGCGAGCTTCTGATGCTCTCGCACCAGCGGGTGTTCGTGCTGGATCCCACGCTGCCGTCGATGCGCAATACGATGCGGCTGATGGCGCTGCCGACCGGGCCGGACCAGGCGCGTCGGGCGCTGATCGTGCTGAACCGCGCGGGCCAGCCGGGTGGCCTGACCCGGGCGCAGATCGAAGAAGCGCTGGAGACGAATATCGACGTTGTGGTGCCGTATCAGCCAAAGCAGGTGGGCAATGCGACGACGTTGGGCACGCCCGCCGCGGCGAGTTCGGGCGGTTTCCGCACCGGCATCCTGCAACTGGCGCGCGAAGTGGCTTTCGTGAACGACGGCTCGATCGCGATCGGCGGCATGACTCCGGCCGGCGGTCTGTCGCGGCTGCGCGGCTGGCTGAACCGGTCATAACGGAGGCGGCATGAACGCGACACCGATGTTCGGCCGCCGCCGCCAGGACGACGATCCGGCGCCCCCCCGGGCCGCGGCGCCCGCGCCCGCACCCGCTCCGGCGCCGATCCAGAACGCTGCGGCCGACAGCCTGACCGAGCTGCGCATATTGGCGTTGCAGCAGCTCGACCCCGCCGCCGCCGCAGCGCTGCCGCCGGAACGCCTGGGGCCGGAGATGGAAAAGCTGGTCGCGGAGATAGCGACCGAGAAACGCATCCAGCTCAACGGCCGCGAGCAGCGCCAGCTCGCGAGCGAGCTGGTGAACGACATGCTGGGTCTCGGCCCGTTGCAGCCGTTGCTGGACGACGAGAGCATCGCCGACATCCTGGTGAACGGCCCGGACCGCGTGTTCCTGGAACGGCATGGCCGGGTAGCGCTCTCCCCGGTGCGGTTCCGGGATGCGAACCATCTGGCAAATATCTGCCAGCGCATCGCCGCCGGAGTGGGGCGCCGCATCGACGAAAGCAGCCCCATGGTGGATGCGCGGCTAATGGACGGCAGCCGCGTGAACATCGTGTTTCCACCGCTGGCATTGGACGGGCCATATCTCTCGATACGCAAATTCACGCGCAAGAAAATCGATTTCGCGCGGCTGATCGCCTATGGCAGTTGCACGCCGCAGGTGGCGCGCGTGCTGGAAGTGGCAGGGCGCTCGCGGCTGAACGTGATCATCTCCGGCGGCACCGGCTCCGGCAAAACCACGCTGATGAACGCGATGTCGCGCATGATCGACAGCACCGAACGCATCATCACCATCGAGGACGCGGCCGAACTGCAATTGCAGCAGCCGCACGTGGTGCGACTGGAAACGCGGCCGCCCAATCTGGAAGGCCGCGGCGAGATCACGCAGCGCGACCTGGTGCGCAACGCGCTGCGCATGCGACCCGAGCGCATCATCGTCGGCGAAGTGCGCGCCGGCGAGGCGTTCGACATGCTGCAAGCAATGAACACCGGCCATGACGGATCGATGTCCACGATCCACGCGAACACCGCGCGCGACGCGCTGACGCGCATCGAAAATATGGTGCAAATGGGCAACATGGGCCTGCCCTCGAAAGCCATCAAAACGCAGATCGTCAGCGCGGTGGACCTGATCGTGCAGGTGGAGCGCCACCGCGACGGCGGCCGCCGCATCACGCAAGTCACCGACGTGGTCGGGCTGGAAGGCGACGTGGTAATCCTGAACGACGTGTTCCACTTCGAATTCACCGGCGAAACCCCCGACGGCAAGTTGCAGGGCAGCTACAAGAACGGCACCGGCCGGCCGAGCTTCTGGGAAAGACTGGTCTATTTCGGCGCCGAGAAGGCCTGGACGGCCGCGATGGACGAAGTGCGGTGACACCGGCATGAGCAGCACCCTGTTTCTGGTTATGGGCGGCGGGTTGCTCTGCCTGATGGGGCTCGGGCTGACCGGGCTGTGGATTGCTGCGGACCAGAAACGGGCGAAACAATGGGCGGCGCGGCGCGAGAACGCGATCGGGCCATATCTTGCGCCCAAGAAGAGCGACAGCTCGGCGCTCATGCTCGGGCTGCGGCAGGCGGCCGTCCCAACCCGATTCTCGCCGCTCAAGACGCTGTTCAACTGGCGGGAGGACCGGCGCGCGCAGTATTCCATGAGCTGGTCCGGCGTGGCGCTCTGCATGATGGCTCCCTCGGCGATCGCAGCCCTGCTGGCCACGAAGGTGCTGGGGCCGAGCGGCTGGCTGGCGATGCCGGTGGTGGAAATTCTGCTCACGCGCGTGACGTTGAGCTGGATGATCGGCCGGGTTTCGCGCACGCTGCTGTCGCAGTTCCCCGATGCGCTCTCGATGGTGGCGCGCTCGGTTCGGGTGGGCGTGCCGGTGGGAGAGGCCATTCGCATTGTGGCGCGCGAGAGCCAGTCGCCCACCCGCGAAGAATTCGCGCGCGCGGCCGATCAGATGCAGATCGGCGTGAACCTGGATACCGCGCTGAACGAAATGGCCGAGAAGAACGATCTTCCGGAGTATCGGTTCTTTGCCACCGCGCTGGCCCTGCAGGCGCAAACCGGCGGCGGCCTGACCGAAACGCTCGACACCCTGGCCGACACGATCCGCAAGCGCGAGGCGGCGCGCAAGCGCGGCTTCGCGCTGGCCTCCGAGGCCCGCACAAGCATCTACGTGCTGGTGGCGCTGCCGATCGTGGTGGGCGCGATGCTGTTCGTGATGAAGCCGGATTATATTGGCTTGCTGTTCACGGATCCCACGGGCGAGAAGCTGCTGGGTGTCGCGTGTTTCCTGCTCGTGCTCGGGCTGGTGAGCATGCAACAGATCATCAAGCGGAGCCTTTCATGACCGGTCTGGCGCTCCCACTGCCGCTGCTGGCCGCGCTGGCCGCGAGTTTCGTCGGGCTTTCATTCCTGCTGCTGCGAACCGTGGAGCACCAGGACAAGGTGCGGGCCCGGTTGGCGAACGCCATGAACCCCGCGGCCGCGACGGTGGCCGCTCCCCGCAAATCGGTGGGGCCACTCGAGCTCGTGGCGCGGCTAGGCGGTTCGCTGGCCAGGAGCGGGCTGTTGCCGGCGGCAACGCGGGCCGATCTGGAAAACACGTTGTTGCAGGCCGGCTGGCGCGGCGGCCGCGGCCTGGGGCTGTTCCTCGGCAGCAAGGCCGTGCTGATGCTGACGCTCCCGCTGATCGCATACGTGGCGACCGGCGGCGGCAGCGGCGTGCAGCGCGCCCTGTTTTACGCGCTGATGGGCGCGGCCTTCGCGATCGGGATGCTGCTGCCGGATTTCATCCTCAAGCAGTTGCGCGCGCGGCATGTGAAGGCCTGCGAACGCGGGCTGCCCGATGCGCTGGACATGATGGTGATCTGCGCTCAGGCGGGTCTGGCGCTGGAATCGGCCATCGAGCGCGTGGCCGTGGAATTCGAGTTCGCCAACAAATCCGTGAGCCAGGAACTGGGGATCTGCGCGTCTGAGCTGCGGCTCGGCAGCGACCGGCGCGCGGCGCTGCTGGGCCTGGGCGAGCGCACCGGCCTGGACAGCATGAAGCGCTTCGGCTCGACCTTGATACAAACGCTGCAATTCGGCACGCCACTGACCCAGGCGCTGCGCGTGCTGGCCTCCGAAATGCGGGCCGACAATCTCACGAAGTTCGAGGAGCGGGCAGCGAGGCTGCCGGTGTTCCTAACGTTTCCGATGATCCTGTTCATCCTGCCGGTCGTGTTCATCGTGGTCGGCGGCCCCTCGGGCGTGCGGATCGCCGGCATGTTCGCCAATATGAAACACTGAGGGCTGCCATGAAACGATTTGCTTCGACACTGCCGATGCTCCTCGCCGGCGGTGTATTGGCGGGCTGCACCGCACACCCGCAAGCGCCGGGTTTTCAGGATTCGTCGAGCCTCCGCACGTCGCACGAGGCGCTGGACGAGGGGCAGGCCGCGACGGCGCTGAGCATTGCGCGCGGGGTGCTGAGCCTGCGGCCGCACGATGCGGGCGCGCTGGTGGCCGCCGGCGATGCCGAGGCGGCGCTGGGCAACCACCGCATGGCCGAAGAGCATTACCGCGCGGCGCTGGTCGAGGCGTCGGGCAACGTCGCGGCACGGCTCGGTCTTGCCAAACTGAAGCTTGCCAGCGATGCGGCGGCCGCCGAGGCCGATCTGCACGCGATCCTGCGGGATGCGCCGCACGATCCGGCGGTGCTGACCGATCTCGCCGTGGCCCAAGACTTACAGGAGCAGCATCAGGCGGCTCAGGCGAATTACGCCGCGGCGCTCGCGATCAGTCCGGGTCTGACATCGGCTCGTGTCGATCTGGCGCTCTCGATGGCGCTGACCGGCCAATCCGGCCAGGCCGAGGCGTTGCTGCGCGATGCCTCGGAGGGCAATGCGGTGCCGGCGAAAGTAAGGGCGGATTTCGCGCTGGCGCAGGTGATGGCCGGCCATTCCGACGACGCGATGCACACGTTGCAGCCCGACCTTTCGGAAGACGAGGCCAAGCAATCTGTGATCGCCATGGAAACGCTGCGCCCCGCCGCGCACTGACGGGCGGGCGGCGCCCTGGCTTCGCCGCGCGAAGCTGATACAGCGTTGCCATGGCGATCGCGGCGACGCTCATCCCCGGCGACGGGATCGGGCCTGAAATCACCGGCAGCGTGCGGCAAATCCTGTCGGCGCTGGGCGATCCGTTTGATTGGGACGTGCAGCCCGCCGGCATGTCAGCCATCGCCAGCCATGGCGATCCTCTGCCGCTCGCCACCATCGAGAGCATCCGCCGGACGCGGCTGGCGCTGAAAGGGCCGCTGACCACGCCGGTGGGGGGTGGCTTCAAATCGGTGAACGTGGAACTGCGGCGCGAATTCGAGCTGTTCGCCAATCTGCGGCCAGCCACCACGCTGCTGCCAGGCGGTAGGTTCGAGAACATCGACCTGGTGCTCGTGCGCGAAAACCTCGACGGGTTCTATGCCGCGTTCGAGCACTACATGCCGGTGGGCGACGATCCGAAAGCCGTGGCGTTTTCGGCCGGCTTCAATACCCGCGCCGGCTGCGAACGGATCATCCGCTTCGCCTTCGAATACGCGGTGGCGCACGGGCGGCAGCGCGTGACTGTGGTGCACAAAGCCAATATCCTGAAGGCGCTCACGGGCATTTTCCTGGAAGCCGGGCGGCAGATCGCTCGCGACTACGAAGGCCGGGTGACGATGGACGACCGCATTGTGGATGCGTGCGCCATGCAGCTCGTTTTGAATCCATGGCAATTCGACGTGATCGTGACCACCAATTTGTTCGGCGACATCCTCTCCGATCTCATCGCCGGATTGATCGGCGGCCTCGGCTTGGCGCCGGGCGCAAATATCGGTGCGCGCGCAGCGATTTTTGAGGCGGTGCACGGATCGGCGCCGGACATCGCCGGCAAAGGCACAGCCAATCCGGTCGCGCTGCTGCTGGCCGCGCGCATGATGCTGGAACATGCCGGGCTGGATAACGAGGCGCAGCGCCTGCACCAGGCCATCCAGCGCGCCTTGGTGCGCGACGGCGTCCGCACGCGCGATCTGGGCGGCTCGGCCGACACGGCTGGAATAGCCGCCGCCATCCTGCGGCACCTCTGATGCGGCTCGTCCGGTGGCTTGTGCGGGCGGCGCTGGGCATTGCCGCTTGCGTTCTGCTGCTGAGCCTGATCGCCGGGGGCTACGCGTATTATCGGTTGCGTGAAGCGCTTCCGTTGCTGGAGGGCAACGTGAACGTGGCGGGGCTTTCGGCGCCCGCGAGCGTGGCGCGCGATGCGGCCGGCGTGCCGCTGATCCAGGCCGCGAACCGGGCGGATCTGGCGCGCGCGTTGGGCTTCCTGCACGGGCAGGAACGATTTTTTCAAATGGATTTGCTGCGCCGGGCCGGGGCGGGTGAGTTGGCGGCGCTGCTGGGCAACGTGGCGCTGCCGGCCGACCGGGTGCGGCGCGTGCACCGGTTCCGGGCGCGCGCGGCCGCGGTGCTGGCAGGATTGACGCTGGAGGAAACCACGCTGTTGCGCGCCTATGCCGCCGGCGTGAATGCGGGCCTCGCGGCACTGCAAGCGGCGCCGTGGGAATACGTCTTGTTACGGGTTCGACCCAAACCATGGACGGAAGCCGATACGGTGCTGGTGGTCGATGCCATGTATTTCGACTTGCAGCAGAGCGGTCCGGCCGCGCAGGTGCAGCGCGCGGCGGCAACGGCGTTCCTCGGCCCGTCAATGGCGGATTTCCTGTTCCCGCAGGCCACTGATCAGGATGCGCCGATCGATGGCTCGGTGCTGCCGGAGCCGCCGATCCCGGCGAGCGCGACGCCGGCCGCCGGAACCGCGCCTCTGTCGCCACCGCCCACGCCTGGGTCGAACAATTTTGCGGTGGCCGGACGACTTACCGCCACCGGCAGCGCCATGCTGGAAAACGACATGCATCTGGCGTTGCGCGTTCCGAACATCTGGTTCCGGGCAGAGATGCGCATGCCAGGCGGCCCGGATCTGGTAGGCGTGACATTGCCGGGCGTGCCCTTTCTGGTCGTTGGCAGCAACCAGCATGTCGCCTGGGGTTTCACCGACAGCTACACCGAAACCGGCGATGCCGTGGCACTCCAGATGCTGCCAGGCACGCCGGCGCGTTACGCCACACCCGGCGGCCCTTTGCCAGTCGAGACACACTCGGAACAGATTTGCGTGGCGTATGGCGGTTGCGAGCCGCTGGCGGTGCGCGACACCATCTGGGGCCCTATCGAGGGCCGTGACGCGCAAGGGCGCGAGCTGGCCTGGCGCTGGGTGGCGCATGATCCGAATTCGGTGCGCGTCGGCGGCATGATGGCGCTGGAACGCGCCGGCAGCGTTGACCAGGCGATCGCCGCGGCGCACACGGCGGGCATCCCGGCACAAAATCTGCTGCTGGCGGACAGAGCCGGGCACATCGCCTGGACGATCATCGGGCAGGTGCCGCAGCATGTCGGTCTCGAGGATCGAGTGCCGCAATCCTGGGCCGATGGGCAGCGCGGCTGGCGCGGCTATGTTCCGGCTGCGGAAGTGCCGCAGATCGTCGATCCGCCGGGCGGCAGGCTATGGAGCGCGAATGCCCGGGTGGTGGGCGGGGCGGCGCTTTCGATGCTCGGGGATGGCGACTATGCCTGGGGCGCGCGCGCCGCGAAAATTCGCGACGATTTGATCAAGCGCGACCGGTTTGCCGAGACCGATCTGCTGGCCATCGCGAACGAGACCGGGGCAAGCGTGCTCGAGCCGTGGCGCAAACTCATGCTGTCGGCGATCGCGGCCCACGCCGGCACGGCGGATTTCGCGCGGATGCAGCCATACGTGCAACGCTGGGGTGGACACGCGGTGCCGGATTCGGTGGGTTATCGGTTGGTGCGTCGCTACGAGCAGGAAACGACGAACCTGGTTTACGCGGGGTTGACGGGGTCGCTGGCGGAGAAGCTAGGGGACGATTTCACGCTGCCAGGCGCGGCGGCGCGGCCGGCGGAGCGGATGCTCGAAGCGCGGCCGGGCTGGGTGCCGGCGCCCTACCACGATTGGGATGGCTTGACCGGCGCGGCATTGGCCGGGGTGCAGGCCGAGGTGGCAGGCACTCCGGGCGGCTTGCCGGCGTTCCGCTGGGGTGCGGTGAACCGCACCGGCATCCGGCAGCCGCTTTCCGGCGCCGTGCCCGGCTTGAGCTGGTTGACCGATCCGCCCGACCAGCCGGTGGCCGGCGACCGGCTGGTGCCGCGCGTCGCCGTGCCGGGGCACGGCGCTTCCGAGCGCATGGTGGTCAGCCCCGGGCATGAGGCGAGCGGCATTATGGAGATGCCGGCCGGACAATCCGATAATCCGCTCTCGCCATATTATCTGGCGGGGCAGGAGGCCTGGGTAGCCGGCACGCCCGCGCCGCTGCTGCCCGGGCCGGCGCGGTGGCACCTGCAATTGCTGCCGGAAATGCCGGCGCGTTGAACGCGGACGGCATAACTGGCGCGATGAACGCGAAGCAACTGGACAAGCCTCGCAGGCTGCTCCCATCTTTGCTCGCGCGGTGCTTGGATTCGGGATGGGCATGAGCGGGGCTGGGTGGATCGACGAAGCGGCGCTGACGCAAGGCGTGATCGGGCGGCGGATTCTGGGCTGGTTCATCGATATGGTGCTGCTCGCCATCCTGCTGGGCCTTCTGAAGCTCGCGCTGTTTCTATTCGGTCTCGTTACTTTCGGCCTGGGCTGGTTCCTGTTCGGCGGCCTGTGGATCGTGCCGCCGGCCTACAGTTTTGCCTGGGTTGGCTCCGGCCTGCAGGCAACGCCCGGCCAAGCCGCCGCCGGATTGCAGGTTGTGCGAGACGACGATCTGGGGCGCCCGACCCCGGCACAGGCGCTGGTCTATGCGGCTGGTTACTGGCTCAGCCTGTCACTCGGCGCCATATGGCTGCTGGTGGCTTTCTTCACGCGGCGGCGGCGTTGCCTGCACGACATCGTCTCAGGCGTGCTGTTGGCCCGTGCCGATGCGGTGCCCGCGGCCGAAACAGGCTGGACATGGCGGCGGGGGTCGTTCGGGCAATGACCTACAAGCCGCCGCGGCGGCCGCAATTTTTCTACACCACGGCGCCGCTGCCCTGCCCCTATGTGCAGGGCCGCATCGAACGCAAGGTCGTCACCGAAATTACCGGCCCCGATGCCGATGCGCTGCACGACCGGCTTTCGCGTGCCGGATTCCGGCGCAGCCACAACATCGCCTATGCGCCCGTCTGCCCTGCCTGTTCCGCGTGCGTACCGATCCGGATCAACGCCGCGCAATTCGAACCCGGAGCCAGCCTGAAGCGCGTGACGCGGGCGAACGCCGGGACGGAGGCGTTCGAGGTGCCGGCGCGCGCCACGGCGGAGCAGTTCGCGCTGTTCCAGCGCTATCAAGCCGCGCGGCACGGCGATGGCGATATGGCAACCATGAGTTTCTACGATTTCCGCGCCATGGTGGAGGATACGCCGATCGAAACCGTGATGGTGGAGTTCCGCGATCCGGACGATCGCCTGGTGGGCGCGTGCCTGGCCGATCGCTTGGGAGACGGAATGTCGGCTGTGTACAGCTTCTTTGCGCCCGAGATCGTGCGGCGTTCGCCAGGAACGTTCGCGATCCTTTGGCTCATCGAGCGGGCGAAGTCGTTGCGGCTGCCTTACGTGTATCTTGGATACTGGGTGCCGGAGAGCCGCAAGATGGCCTACAAGGCACGATTCCGGCCAAGCGAGATACTCACCGGCGGCGCCTGGCGCGTGCTAACCGAGGCCGAGATGGGGCAAACCGCGCAGCGCACGGGCACGCTGCTGGTGCCCGTGGCATGACGGTGCGGCCGGGTCAGTCGCGGTTTGCCGACCCAACGCCAGACCGCGTAGAGATCGGGCCGCCGCGGGCGTGGCGGAACTGGTAGACGCGCCGGACTCAAAATCCGGTTCTGGCAACGGAGTGTCGGTTCGATTCCGACCGCCCGCACCACGAACGTACGGCGCCGATCCTACAGGCGCGCTTTCCGAACTCGCTTCGAGCCCCAAAGCGTGTCCGCCCGGTGTTCGCGGCGTTTCTCCAGGCCGTGCGCGACGGCTGGCGGCCCACGCCGGGTTAGGAAGAGTAATACTCCGGCCGGTCGATGTCGGCGAGCAGCCCGGGCTGGGTCGGCCGCCAGCCTAGCTCCGCCTGTGTCCGCGCACTGGAAGCCGGCGCGTCCATCGCCACGAAGCCGACGAAGCCGCCGAAGTGCTCCTTCGCGTCGTCCGGTGACAACGAGCGGACGGGTACATCCAGCCGGCGACCGATCACCTCCGCAATGGCCCGGTACGGCACGCCCTCGTCGCCCACCGCATGGTAGCGGCCGCCGGGCCGCCCGCTTTCCAGCGCCAGGCGGAATAGCACGGCCGCGTCCAGCCGGTGCACCGCCGGCCAACGATTGGTGCCATCGCCGACGTAGGCGGACAGGCGCTTTTTCCGGGCCACGTCGATCAGCATCGGCACGAAGCCGTGGTCGCCGTCGCCGTGCACGGACGCGCCCG
>CAXUEX010000046.1:0-18848 GCA_964250215.1 uncultured Acetobacteraceae bacterium | reverse complement strand
GTATTTGGTGCCCGGGCTGGATGCCGCGCACGCGGCGGGGGTTGGGGGGCACGGCGCCGCAGAGGCCTGGGTTGCGCGCGCCGCCGCCGAGCACGCAGCCGCTGCGGCGGAGCTTGGCACGGCCCAGCAGACGCTTGCCGCCATGCCCGACCCGGAACGGCTGGCCGGTGTTGCCGGCGAGGTTCGGGAGCGCGTGGCTGAAGCGCGCGCGCGCCACGCGGCTGGCGCCGCAGCGCTTGGGGCGCGCGAGCACGAGCGGCAGGAGGCCACGCGCCGGCTGCAGGCGATTGCCACCGAACAGGAAAGCTGGACACGGGCGCGTGCCGAGGCCGGTAGCCGGTTGGCCACGCTGGAGTCGCGCGCAGCGCAGCAGCGGCAGGCGCTCGCGATCCTCGCCGCGCAGCCTGCGGGGCTGCGGGAGCGAGCCCGCGAAATCGAAGCCCGGCTTGCCGATCAAGAAGCCGGCTTTGCCGCCGCTTCGGCGGCGCTGCATCAGGCCGAGCGCGCGGCCCGGGATGCCGCCCAGCACCTTCGCGAGAGCGAAGCGGTGCTGGGAGGCGGCCGCGAGGCTCGAATCCGTGCGGAGGCCGGGGCAGAAGCCGCCGCTGCCGCTTTGGCCACGGTGCGGGCGCGGATTGCCGAGCAGCTCGGCGAGGATGCCAACCTGCCGGGGATGGCGGAAGCTTCGAACGACGCAGAGGACCGCGCCCGGCGCAAGCACGAGCGTTTGTTGCGCGAGCGGGAGCAGATGGGCCCGGTGAACCTGCGCGCGGACCTCGAATTGCAGGAGACCGAGACCGAAATCGGCCGCATCGAGCAGGAGCGCGACGAACTCACCATCGCCATCGCCAAGCTCCGCGGCGCCATCGGGCATCTGAACCGCGAAGGCCGCGAACGCCTGTCCGCCGTGTTCGCGGAAGTGGACCGGCATTTTCGCGCGCTGTTCACGCGCATGATGGGCGGCGGGAGGGCGCACCTGGCGCTCACCGGCTCCGACGACCCGCTGGAAGCCGGGCTGGAAATCTACGCGGAACCACCCGGCAAGAAGCTCGCGACGCTTTCGCTGCTGTCGGGCGGCGAACAGGCGCTCACCGCGCTCAGCCTGATCTTTGCGGTGTTCCGTTGCCAGCCGGCGCCGATCGCCGTGCTGGACGAAGTGGATGCGCCGCTCGATGACGCGAATGTCGGGCGGTTCTGTGCGTTGCTGGAGGATGTTTCACGCGAGACCGGGACACGCTTTCTGGTGGTGACGCACCACCAGCTCACAATGTCGCGCATGGACCGGCTGTTCGGCGTGACGATGCAGGAGCGCGGCGTGTCGCGCCTTCTCTCGGTAGATCTCTCCCGCGCCACCGAACTGGCGCAGCCGGTGCTGCAGGCGGCCGAATAGGTTCGGGCTGCGGTGCGGCTGGTGGGCGCAACAGGGATCGAACCTGTGACCCCTACCGTGTCAAGGTAGTGCTCTACCGCTGAGCTATGCGCCCTTTGGGGAAGGCGGTTGGTAGCTTCGGCATTGGGCAAGCGCAAGCAAGAGTGCCCGGCGCGGAGCGTCCTGCTGTCACGGAACCTTCATAAAAATGCAATCGTGCTGTCACGGTTGGCCATTAGCTTCCGGGCTGCCCGGCGCCCGGGCAGATTCCAGGGGAGACCGCTATGCCGATCGGCCGCATCACGCTTGCTTGCGTCGCGGGCTGGCTGCCCACCGCTGCCTTGGCGCAACAGATTACCGGGGCCGGCTCCACGCTGGCTCAGCCGGTATATCAGAAATGGGCGGATGTTTCGGCGGCATCGACGGGGATTTCGCTGAACTATCAGGGCGTGGGCTCAGGTGCCGGTGTGAAGCTGATCACGCAGCGCACCGTGGATTTCGGCGCCTCCGATGCGCCGATGAGCCCGGCGGAGCTGCGGAAATCGAAGCTGCTGCAATTTCCCACGGTGATCGGTGCAGTGGATATCGCGATCAACGTGCCCGGCATCGCGGAAGACAGGCTGAAACTCACCGGCCCCGTGCTGGCGCAGATCTATATGGGGAGGATCACCAACTGGAACGATCCGGCGATCGCGCATCTCAATGCGGGCTTGAAACTGCCTGACCTGGCGATTGCGCCCGTGTACCGTGCCGACGGTTCCGGCACAACTTATGTGTTCACCGGCTATCTGGCCAAGATCAGCCCGGATTTCAAATCGCAGGTGGGTGTGGCCAAGCAGGTGAGCTGGCCGGCCGGGCAGGGGGCGAAGGGCACGGCCGGGGTGGCTGGCGCGGTGAAGAACACGGCGGGCGGGCTCGGTTATGTGGAGAGCGCCTACGCGACCCTGAATCACCTGACGACGGTGGAATTGCAGAATCACGACGGCAAATTTCTCAAACCCACGGCGGCGAATTTCGCTGCCGCGGCGCAGAACGCGGATTGGCAGGGAGCGACCGATTTTGCCGTGGATATGAACGATCAGCCGGGTGCGCAGTCCTGGCCGATCGTTACCACCACGTTCGTTCTGCTGCCGACCAATCCCACCGACGCGGCGCGCGCCGCCGCGGTGCAGAAATTCTTCGGCTGGGCGCTGAAAAACGGCGATGCGGCCGCGCGCAGTCTGCAATACATCCCGCTGCCAGTCGCTGTGAAGCAGCGGGTGATGGCCTCGTGGAGCCAGATTGGCCGCAGATAGCCTGCCCGGCACCGCGGTGCCGGTGCTGGTCGGCGCGGGCGGATTGCCCTACCGGCGCGGCACGCACGGTGCCGGCGATGCGGTGTTTTCGGCCCTGGCGCACGCGGCCGGCGTGTTCGTGCTGCTGCTGCTGGGCGCCATCATCGTGCTGCTGTTCCTGGGCGGCCTGCCGGTGTTCCGGGCCGAGGGCCTCGGCTTTCTCGGCTCGGCCGTGTGGAACCCGGTCACCGCGAAATTCGGCGCGCTGGTTTCGGTTTATGGCACGATCGCCAGTTCGGTGCTGGCGCTGCTGCTGGCGGTGCCGCTGGCGTTCGGCGTGGCTTATTTCCTCACCGAGCTGGCGCCGGGCTGGGCACGCAGGCCGGTTGGAACGGGCGTGGAACTGCTGGCCGCAATCCCCTCGATCATTTACGGCATGTGGGGCTTCTTCGAGCTGGCGCCATTCCTATCTCGCAATGTTCAGCCAGTGCTGAGCGCCACGCTCGGCGCAGTGCCCGTTTTCGGCCGGCTGTTCGCGGCACAGCCCGGCAACTCCAGCATTTTCGTGGCCAGTGTCGTGCTCGCGGTGATGGTGATTCCGTTCATCGCCGCGACGATGCGCGACGTGTTCCTTACCGTGCCGACGATGTACAAGGAAAGCGCGTTCGGCCTGGGCTGCACCACTTGGGAGGTGATGCGAGGCATCGTGCTGCCCTACACGCGCAGCGCGGTGGTTGGCGGCATCATGCTGGGGCTTGGCCGCGCGCTGGGCGAAACCATGGCCGTGACTTTCGTGATCGGCAACACGAACCGCATCAGCCCGAGCCTGTTCGCGCCCGGCAACACGATCGCCTCGCTGGTGGCCCTGGAGTTTCCCGAGGCCGATCAAGGCAGCTTGCAGCTTTCGGCGCTGCTGGCGCTGGGGTTCCTACTGTTCGTGATCTCCTTCGCCGTGCTCGCCGCCTCGCGCCTGTTGCTACGCCCCAGGGTGCGGGTGTGAGCGCGACAGTTTTGTTGCCAGCGCGCGACGCTGGCACGGCGCTGCGGCTGGGGCGCCGGCGGCGCTTTGTCTCGCGGGCCGCGGGCGGTCTTGCGGTGCTGGCCACGGGCTTTGCGCTGGCGCTGCTGGGCTGGATTCTATTCACGCTGCTGCGGCTCGGTCTGCCGGGTCTCACACCCGGCGTGTTCACGATTGTCACGAAAGCACCGGGTTCGGGCGGCGGCCTGGCCAACGCCATCGTGGGCAGCCTCATCCAGACCGCGCTCGGCACTGCCATCGGCACGCCGATCGGGTTGATGGTCGGCACTTATCTTGCGGAATATTCCGGCGACACAAGGCTTGGCGGCGCGGTGCGCTTCGTCTCGGATATTCTGCTCTCGGCACCTTCCATCCTGATCGGCCTGTTCATCTACACGGTGCTGGTGGCGCCGTTCGGCGGATTTTCGGGGTTTGCGGGCGCCGCCGCGCTGGCGGTGATCGTGATCCCTATCGTGGTGCGCACCACGGAGGACATGCTGCGGCTGATCCCGGTTTCGCTGCGCGAGGCCGCGATCTCGCTGGGCGCGCCGCGCTGGCGGACGATCGTGTTTATCTGCTATCGTGCTGCTCTCGACGGGCTGCTGACCGGCGTGCTGCTCGCCACGGCGCGTGTTGCCGGGGAGACGGCACCGCTGCTGTTCACGTCGCTGGGCAATTCCGATTATTCCGGGCTCAATCAGGCGATGGCCAGCCTGCCGGTGATGATCTATCAATACGCCGCTTCGGCGTTCGACGATTGGGTGCGGCTGGCGTGGACCGGCGCGCTGCTGATCACGCTGGGCGTGCTGGCGGTGAACGTTGCGGCCCGCTTCATCGTGCGCCGAAAATAGGAGTTTTTGTGGACCAGGCGCGGAGCGAAGGGGCGAGCGATGCGAATGCGGCGGTGGCGGCCCGGCCGGCGCTGGCCGACGCGGCGCCCCGGGTCTCGATCCGTGATCTAGATTTCTATTACGGGCGGAACCGCGCGCTGACAAAGGTGGCGCTGGACATTCCGGGGCGGCGGGTGATGGGCATGATCGGCCCCTCCGGCTGCGGCAAATCGACGCTGCTGCGGGTGATGAACCGGATGTACGATCTCTATCCGGGCCAGCGTGCCGAGGGCGAGGTGCTGCTGGACGGAGAGAACATTCTGGATGGCGGCATCGATCTGAATGCGCTGCGCAGCCGGATCGGCATGGTGTTCCAGAAACCGACGCCGTTTCCGATGAGCATCTATGACAATATCGCATTCGGCGTGCGGCTGCATGAGCGGCTATCCCGGCCGGACATGGCGGCCCGCGTGGAATGGTCGCTGACGCGGGCGGCACTGTGGGACGAGGTGAAAGACCGGCTGACCACGCCGGCGGCCGGGCTCTCCGGCGGCCAGCAGCAACGTTTGTGCATTGCGCGCTCGATCGCGGTACGGCCCGAGGTTATTCTGCTGGATGAGCCCACCAGCGCGCTCGATCCGATCAGCACGTTGAAGATCGAGGAGCTGATCGACGAGCTGAAGCGGGATTTCACGATCGTGATCGTGACTCACAACATGCAGCAGGCGGCGCGCTGTGCCGACCAAGTGGCGTTCTTCTATCTTGGCGAGCTTGTGGAAGTTGGTCCGGCGGCGCAGATTTTCACCGCACCGAAGCAGCGCAAGACGCAGGAATACATCACCGGCCGGTTCGGCTGAGGAGCCAACGCACGATGTCGGACGCATCGCCGCATATAGTTAAGAGCTACGAGCAGGATCTCAGGCAGCTTCGGGACATGCTCGTGGAAATGGGCGGGCTGTTGGAAAGCCAGCTCGCCATGGCGCTGAGGGCCGTGGTGGCGCACGACAGTGCCGCGGCGACGCAGGCGATGGAGCAGGATCCGGCCGTGGATGCGCTGGAGCGCGATATCGAGGCTTTCGTGATCCGGCTGCTGGCGTTGCGCCAGCCGATGGCGGGCGATTTGCGGCAGATCGTGGCGGCATTGAAGATCAGCACCGATCTGGAACGGATCGGCGACTACTCGGCAAACGTGGCCAAGCGCAGCATTGTGCTGAGCCAGTTCGGCACACCGTTCACGCTCGGTGGCATTTCGCATATGGCGAGACTGGTGCAAGAGAACCTGAAACTCACGATCGACGCGGTGGGCGAAACCGATCCCGAGCGCGCGGTGCAGGTATGGCGTTCCGACCGGGCTGTGGACGATGTGTACACCGCCGTGTTCCGCGAGCTGATCACTTATATGATGGAAGATCCGCGCAACATCACGCCCTGCACGCATCTGCTGTTCGTGGCCAAGAACCTGGAGCGGATCGGCGACCACGCCACGAACATTGCCGAAACCGTGCACTACGCGGCGACCGGGGAGACGTTGCCGGAAGGGCGTCCGAAGGGCGATAATGCGGCCTTCATGATCGTGCAGCCGAGGGAGGTTTGATCGTGGAAGTTTTGGCGCCTGTCACCGATCCGGTCGGCACCACGCTGCAGAAGCCGCTTGTGCTGGTGGTGGAGGACGAGGCGGCGCTTGTTACGATGCTGCGCTACAATCTGGAAAAACAAGGATTCCGCGTGGACGAGGCGGTGGACGGGCAGGAGGCGCTCACCCGCATTGCGGAGACGCCGCCCGATCTGGTGCTGCTCGACTGGATGCTGCCGGTGATGTCGGGCATCGAGGTATGCCGGCAGATTCGCCGCCGCCCGAACACGCGCGACTTGCCGGTGATCATGGTGACGGCGCGGACGGAGGACCAGGACGCGGTGCGCGGCCTGAACACCGGCGCCGACGACTACATCACCAAGCCCTTCAACATGGACGCGCTGCTCGCGCGGATGCGGGCTCTGTTGCGCAGAAGCAACAACGTGCCGATGAAGGGCCGGCTTGCCTTCCATGATATCGCGATGGATCTCGCCGCCCATCGGGTGCAGCGCGGTGGCCGGGCGGTGCATCTGGGGCCGACGGAGTTCCGGCTGCTGGAGTTCCTTATGCAGCATCCGCGGCGGGTATTCTCGCGCGAAGAGCTTTTGGACGCGGTGTGGGGTCCCGATATCCATGTCGAGCCGCGCACGGTGGACGTGCATATCCGGCGGCTGCGCAAATCGATCAATGGGCACGGCGAGCTCGACATCGTGCGCACGGTTCGCGCAGCGGGGTACGCGCTGGATACCGAGCCGATCTGACCTCTTGCGCCCGGGCCTTGCCACCTCCGCCGCCCCGGCCGATATTCGGGGCGGGAGGTCGGCGGCGGACGGGCGCCTCGCCAACCCGGTCAGGTCCGGAAGGAAGCAGCCGCAGCGGGTCCACGCACGGGTCGTGTGCCGGTCTCCCACCCTGCTTTCCGCGGCGATCCGCGCCCCTGCCAGGAACCTGCGCCGCCCCATGGCCGACGAGCAAGACGCCACCGACCTGCCGCCGGCCGACGGGCCTGGGTTGTTCGGCGACACGCCGCCAGCGCCGGCGACAGCCACGCCCTATCGGGTGCTCGCCCGCAAATACCGCCCCGTAGTGTTCGACGAGCTGGTGGGCCAGGATATCCTGGTGCGGATCCTGCGCCGCGCCTTTGCGCTGGATCGAATTGCGCACGCGTTCATGCTTACCGGCGTGCGTGGCGTGGGCAAGACCACCACCGCGCGGATCATCGCACGCGCGCTGAACTGCACGGCGCCGGACGGCAATGGCGGCCCCACTCCCGATCCTTGCGGCGTATGCGACAATTGCCGCGCCATCCTGGCAGACCGGCATCCCGACGTGATCGAAATGGATGCGGCGAGCCGCACCGGCGTGGACGATGTGCGGGAAATCATCGAAGCCACGCGCTTTCGCCCGATGCAGGCGCGCACGAAGGTGTTCATCATCGACGAAGTGCACATGCTGAGCCGGAACGCGTTCAACGCGCTGCTAAAAACGCTGGAGGAGCCGCCGCCGCATGTGAAGTTCGTGTTCGCCACCACCGAAATCCGCAAGGTTCCGGTTACGGTGCTTTCCCGCTGCCAGCGTTTCGATCTGCGCCGCGTGCCGGTGCCGGTTCTGCTGGCGCAATATGCGAAGGTTGCCGCTGCCGAAGGGGTGATCGTGGCGCCGGAGGCGCTTGCGGCCATCGCCCGCGCGGCGGACGGCTCGGTGCGCGACGGGCTTTCGCTGCTCGACCAGGCGATCGCGCAAAGCGAGGGCGGGGTTGTGACGGAAGCGGCGACCGCCGAAATGCTCGGCGTTGCCGATCGCGGCCTGATTTTCAATCTCTTCGAGGCGGTGATGTCGGGCCATGTGGCGGTGGCGCTCGGCATCACGGAATCGCTGCACGCGCTGGGCGCCGATCTGGGCGCCGTGCTTGGCGACATGATGGAGCTTGTGCACACCGTATCGCGTCTGAAGACCGTTCCGGAATTGCGGCAGAGCCAGGAGCTGCCGGAGCTGGAACGCACACGCGGCGCCGCGATGGCCGATGCGCTGTCGGTGCCGTCGCTAGGCCGCGCCTGGCAGATGTTGCTGAAAGGAACAAGCGAAATCGAGGCAGCGGCCGATCGGCGCGCGGCGGCAGAGATGGTGCTGATCCGGCTTTGCCACGTGGCCGAGTTGCCGCCGCCTGGGGAATTGGTACGTCGGCTGCAATCCGAGCCGCTGCCGCAGAATGCTGCACCGGCGCCCTTGCCGCTGGACCTGGCGCCCCCACCACGCGGCGGCGGTGTGCGCGTGGCGGCGGCCGGCGGCACCGTTCTGGCTGCGGACCCGATTGTTGCGGGCGCCCCCGTGCCTGCGAGCTTCCGCGATGTGCTGGCTCTGGCAGTGGCCGAGCGCGAACCCCTGCTGCACGGCCATCTATTGCATTCCGTGCACCTGGTGCGCTTCGCGCCGCCGGTTATCGAGTTGCGGCCGCAGCCGGACGCGCCGCGCGACCTGGCGGCGCGGTTGGCGGCGCTGCTGGGCGGCGTGACCGGCATGCGCTGGACGATTGCGCTTTCCGCCGAACCCGGCGAACCGACGATCGCCGCGCAGGGCGAAGCGGCCGATCGCGCAAGGCGACAGGACGTGGCGGCGCATCCGCTGGTGCGCGCGATTCTGGAAGCGTTTCCTGGCGCCCGCATCGGTGCGGTGCGCGACCCGGGTGCGGATGCTTACGGCCTGACGCCGATGGCCGAGCCGACACCGGAAAATGTGGAGAGCGAGTGAATGAAAAATCTGTCGAATCTGATGAAGCAGGCTTCCGAAATGCAGGCCAAGATGCAGGAAATGCAGGCGCGAGTGGAGGCGATGTGCATGGAGGGCCAATCGGGGGCAGGCATGGTTTGCTTGACGCTCGGCGGCAAGGGCGAGCTGCGGAGCGTGCGCATCGATCCCAAGCTGGCGGATCCGGCGGAAATGGAAATGCTGCAGGATCTTCTGGTGGCCGCGCACACAGACGCGAAGCGCAAGCTGGATGCGGCGATGGCGGAGGAGATGGCGCAGGTTACCGGGGGGATGCAATTGCCGCCGGGGATGAAGCTGCCGTTCTGAGGATTCTTCTTTCTTGAAAGAAAGAAGCAAAGAACTTTCGTCCGTGCCCCGCCGCGGGCGTCCGCTAAATCCTCGAAAGCTTTTTTGGTTCTTTTTTCTCGAGAAAAGACCCAAATTTTGATGTCTGCAATTCCAGAACTAGAGCACCTCATTGGGCTTTTCGCGAAACTCCCCGGCTTCGGCCCGCGGAGCGCCCGCCGCGCCGTGCTGAAGCTGCTGCAGCCACCGCGCGCGCGCATGATGCAACTGGCCGAAGCGCTGAGCGCGGCGGCGCGGGCGGTGCGCGCTTGCGAGGTTTGCGGCAACCTCGACAGCCAAAGCCCATGCGCGATCTGCCGCGATCCGGCGCGGGATACCGAGATTATCTGTGTGGTGGAGGGTGTGGGCGATCTCTGGGCGCTGGAGCGGGCGCGGGCGCATCCAGGCCTGTACCACGTGCTGGGCGGCACGCTTTCGGCGCTGGGCGGCACGCGGCCGGAGGATTTGCGGCTGGCGCCGTTGCTGGCGCGGCTCGGGCCCGGCGCCGAGGTTATCCTTGCGCTGAGCGCCACGGTGGATGGTGCCGCGACCGCGCATTGGCTGGAGGATGCGCTGGCCGCCACGGGCGCGCGCATCACGCATGTTGCGCAGGGCGTGCCGATCGGCGGCGCGCTAGACGTGCTCGACGACGGGACCCTGGCTGCCGCGCTGCGGGCCCGCCGATAGCTCTCTACCGCGCCGGCAGCGCGGCCCCGAGACAGCGCGTGGCGAACGCGGCGATCGGCTCGCCGGGATCGCTGGCCTGCCACAGCATGTCGCCGTGTTTCAGACCCGGAACGACAAGCTCATCCACGGTCTGGCCGTGCGCGCGCAGCGTGCGGGTGAAAATGTCCGCCTGCTCGACAAAGCGCGAGGCGGTGTTCTCGTGCGCCAGGCAGAAGCGCGGGCGCGTGGTCATGCTCGCGACATAGGCATCCGGCGAGACCTGCTGCCAGGCGGACGGGTTCTGGCCGAACACGCTGATGCGCCTTTCGTTCGGATAGTTCGTCACCATCGCGGCGACATCGAACACGCCATCCAGCAGCAGCACGGCTTTCAGCTTCGCGGGATCGACGCCGGCGGCGCGGAGATAGCGCGGATCCGTGGCCAGCAGCGCCACGGCATGGCCACCGGAGGAATGGCCGGCGAGGGCAAAGGCATTCGGATCGACCGCGAATTTTCCGGCGTTCTGCAGCACGAAGGCGACGGCGTGCGCCACGTCGGTTACGGCGCCCGCCACATCGGTTTGCGGCACCAGCCGGTAGCCGGCGCTGATCAGCGTGAAGCCGGCGGCGTTCAGCGCCGGAGCGAGCCCGCGCGCGGCACGCGGATGGCCCTGCGTCCAGCCGCCGCCGTGCACGAACAGCACCAGCGGATGCGGCCCGGGGCCGGGCGCGGGGAACAGCATGACGAACTGTGCGGGATCGGCGCCGTAGGCCACCGTGGGTCCATCGGCCCCGGGAAGGCGCGGGCGGCCGTGCGAAGGCGCTGCGTGGAACAGCAGCAACCCGGCGAGCAGGCGCCAGGCGCGGCGCAGATGGCGGCGGAACAGCATGGAATCTCCCGGATCAGGCTTCGCGGTAGAACAGCAATAGCATTCCGACCAGCAGCAGGCACGCTGGCCACACCCACCCGGCTTCCCTGGCCACGCGGCCCGGCAGCCGCAGCTCCAACCAGCGCGCCCAGCCGGCCGCAAGTGCCGCGAGCGCGAGCAGCGTGTGCGTCCATTCGATGAGCAACTGGTCCTTCACATTGGCAATCGCGTGCTGATGGGTGAGCAGCAACGCGCCGCCGAGCGCGCACAGCAGCGGGAAGGCGAGCGCCGCTTTCTGGCTGCGCAGCCTGCCCGTGCGCACCGCCCATTCGAACAATCCGAGTGCCACGGCCAGCAGCACGAACACGCGGTGCTGCACCACCTCCACGTCGCGCAGGCTTTCGAACACGCCGATGTTGCCAAGCGGCCAGACTTCGGGGTCAGAACGGACGAACAGGAAAGCTCCCAGACCGAGGAATACCAGCGGCCAATGCCGCGCCCAGCGCAAGCCGGCGCGGTGCAGCAGTGCGAGCAGGCCGATGACCAGCACGAACAGCCCGGCCCAATGATGATTGTATTCCGACCACGCAATATCGTCGGCGTTCCGCGGCGGCAGCTCGCCGCTGCCCTCCACGAAGGCGGCGCGCGGCTCGGCGCGGCGGGCCGCCGCTTCACGATCCAGTTGCGCCTGCAGCGCCGGGATGCCGAGCCGGTCGTGGTCGGGCGAAACGAGGCGCGGGGGTCGGGGCGTGAAATCGCGGCTGACGATTTCGTGCCAGCTTGCACGGTCCTGCGTGAGATCAATGCCGGGCGGCACGGAGGTGAGCGAGGCGGCGGCAAAGAAGATGGTGAAGCCGATGCCGATCTCCACCTCGGCAAAGCGCCGCAGCCGCAGGGTGGAAGTGCCCGGATCACGACGCAGGCGTTCGGTGACGAGCAGATTGCCGAAGCCGAGCGCCAGCAGCATCAGGAACATTGAGATTTTGGCACCCACCATCACGCCGTAAGCCGTGCCGTAGAACGCCTGCGCGCTGCCGATGTAGAAGACGCTCATCGTTATGCCGGAGAGCAGGATGCAGCCGACACCGGCGATGGACATGCGGCTGAAGCGGGCGCCGGCGAAGCGCAGCGTGGCGCTATCGGGGTCGCGCGCCAGCAGCATCACGAAATATGGAATGCCGCCGATCCAGATGGCGGCGCCGAGCTGGTGCAGGAACTCCACGGCCAGCAGCAGCGCGTTGTTGGAAAGCCGTGCGGCCGCATGGGTGGTGGAGATTGCTGCGAGCAGAATTAGAAAACCGGTGCCGAGCAGCGCGACACCGGGCGCGCGGCGCCAAAGCAGCCATGCGAGGGCGAGCGCGAACAGCGCCTTCAGCAGCCCCGCCACCGCGAAATTCGCGAGCAGCACGTTGCCGAGCGGCAGTTCCACGGTGCTGACGAGCACTGCGCTCTGCAGCGCGACATTGGCCAGTTCCACGGCCGCGAGCGCAAGCGCACTCCAGGCCGCAAGCCTGGCGGTGCGCCGCTCCGCGATCGCCGCGAGCCCCAGCGGGCGCACGAGCAGCGCCAGGAACAGCGCGCCGCCGAATGCCACCGATTGCGCAACGATCGCCAGCCCGTGCAGCAGGATGCCGAGATAGCCGAAGAGATCGACGAGCAGCGCCACGGCGCAGGTTCAACGCGGCGGGAAGAAGATCAGCGGCTTTCGACCGTGAACGGCACGCGGCCGCGCGTGATATGGCCGTCGGTGGCCAGCACCTGCCACTGCACGACGTAATCCCCGGGTGTCAGCGCCGCCACATGTGCGCGCAGGATCGCGGGGCCGGCGTTCGGCTCGCTATGCAGCACCTCGGAGGTGCCGTCGGGGCGCCGCAGCGCGAGCCTGGAGCGCGCGGCATCGATCCGGCTGTTGTATCGCAGCATGAGATCGAGCGGCCCGGCGGCGACATGCCCCTGCGGCGCCGGCTGACTATCCACCAGGATCGCGTGCGCCTGGGCGCGATTTGCGGCCAGCAGCGCGAGGGAAACGGCAAGGAGCGGCAGCGTGCGCATGGCTTCTCCGTTGTTGCAATCCGAAACGAGTTCGGTCGCAAACCCGACATGAATGGCCGGCATTAGGCAGGCCGCACTGAGGAGATCAAGCCATGCGCCGCATTCTGCCACTCGCCGTGTTGCTGGCCCTGGGCCTCGGGCTAAGTGCCTGCGCCTGCCGCCCGGGCTATGTTGGGCCTTATGGCGGCGTACACCCGGTGCGCTGCTGGGTGTAGCCCGCGGTCATATTGTGTCGCGTTGGCGGGGCTGGCTGGGCCGAAGCTTGCGCGGCCAGGGCCGGTGCGGCGCGCGGGAAAACTATTTTTTTCGGACGGCTGCACTTGCTTGACCGCAGCCGCACCTGTGCCTTTGGGTCGCGGGTAGAGGCAAGCTCCGCGCCCGCGAAGGTTCAGGCATATGGATTCCGTCACACTCCCGCCCGTCACCCGCCAGTCGCCCGGCAACGCCGTGACGCTGGCCGACAAGTATTCGCGTTTCGAGGGCCGGGTGTATCTCACCGGCATCCAGGCGCTGGTAAGGCTGCCGATCGTGCAGCAGCGTCGGGACCGCGCGGCCGGGCTGCATACGGCCGGCTTCATCTCCGGCTACCGCGGCTCGCCGCTGGGCGGCTACGATCTGGCACTGTGGGGCGCGAAGAAGCACCTTGAAGCGCACGATATTCATTTCGAACCTGGCATAAACGAGGATCTGGCGGCCACCGCCGTATGGGGCAGCCAGCAGGCCGGGCTGATCCCGAAGCCGAAATTCGATGGCGTGTTCGGGCTTTGGTATGGCAAGGGCCCGGGCGTGGACCGTTCGGGCGATGTGCTGAAGCACGCGACCTACAACGGCACGGCCGCGCATGGCGGTGCGATCGCGCTGTGCGGCGACGATCACGGTGCCCGTTCCTCCACGTTGGCGCATCAGAGCGATGTGGCGCTGATCCATTACGGCATGCCGGTGCTGAACCCGGCAACCGTGGAGGAGCTGCTGCTGTACGGATTGCAAGCCTGGGCGATGTCGCGCTTTTCCGGAAGCTGGATCGGCATGAAGGCGTTGACCGACACGGTGGAGGGCGGCGCCTCGATACCGGCCGACATGGATGTGTGGCCGTTTGTTTCGCCGACCGATTTTCCGCTGCCGGCTGGCGGCCTGAATATCCGGGCACGCAACGGTTCGGCACTGGAAGTGGAGGCGCGGCATTACGAGCAGCGCCTGCCAGCGGTGCAGGCCTGGGTGCGGGCGAACGGGCTGGACCGGCTGGCCTGGGGCGGCGCGAAACGGCACCGGCTGGGGATCGTCTCAACCGGCAAGGCTTATTTGGACGTGGTGGAAGCGTTGCGCGGCCTGGGGCTGGACGAGGCGCGCACGGCTTCGCTCGGCATCGGCGTGTACAAGGTGGCACTGGCATGGCCTTTGGAGCCGGCCGGGCTGCGCGATTTTGCCGAGACCTGCGACGAAATCTTTGTTGTTGAAGAAAAACGACCGATCATTGAGGACCAGATTTCCACGATCCTTTACAACTTGCCAGCCGACAAGCGCCCGATTCTTACCGGCAAGCTGGATGAGCACGGCGCGCCGCTGCTGAAGGCGGTGGGCGAGATCGATCCCGACCTGATGCTGCACATCATCGCGGGGAGGTTGCGCGGTCGTATCGAGGACGAGTCTCTGGGTGCGAAGTTCGACGCCATCAAGCCGCTTGAGACCGGCATTCCCACGATATCGTTCGGCGTCGCCGATCTGCTGCGGCCGCCGAGCTTCTGCGCCGGTTGCCCGCACAACACGTCCACGCGGGTGCCGGAGGGTTCGATCGCCGGGGCCGGGATTGGCTGCCACATCATGGCTGCATCGCTGCCCGATCGGCACACCATGGCTTCCTCGCAGATGGGCGGCGAGGGCGCCACCTGGATCGGCCAGGCGCCGTTTACGGAAACGCCGCACATTTTCCAGAACCTCGGCGATGGCACGTATTTCCATTCCGGCCTGCTCGCGATCCGTGCCGCGCTCGCCGCGAAGGTGAACATCACCTACAAGGTGCTGCTGAACGGCGCGATCGCGATGACCGGCGGACAGCAGATCGAAGGCGAGGAATTCCCCGGCGAACTCACCGGGCCGCACGTGGCGAACCAGCTTGCGGCCGAGGGCGTGAAACGGATTGCGCTAGTCAGCGACGATCCTTCGCGTCACGACCGTTCGCAATATCCCGCATTCCTCACCTATCATCAGCGCGACCAGCTCGACGATGTGCAGCGCGAGTTGCGCGAAATACCGGGCGTGACCGCGATCATCTACGATCAGGCCTGCGCCACCGAACGGCGCCGACTGCGCAAGCGCGGCAAGCTGCCCGATCCGGCGGAGCGCCTGTTCATCCACCCGGAGGTTTGTGAGGGCTGCGGCGATTGCGGCGTGCAATCGAACTGCATTGCCGTGGAGCCGCTGGAGACCAAGCTGGGACGCAAGCGGCGGATCAACCAATCTGTCTGCAACAAGGATTTCTCTTGCGCGAAGGGGCTTTGTCCCAGCTTTGTCACCGTGCTTGGTGGCAAGCTGCGCGCGCAGGCCGAAGAGAGCCTGACCGACGAAGATGCGATGCTCGCGGGATTGCCGATGCCGACGCTGCCGCGCATCGGCGAGGTGTACAACATTCTTCTCGCCGGCATCGGCGGCAACGGTGTGGTGACCGTCTCGGCGCTGCTCGGCATGGCCGCGCATCTGGAAGACAAGCGCCTGACCGTGCTGGACAATTCGGGGCTGGCGCAGCGCAACGGCAGCGTGACGAGCCATTTGCGCATCGGCGATGGCGCGGAGCGGCACAGCCCGCGCATTCCGAACGGCGATGTGGATCTGGTGATCGGCGCCGATCCGATGGTGGTGGCAATTCCCGAGACGCTGGCCAAGCTCGGCCACGGCCGCAGCGCGGTGCTGCTGAACCGGTTTGTGGCACCGAATGCCCGTTTTGCCACCGATCCGGATGCCGAGTTCCGCTTCGATCCGTTGCTGCAGAAAGTGCGGCCGCGCGCCGATGCCGAGCGCATCATGCAGATCGACGGCACGGCCATTGCCAGCACGATGCTGGGCAATGCGATCGGCACAAATCTGTTTCTTGTCGGTTTTGCCTGGCAGAAAGGCCTGATCCCGCTCTCCGCGGAAAGCATTCTGCGGGCTATCGAGCTGAACGGCACCGAGATCGCGATGAACCGGCGGGCATTCGGCCTTGGCCGCCTTGCGGCCGCGAAGCCCGAGATGGTGAAAACCTGGCTGCGCGGGCACGAAGTGGAGCAGATCCCGGACACGCTTGGCGATCTGCTGGCCGATCGGATGCCGCGGCTGACGGCCTGGGGCGGCGCCGCCCATGCGCGACGCTACCGCGAACTGGTGGGGCGGGTGGAGCAGGCCGAACTCGCAATTCCGGGACAGGACGGCAGGCTTGCGCGCGCGGTGGCGCAGGTCGCGGCAAAGCTGATGAGCTACAAGGACGAATACGAGGTGGCGCGGCTGTTCGCCGATCCCGGTTTTGCCGCCAGACTGCGGGAGATTTTCGAGGGCGACATCACGCTGAACTACAATCTGGCGCCGCCGCTGTTCTCGAAACGTGACAAACGCACCCATCGGCCGAGCAAACGGCGGTTCGGGCCGTGGATGGGCAGGAGCTATCAGGTGCTTTCGCGGCTGCGTTTCCTGCGCGGCACCCCGTTCGATCCGTTCGGCTACATGGCGCATCGGCGAATGGAGCGGCAGCTCGTGCGGGAGTATGTGGCCCTGGTGGATGACGTGGTGGCACGGCTCACGCCTGCCAATTACGCCGCGGCCGAAGCGGCACTACGGGCGCACGACAAGGTGCGGGGCTACGACGTGGTGAAGGACGCTTCGGTGGCGCGCGTGCGGGAGGCGTTGCCGGAGTTGATGAAGGCGCTGGATTAGATTATTGTTTTGACGAGCAACTTTATCGGCGCGCTTGACGCGGTGTGTGCCGATGTTGCTCTAGCAGCTACCCGAGAGCGGCCAGTTCGCCTTCCGTAAACACTCGGCTGCGCGTGAGGAACCGAACGCCTTCCGGCGCTTCGAGCGAAAATCCGCCGCCGCGGCCCGGAACCACGTCGATCGTGAGATGCGTGTGACGCCAGCGTTCGTATTGCGCAGCGCCGATATAGAAGGGTGTACCGGCGATTTCGCCCAGGAGCACATCCTGCGTGCCGATGCGGAATTCGCCGCGCGGGTAGCACATGGGCGAACTGCCATCGCAGCAGCCGCCGGACTGATGGAACAGCAGCGGCCCGTGCGCCGCCTTGAGCTGATCGAGAAGCCGTTCCGCCGCCGCCGTGATTGCAACCCGATTCATGGTTCGATGGGCCCGGGGCTATACGCCGAGAACGCGCAGTCGCATGACCCGCCGCAGCGGGTCAATAGCAACAGTGCCAAGGCCAGGGATGCAGCCGGGCACCACACGCGGGCGTGACAACGGGCGCCGCGGCCAGTGCAAGACGCTCGGGGGGGGAACCCGCCTTGTGCCGCCGTGTTCCTGCGCCGAACTCGGAGGGATCGGCGCATGATCAACGTGAAAGGCTATGCGGCAAAAGGCGCGCATTCGCACCTGAAGTTGATGGAGTTTCAGCGCGAGGATCCCGGGCCGGGCGATGTCCAGATAGAAGTGATGTTCTGCGGCGTGTGCCACTCCGACATCCATCAAGTGAAGAACGAGTGGGGCAATACCGTCTATCCGTGCTTGCCGGGCCACGAGATCGTCGGCCGCGTAGTGCGCGCTGGCGCCGAGGTGACGCGCGTGAAACCCGGCGACCTGGTGGGTGTGGGCTGCATGATCGACAGTTGCCGACAATGCGAGCCGTGCCGCGCCGGCGAGGAGAATTATTGCGAGGGTCCGAATTCGTGGCTCGCCACCTATAACGGCCCGATGAAGCCGGCCGCGAAAGCCGGCGGCAAGAATATGTACGGGCGTGACAACACATTCGGCGGCTATTCCACCGACGTTGTGGTGACGCAGGACTTCGTGCTGCGCATTCCGCAAGCGCTCGATCCGGCGCATGCCGCGCCGATCCTATGCGCTGGAGTAACAACCTATTCTCCGCTGAAACATTGGGGCGTGAAGCCTGGTGCTCACGTGGGGATCGTGGGTTTCGGCGGCCTGGGCGACATGGCCACCAAGCTCGCCCGCGCCATGGGGGCGGAGATGACGGTTTTCACCACCAGCAAGGACAAGATCGAGAGCGCGAAGGCCATCGGCGCCGAACGCGTGGTGCTGGAGGACGACGCAAAGACGATGGCAACGCTGGAAGCGACTTTCGATTTCATCCTCAGCACCGTGCCGCAGAAGCATGATCTCAACCCGTTCCTGCCGCTGCTGAAGCGCGACGGCGCGATTGTGGTGGTGGGAGCGCTGGAGCCCATGGCGCCCGTGAACAACATGGATGTCGCCATGCACCGCCGCAGCATTGCGGGTTCGCTGATCGGCAGCATCGCCGAGACGCAGGAAGTGCTGGATTTCTGCGCCACGCACGGCATCGCTCCCGACATCGAAATCATCCCGATCGATCGCGTGAACGAAGCCTATCGGAAAGTGGTGGATGGCGAGGTGCGCTACCGCTATGTGATCGACATGGAGTCTCTGCGGCGGGCCGCCTGAACGCCGTACAGGCGGGTGCCGATGCGATAGATCGCTGCGGCGAGCAACACGGAGATCGCCAGCCCGGCGATTTCGACCGGCCGCGCGACGAAGATCGTCAGCATCATGCCGCCGATGCCGAGCAGAGAAAACGCCCACAAGGCCGGCACGTGCAGCGGCCGTCCGAGGATGTGCGTATCCCGCCGGCGCAGCACGAGCGCCGCGGCGCAAGCCATCACGTAAAGCGCCGCTGCGGCGAGCGCCGAAAGCGTCGCGAGTTGCACGAAGCTGCCGCTCAGCGCCAGCACCAGCACCAGCGACACGTGCAGCAGAATCGCGGCTGCCGGCACATGCGCGCGGTTCACGCGGCCGATAAACGGCGGCAGCACGCCATCGCGGGCAAAGCCGAACAGCAGCCGCGGCGCGCCGAGTATGTCGCTGCCGATCCACATCAGCATCGAAAACGCCGCCGCTGCCAACATGAAAACCCGGGCGGCCGGGCCGAACCGCGC
>CAXUEX010000045.1:0-19018 GCA_964250215.1 uncultured Acetobacteraceae bacterium | reverse complement strand
GCGCAGAAGCTGGCCGAGCCGAAGCCGCACGCGCCGCCGCCGCCCCAGGCCGCTGCCGATTTCGCGGCGATCGCCGCGTCGGCGCCCGACGGCTATCGCGTGCTGGCGCGGCTGCAACTCGCGGCGCTGGAATGGCAGCGCGGCGAGACGGCGAAGGCCGTTACCGACTGGCAGGCGGTGGCGGATGACGGCGGCGCGCCGCCATTGCTGCGGGATTATGCGACGCTGAGCAGCGTGCAGCACCAGGCGGATACCGGCGATGCGGCGGCGCTGAAGGCGCGCATCCTGCCGCTGGCGGCCGGCGGCAATCGCTGGCAGCCGATGGCCGAGCAGGTGCTGGCCATGCTGGATTTGCGGCTGGGCCGCGGCGCCGACGCGCGGGCGGTGCTGAAGGCGCTGGCTTCCGACCCGCAGGCCTCGCAGACGCTGCGGGAAATGGCGCAGGATGCGCTGCTGGCCCTGGGCGGCGAGGCGGCCGGTCAACACGGATGAGCGATGTGAAACTGACGCGGCGGGCCAGCCTGTGGCTGCCGCTTGCGCTGCCGGTGGCGCTGGGCGGGTGCGGCGTGTTCGACTGGCTGAGCGACAGCGCGCAGCCGCCGATCCCGGGCAACCGGGAACCGGTGCTGCCGCCGGCGCGCGGCCTGGCGATCGATGCGGCGACCGACGTGGAATTGCCGCCGGTGATCGTCAATCCGGATTGGCCACAATTCGGCGGCAATGCGGCGCATGTGCCGGGCAATCTGGCCGGTGGGCTGAACCGGGTTTGGCGGCACGGGATCGGCCGCGGCGGATCGTATCGGCAGCGGATCACGGCCGAGCCGGTGGTTTCGGGCGACCAGGTGTTCACCATGGATACCGATGGCGTGGTGGCGGCGTTTGCGATGGCTTCCGGGCAGAAGCTGTGGAGCACGCCGACGAAGCCGAAGAAGAACCGCAGCAGCAATCTGGGCGGTGGCCTGGCCTGCGCCGGCGGCCGGGTGTTCGCAGCGACGGGGCGGGGCGAATTGCTTTCGCTGGATGCGGCATCCGGCACTATCGGCTGGCGGTCCGACATTCTGGCGCCGGCCCGCAGCAGCCCGACGATTGCCAACGGCGTTGTTTATCTCTGCAACATCAACGGGCAGATGCTGGCGTTCGGCAGCGATACCGGGCGGCGGCTTTGGGTGTATCAGGCCAATTCCACCGATACCGGCGCGCTGACGCAGGCGGCGCCGGCTTATGCCGATGGGCTGGTGGTATCGGGTTTCGAATCCGGCGATCTGGCGGCGGTGCATGCCGATACCGGGCTGGTGGCGTGGAGCGACAATCTGGGCGCGCTGAAGGGCAGCGCGACGCTGACGGAATTTTCCACGGTGCGCGGCGCGCCGGTGCTGGACGACGGGATCGTGTATGCAATCGGGCTTGGCGGCCTGATGGCCGCGCTGGATCTGCGTTCCGGCCGGCGCGTGTGGGATCGCGACATCGCCGGATCGTACACGCCGTGGCTGGCCGGTGACACGCTGTATATCGTGAGCATCGACCAGAAAGTGGCGGCGGTAAACAAGGCGGACGGCGCGGTGCATTGGGTGACGGAGCTGCCGCGGTTCAACAATCCGAAGCGTACGAAGGGGCTGATCAGTTGGGCCGGCCCGTCGCTGATCGGCGGCAAGCTTATTCTTGTCTCCACGAATTCGCACATGGCGGTGCTGGACCCGACCGATGGCAAGCTGGTTTCGCGCCAGGAACTGGATAGTTCCGGCTCGTTGCCGGTGATCGCGGCGCAGGGAAAAATGCTGCTGCTGACGGACGATGGGGCGCTTACGGCGTATAGTTAAGTGTTCTTCTTTTTTGAAAAAAAGAAGCAAAAAACTTTCTTTCATTTAGGCCGCTGCTGTTGCCGGCGTCGCGCCTTGATGAACGAAAGTTCTTTGGTTCTTTCTTTCAAGAAAGAACATTCTTTTCATGCTGACTGTCGCCATCATCGGCCGCCCCAACGTAGGCAAAAGCACGTTGTTCAACCGGCTGGCCGGCGGCCGCAGGGCGATCGTGTCCGACACGCCCGGCGTCACGCGCGACCGCAAGGAAGCCGAGGCGATGTTGCGCGGCCGGTTGGTGCGGCTGGTGGACACCGCGGGCCTGGAGGAAAGCGCGCCGGAAAGCCTGTTCGGGCGCATGCGGGCTTCTTCCGAGGCCGCCGTGGCCGGGGCGGATCTGCTGGTGTTCGTGGTGGATGCGCGGGTGGGGATCACGCCGGCGGACCGGCATTTTGCGGATTGGTTGCGGCGGCAGAGCAAACCTGTGCTGCTGGTGGCCAACAAAGCCGAGGGGCGCGGCGGCGGCACAGCGGCGTTGGAAGCGTGGGAGCTCGGCCTGGGCGAGCCGTTGCCGATCTCGGCCGAACATGCCGAGGGAATTTCCGATTTGATGGCGGAGATCGCCGATCTTCTGCCGCCGGAGGCAGGTGAGGCGGAGGCGGAACCGGGTCGGCCACTGAAGCTGGCGATCGTGGGGCGGCCGAATGCGGGAAAATCCACGCTGCTGAACCGGCTGCTCGGCGAAGAGCGGATGATTACGGGGCCGGAACCGGGCCTGACGCGCGACGCGGTGGCGGTGGTGCTGCAGGACGCGGGCGGGCCGGTGGAGCTGGTGGATACGGCGGGGTTGCGGCGCAAGGCTCGCGTGGAAGCCGAGCTGGAAAAGCTTTCCGTGCAGGCAAGCCTTGGCGCGCTGCGCATGGCGGAAGTGGTGGCGTTGGTGGTGGATGCCACTTTGGGGCTGCACGAGCAGGATCTGCAGATCGGCCGGCTCATCGAGCGCGAGGGGCGGGGCTGCGTGCTGGTGCTGAACAAATGGGACGCGGTGCCGGACCGCGAAGTGGCAAAGCGGGCGATCTCGGGCCGGCTGGAAACTTCGCTCACGCAACTTCGCGGCATTCCCGTGGTGACGCTTTCGGCCTTGACCGGTGCCGGCGCGCGCAAGCTGCTGCCGGCGGTGCGCGAAGCGTATCGCGTGTGGAACATCCGCGTGCCCACGGGCGAGCTGAACCGGTGGTTCGAGGCGGCGGTGGAGCGGCATTCGCCACCGGTGGTGGAGGGGCGGCGGCTGAAGCTGCGCTACATCACGCAGGCGAAAGCGCGGCCGCCGACCTTCGTGCTGTTCGGCACGCGCGCGGAACAGGTTCCGGAGACCTATCTGCGGTACCTGGTGAACGGCTTGCGGGAGAATTTCGGCCTCGGCGGCACGCCCGTGCGCATCTTGACGCGCGGCACCGAAAATCCGTTTTCGGACCGGGGTTAGGCGCCTCTGCGCCGCCGCATCCCGCGTAGGCGCACCCGCTAGAGCGTGACCGGTTCTGATTGAATCGGACATCGGTGCCGGTCACGCTCTAGGCCATTGTTTTGTCGAGCAACTTCATCGGCGCGCTGACGCGGTGTGTGCCGATGTTGCTCTAAGCCATCTCCTCGCCGGCCGAGGTCGCCGGCTGGCCGCGCGCGGCGGCGTCGGCGCGCAGGTGCCAAAGGCGTTCGTGGCAGGCCATCAGCGGCGCCACCACGGCCTCGCGCCGCTCGGGTTTGGGCGGCGTGCGCAGCAGCACCAGCTCCAGGGTTTCCAGCAGTTCGCCCGCCACCTCCAGTTGCCCGTCGTCGCATGCATGGTCGAACGCCGCCTGAATCTTGTCGCTCAGGCGGCGGCTGTAACGTTCCCGATCGCCGGTCACCCCCATCGGGCTGGCTCCCGCCGGACAGTCCGGCCGAGCCTCAGCGTGGCAGAAAAACCCGCCTGAATTCAAGCGGTTCAGCAACGGGGCGGCTTGTGGGGCTGGAGCGCGGCAAGGGTTCCGTGCAGCACGAAATCACCGAAATTCATTGTCAGATCGTCGGCTATGCCGTTGTCGAAATAACGCATCGCCACCTCATATTCCGGCGTCTCATCCATCGAATCCTGATCGAAAAAAGCGACGTGAACGCGCGTTGAGGCAAGATTCGAGAGGATCGGCCATTTTTGCGGCCGCGCCGGTTCGCGATCGGTGAGGGTCACGAACGTGTCTTCCGCGCCACTCGCCACCGTGCCGTCGAACAGCGGCAGCGACAGGAAGCGCCGGCCAGCCATCGCCGCATCCAGGATCGCGACGGTGTGCGCGTTCGGCAGCTTCGTGCCGGGCGGCAGCCTCACCACACGCTTTTCGGGATCGGCGTAGCGCGCCTGGCCGTGCAGCCCGGCGCGATCGAAGCTGGCAGTGCCGTTCACCGTTTCGGTGGTGGTTTCGTCACTGGTTTGCCGGCTGTGGAAATCGAGATGCGTGCCGTCGGTCGCCTCGAACGTGGCGTAGTCGCTGACGGTCCGGGTTTCCTGGCCGTCGCGGTCGGCAATGGCCATGGCGAGGTGCTGCGCCGTGACCAGGCCGCCGCAGGCCTGTTGCAGATCGAACACCATGCTGCCGCTGGCAGCCACCACGCTTTGGTCGCGGCTGGATTGCAGAGTCAGCGCGTAGGTAGCCCGGTGCGGCGCCAGAAGAACGGGCAGCACGGCGGCCTGGGCGAGCCCGGGCAGGAGCAGCAGGGCGGCGATCGGGCGGCACATGCGCGGGTTCCTTGGCGAGCGTGTGGAATAGGCTGTCCGGTGCAGGCGCGCTACCGGTGAGTAGGGCACCATCCCTGGCCAAATGGCAGGGTGCCGGAGCGAAGGACGCAAACTTATGCCGCCCCAGCCGCAGCCCTTTCACCTGGTTTACCGCAGCTTCGATCGTATCGAATTCGATGCTGCCAAGAGCGAACAGGTGTTCGAGGAACGCGGCTTCGATCTAGCCTACGCCAGCCGGCTATTTCCGGGCTACGTTCTGGAGCGGGAGGATACTCGCGCCGATTACGGCGAGCGCCGTTTCAAGGCTATTGGGGAGTTGCTGGGCGATGTCGTCGTCGTCATCTACACTCTCAGGAACGGTGCTTGCCGCCTCATCACCGCGTGGGCGGCCGATGCTGTGGATACGGAGCTCTGGCATGGAAGCTGACACTGAACGCACCGTCGTCGTTGACCAATCCGACCGCAACCGGGGCCGCATGGACCGCGCGCGCTTCGGCAAGCAGAACGGGACGGACGCGGAGCCCTACCCGGTGACCAGCCCCGAAGATGCGAAGGCGACAAACGGCGAGCTGGCTGAATTGCGCCGCCGTAGAGCGCGCAAATCGGCTTGAGCGCTTCGCGCCGGGCCGGAACCGCATCGGGCCAAGGCAACCGGGCGCTTGCCGGCCCGTATTGCCACCCGACCGCACCGGACGCCGCGCGATGAGCGACACCACGCCCAGCCCCCGCCGCACGCTTGCCCCAGAAGCCGCGATGAGCGACGCCGCGCTCGCCCAGCGCTTGGGTCGGATGGCCACCTATCCCGGCGGCATCCCCTGGCGCGGCTGGCGACGGGTGATCCGACGCACCGGGGCCGAAGTGATCGGCGACCGCATTTCGCTGGTTGCCGCCGGTTGCGCGTTTTACGCGACGCTGGCGCTGTTTCCGGCGATTTCGATGATCATTTCGATATACGGGCTGGTGTTCAATCCGGCCAGCGTGGAGCCGCAACTGGCGCAATTGCGCGATCTGCTGCCGCCCGGCGCGTTCACGCTGATTGCCGATCGCGTGCACATGCTGGTGTCGCGGCCGCCTTCCGATCTCACGTTCAGCCTGCTGCTGAGCCTGGCGATCGCGCTTTGGTCGTCCGCCACCGGCACGAAATCGATCCTGGGCGCGCTCAACCTTGCCTATGAGGAGCGCGAGCAGCGCAGCTTCGTGAACTTTCAGATCACCGCTTTCGGTCTCACGCTCGGCGGCATGCTCGCGGCCTCGATCTGCCTGGCTCTGCTGCTGCTGCTGCCCGCGGTGGAGAGCTTCCTCGGCGTGGCGACCTGGGCAAAGGCACTTTCGCGGGTGGCCAGCCTGGGCGTGCTGGTGGTGTTTGTGGCCTTCGCACTATCGTTGTTGTATCGTTTCGGCCCCTCGCGCCGCTCGCCCTCCTGGCATTGGGTGACGCCGGGTTCGGTGCTGGCGACGCTGCTGTGGCTGATCGCCTCGGCGCTGTTCAGCTACTATGTGGGGCATTTCGCGAGCTACGATGCCACCTATGGGCCGCTAGGCGCCGTGGTGGGCGTGATGATGTGGTTCTGGGTGAGCGCGTTCGTGGTGCTGCTGGGCGCCGAACTGAACGCCGAGCTGGAGTTGCAGACCGCCCAGGACACCACCGACGGGCCGGAAAAACCTATGGGCGAGCGCGGTGCCTATGTCGCCGACCATGTAGCGAGTTAGCCCGCGGCCCCGGATCCTCCGCCACCTCCACCACCGCATCGTCCGCCGTCGCCGCGGTGAGCGTGACATCCGCCACGCCGCGCCCGATCATGCCCAGGCGCTGCGCGGCGCCCTGCGAGAGATCGATGCAGCGCACGCCGTGCGGCGGCTCGCGATCGTTCACCTGCACCACCACCGAGCGGCCCGTGGCATCGTCGGTGACGCGCACCCAGGTGCCGAGCGGCAGGCTGGGGTGGGCGGCGGTCATCTTCGCGGGGTTGAAAACGGCGCCGCTGGTGGTGCGCAGGCCGGCGTGGCGCGGGCCGTACCAACTCGCCTCGCCGGCATCGAGAACGGTGCCACCGCTGTCGCGAATGCTGGAAGCAATGGCCGTGGGGCCGAGCAGCAGTGCCGGCAGAAGCAAAAGCCCAGTTCGCAGATTCAGGGGTCGCAGGTTCATGCCTGTCCTTTTCGCCGCTTTTCGCGCCCCGCGGGGGCTTGTGGATCGCGAAGCCGTGATTGGCCAGGGCGGGATCAGGCCAATATCGGCCGGGCTTGGCAAGCAAAAATCGCATAAATCCGGGCCCAATCCCGGTGGATTTGGGCTAAGTGCCTCGTTTTGCAGCGGAAGTTTTTTGGCTCGCCACAGTCTAGGCAAGCTTTGCTGCGCTGCAATGCCGCCGTGACTGATCGGTCAGCGCGACGTTGCTGGTGGCTTCACGCGCTATAGTGCCGGCCGCCGCATATATCGCGCCCTTGTGGCAATTACGACTGTATTCATCATTGCTTTCGGAACGAATTGCCGGGTGCCGAACGGCCTTAGCGCCCCGCCATCGCCAGAAACCGCGCATGCGCCCGCGTGCCATGGTCCAGACACCGCAGCTCGAATTTCTCGTTCGGCGAATGCACCTGATCGTCGTCGAGCCCGAAACCCATCAGCAGCGTATCCAGCCCCAGCAGGTGCTTCAGGCTCGCCACCACCGGGATGGATCCGCCGCTGCCGATCAGCACCGCCTCGCGGCCATATTCGTCGCGCAACGCCTGCTGCGCGAGTGCCACGAACGGGTTCTCGACCGGCACCTCGATGGCGGGTTCGGCGCTGAAAATCTGCACTTCGGCCTGCACACCCGCCGGTGCGAGATCGGCCACGAACTGCCGGAACGCCGCCGCCACGCGCTTCGGGTCCTGCCCCGGCACCAGGCGGAAACTCACCTTCGCCCCCGCCTCCGCGGCAATCACCGTCTTCGGCCCCGGCCCTTGATAGCCGCCCCAGATGCCGTTCACTTCCGCCGTCGGCCGCGCCCATAGCCGCGTCAATCCCGGCAGCCCCGCCTCGCCCGCCGGATGCTGCAGCCCGATCTCGCCGAGAAACTCGCCCTCGTCGAACCCCAGGCCGGCCCATTGTTCCGATAACGCATCGCTGAGCTCAGCCACCCCGTCGTAAAATCCCGGCACCTGCACGCGCCCCCGCGCATCGTGCAGCGCGGCGAGAATGCGGCACAGCGCATGGATCGGGTTCAGCGCCGCCCCGCCATACAGGCCGGAGTGCAAATCCCGCGAAGCCGCCTTCAGATTGACCTGCGCATACACCAGGCCACGCAACCGCGTCGTCACCGCCGGCACGTCCACGCGCCACATGTTGGTGTCGGATACCACCGCCACATCCGCCGCCAGCGCGGCCTTGTTCTGCGTCAGGAACGCTTCCAGGTTGCGGCTGCCCACCTCCTCCTCGCCTTCCAGCACCACGGTGATCCGGCACGGCGGGCCCCCCGCCACCTCGTGCCACGCGCGGAACGCATCCAGCCACAGCGCAACCTGGCCCTTGTCGTCCACCGCGCCGCGCGCCACCACGCGCTTCCCGTGTTTCCCCTGCACGATCACCGGCGCAAAAGGCGGGCTCGTCCACAATTCCAGCGGCTCCGCCGGCTGCACGTCGTAATGCCCGTAATACAGCAGATGCGGCCCGCCCCCCGCGCGCGTGCCCGCGTGCTCGGCCAGCACCACCGGATGCCCGGCCGTGGGCACCAGCCGGGCCGAAAACCCCGATGCGCGCAGATTGGCCGCCGCCCATTCCGCCGCCGCCGCGCAATCCGCCGCATGAACCGGCTGCGCGCTCACGCTCGGGATCGCCAGAAACTCCATCAACCGCGCCCGCCGCGCATCGCCGGTGGCGTCGATCTGCTGTATGACTTGCGCTTGCATCCCGGCACTATGCCGCGCCGATAGAGGAAGGCAAACCGCATGTCCCAGGTGATGGAAACCCTGCGCGCCCGCCTGGGCACCGAACTCGGCATTTCCGCCTGGCACACGATCGACCAGATGCAGATCGACCAGTTCGCCGACATCACCGGCGACCACCAGTGGATCCACGTGGATCGCGCCCGCGCCGAGGCCGGGCCGTTCGGCGCCACCATCGCGCACGGCTTCCTGACGCTCTCGCTGCTGCCGGCGCTGAGCCCGGCCGACTGGCTGGCCATCCCCGGCGTGATCGGCGCGCTGAATTACGGGCTGGACCGCGTGCGCTTTCTCACCCCCGTTCGCGTCGGCAGCCGCATCCGCGCGCGCGTGCAGATGCGCTCGCTGGAAGAAAAAGGCGGCGGCCGGGTGCTGGTTGGCAACGAGGCGACGATGGAGATCGAGGGCGAGGAAAAGCCTGCGTTCGTCGCGGAGACGCTGGCGATGGTGTTGTTTGCTTTTTGATACAATCTTTGTTTTGTGTTCAAAATTCGTCGCCGATATGGATTTGGTGATGGCAGCGTCTGTGCAGCGTGATCGGCGAATGTGATACGCAATCATAGGCGATAGAGCGTGACCGGCTCGGATTGCCTCAGACCTCGGTGTCGGTTACGAGCGAGATCGCTGCTGATAGGCAACTGTATCGGCGCGCTGACGCGGTGTGCCGATGTGGCTCTAACTTGATCCTTGGCGCGGCACACGGAACGGATTCCGAATGCGCAAGCCATCGGCCAGCACGCGGTCATCCTGCATGTCCTCCGACCAGAGCGTCTCGCACCCCGCCACCAGCGCCGCGGCCACAATCAACGCGTCGTAGAAGCTGAAACCTTCTCGCGCCGCCAGATCCAAAGCCCGCTCGTGCATCCCGACATCAACCGGCAGCACCTCCGTGCACAACGAGCGCAGACTCTCCAAAGCGACCTTCACCTCCCGCCACGGGTGGCCGAGTTTGCGGTGCGAGACACTCGCAAACTCGTTCAACACCTGAACGCTGACGATGCCTCCTGCCGCGAGCAGCCCTGCCGAAATATCTGCCTTCAGGCTCTTTTCGTGTGCCGCGTATATCAGCACATTGGTGTCGAAAAAGGCGCTAGAGCGTGATCGGCTCTGATTGAATCGGACGTCGGTGCCGGTCACGCTCTAGCTCTTTGTTTTGTCGAGCAACTTTATCGGCGCGCTAACGCGGTGTGTGCCGATGTTGCTCTAGCGTTCATGCGCTTCGTCCCGGCTGAACCTGAATCCCGCCGGCAGCGTCCAGTTCAGGCCACGCAAACGACGAAGCGCCTTTTCCCGTTTGCGGTCTCGGCCGACCAGAAAACGACGATCGCCCGCAATCTCGATTTCGATCTCGTCTCCCTCTTTCAGGCCAAGGCCCTCCACCACCGAGGCCGGCAATCTCACCGCCAGGCTGTTGCCCCATTTCCCGACTTGCATGCGGCCCTCCTGATATACACCGGTTGAAGTATATCCGTCTCTGCCGACCATGGCAGCCCCCCCGCGGCGGAGCGCTCAGCGGTACATCACCGTGTTCACCGGAATGCGCGCCCCCTCCGGCGGCGCCACCTCGGCCGCCAGCACCAGCCGCGCATCCCGCCACGGGCTCGGCCGGCCCGCATGGCCCGGGATCGTCGCCTCGCCGTCCTGAAACTTGCCGCTCGCAATTCCCCGCGCCTCGGCCTCGCTCGCCGCGTTCACCCAGCATTCGCGGCGATGCGTGCTCGTGCCCCAGGCCGCATCCTCCAGCTCGGCGACCACGGGTTTCAGATGATAAATCGGCATGGGCTGGCTCCATTGCTGCAAGTTGCGGCAGAACTCGCGCCCGACGAAGCAGGTTCCCTCCGCATCCGATGCTGACGATTGCCAACCTCACGCTACGCCTGGGCGGCCGCACGCTGCTCGATGCCGCCGATCTCGCGCTGGAACCCGGCCGCCGCGTCGGGCTGGTCGGCCGCAACGGCGCCGGCAAGTCCACGCTGCTGCGCGCCATCGCCGGCGAGCTTCCGCCCGACGGCGGCGAAATCCGCCTGGCCCGTGGCGTCCGCCTCGCCACCGTTGCGCAGCAGGCCCCCAGCGGCCAGGCCAGCCTGCTCGATATCGTGCTGCAAGCCGATCCCGAGCGCCTGGCCTTGCGCGAACAGGCCGAAACCGCACCCGCCGCGCGGCTCGCCGACATCCACGAACGCCTGCGCGCTATCGGCGCCGACGCCGCCCCGGCCCGCGCCGCCGCCATCCTGGCGGGCTTAGGCTTTTCCACCGACCAGCAGGCCATGCCGGCCGATGCCTTCTCCGGCGGCTGGCGCATGCGGGTGGCGCTAGCGGCCGCGCTGTTCGCCGCCCCCGATCTGCTGCTGCTGGATGAGCCGACGAACCACCTGGATCTGGAAGCCACGCTCTGGCTGGAATCCTGGGTGGCGCGCTTCCCCGGCGCCTGCCTGATCGTCTCGCACGATCGCGGCCTGCTCGATCGCGCGGTGCAGGCCATCGTGCATCTCGATGGCGGCAAGCTCAGCCTCACCCCCGGCGGCTACACGGAATTCGTGCGTATCCGCACCGAACGCGCACTGCAACAATCCCGCGCCGCCGAACGCATCGCCGCGCAGCGCGCGCACATGCAGGAATTCGTCGATCGCTTCCGGGCCAAGGCCAGCAAGGCGCGCCAGGCCCAGGCCCGGCTGCGCGCGCTGGAAAAACTCCCCGACATCGAAACCGTGGTGGAAGCGGCACCGACGAAATTCGCCTTCCCCGCGCCGCCGCGCCTGGCACCGCCCATCCTGGCGCTCGATCGCGTGCGCGCCGGCTACGATGGCCGCACGGTGCTGCAAAACCTCTCGCTCGCGGTGGATACAGACGACCGCATCGCGCTGCTCGGCGCCAACGGCAACGGCAAATCCACGCTCGCGAAACTGCTGGCTGGCCGCCTGGAACCGCTATCCGGCGAATTGCGCCGCGCGCCGGGCCTGCGCTGCGGCTATTTCGCGCAGCACCAGGAAGCCGAGCTGATCGGCGCCGATTCCTCGCTGGAACACATGGCCCGCATTTGCCCGCGCTTCACGGCCACGCAATGCCGCGCGCAGCTCGCCCGCTTCGGCCTGGATGCCGACCGCGCGGACACGCCCACCGAAGCGCTCTCCGGCGGCGAACGCGCCCGCCTGCTGCTGGCACTGGCCACCCGCGACGCGCCGCATTTGCTGATTCTCGACGAGCCCACCAATCATCTGGATATCGACGCGCGCGATGCGCTGGTGAGAGCACTCGCCGATTTCGCCGGCGCCGTGCTGCTCATCACCCACGATCCCGATCTGGTTTCGCTGATCGCCGACCGCCTGTGGCTGGTGGCGGATGGCACGGTGTGCAGTTACGATGGCGATCTCGACGATTACCGCGCGCGCCTCGCCGAACGCGCCCAGCCTACGAAACAATCTACCCCCACCAGACGCGACGACCGCCGCGAACGCGCCGAAGCCCGCGAAAAACTGGCGCCATTGCGAAAGCGCGCGAAAGACGCCGAAGCGAAGATCGCCAAACTGGCCGCCGAGCGCCGCGCCATCGAAGCGAAACTCGCCGACCCGGAACTCTACGCCGCCCCCAACCCCGTCGCGGTTACCGCCGCCCAAACGCGGCTCGCGGCGATTACGCGGGAAGAAGCCGAAGCGGAGGCTGCATGGCTGGCGGCCGAGCAGGCGCTGGAAGTTGCGGTGTGAGCGCAGGGAGCGCGCCGTTGAGTTCGCCGCGGGTCGGCGCTATTCCTACCGTGCGTGGTAAGAAAGACGGCGGCGATGCGGGTCACGACGAAGGGGCAGGTTACCATCCCTCAGGATGTGCGGGAGCGCGCGGGCCTGATGCCTGGGACGGATGTTGAGTTCGAAATCGAGGCCGGCGTGGTGCGCCTGGTCAAGGCAAGGCCTGCAGCGGGCCGCCGGACCCGGGGCCAGAAGCTCGTGGAAAACCTGCGTGGGCGCGGCGACTTCAGGATGACCACCGATGAAATTCTGGCACTGATGCGCGGCCCTTCGGCCGACGAAGGCTGAGCCGGTCCGGCTTACCGTGACGAACTCCCAATAAATTTGATTATCTACGCAGAGATCGCCTCAGCCTTCTCACACGTGACGTTCGCCGGTATGCCGGTTACTTTCCAAAGGTAAGGCTCATTTCGCCTGAATGATGGGGGTCTGGGGCCTCAAGCCCCAGTGGGGGCCGAGGGAGCGAAGCCCCTTGGAACCGTGGAAACAAAAACAATGTCCCTGACCGGCAAAACCGCCATCGTCACCGGCTCCACCAGCGGCATCGGCCTCGGCATCGCCCGCGCGCTCGCCGCCGAAGGCGCCAACATCCTGCTCAACGGCTTCGGCGACGCCACCGACATCGAACACAACCGCGCCAGCCTCGCCCGCGAAACCGGCGCGCAAATCCGCTACAGCCCCGCCGACATGACGCGCCCCGCCGACATCGCCAGCATGGTGCAGCAAGCAACCCAAAATTTCGGCGCCGTCCACATTCTGGTCAACAACGCCGGCATCCAGCACACCGCGCCCATCGAAACCTTCCCACCCGAACAGTGGGACCGTGTGATCGCCATCAACCTCTCCGCCGCGTTTCACACCATGCAGGCGGCCATTCCGAGCATGAAACAGGCGGGCTGGGGGCGCATCGTGAACATCGCCTCCGCGCACGGCCTCGTCGCCAGCGCGCAGAAATCGGCCTATGTCGCCGCCAAGCACGGCCTCGTCGGCCTCACGAAAGTCGCCGCCATCGAGCTTGCCAACACCGGCATCACCTGCAACGCCATCTGCCCGGGCTGGGTCCGCACGCCGCTCGTGGAAGCGCAGATCGCCGCCCGCGCGGAACGCGAGCACCGCAGCATCGAAGACATTAGCGCCGATCTGCTCGCCGAAAAACAGCCGCTGAAACAGTTCACCACCCCCGACCAGATCGGCGCACTCATCGTGTTCCTTTGCTCCGATGCTGCCGCCACCATCACCGGCGCGCCGCTCTCCATCGATGGCGGCTGGACAGCCGGCTGATGGCCATCCTTGTCACCGGCGCCGCCGGCTTCATCGGCTATCACTGCGCCGCCGCGCTGCTCGCCCGCGGCGAAACCGTGATCGGCGTGGACCGCGTGGACGATTATTACGAAACCAGCCTGAAAGAAGCCCGCCTCGCCCGCCTGGCCCACCCGGAATTTCGCCTTGTCCGCGCCGATGTCGCCGACCGCGACGCCATGCTGGCGCTCGCCTCGCCCGGTATCACCGCGGTGCTGCACCTCGCCGCCCAGGCCGGCGTGCGCCACTCGCTGATCGATCCCTACGCCTATGTGCAATCCAACGTTATGGGCCAGGTGGTGCTGCTGGAACTCTGCCGCGCGCTGCCGGATTTGCGGCATTTCGCCTATGCCAGTTCGTCATCGGTCTATGGCCTCAACCGCGATCTGCCGTTCCGCGAAACCGATCGCGTCGATCGCCCCTCCTCGCTCTACGCCGCCACCAAGCGCGCCGCCGAACTCGCCGGCCATGCCTACGCGCATCTCTACGGCATTCCGCAAACCGGGCTGCGCTTCTTCACCGTGTACGGTCCGTGGGGCCGCCCCGACATGGCGTATTTCAGCTTCGCCCGCGCCATCCTGCGCGGCGAACCGATCACGCTCTACGAAGACGGCACGCCGAAGCGCGATTTCACGTATATCGACGACATCGTCGAGGGCGTGCTCGGCGCTCTGGATCGCCCCCCCGGCGCGGCGGAAAACCCGCGCCTGCTCAATATCGGCAATCACCGCAGCGAGAGCGTGCGGCACCTTGTTTGTTTACTGGAACAGTCACTAGGGCGCACCGCCATCGTGCATCAGGCGCCCCGCCCGGCGGCCGATGTCGCGGAAACCTGGGCCGATATCGACGCCATCCGCCGGCTCACCGGCTTCGCGCCCGCAACCCCGCTGGATGAGGGCATTCCGCGCTTCGCCGCATGGTTCCTGGATTACGAGGCCGGCAACCCCAGATAAGCCGGTGAACCGCCCGGAACCGGCCCGCGTTGCCCGCATAGGATGAGCAGCCTGCCAAACATACTTTGCGTAATGAATTTGCCGCCGAACCCGGCCGGGCATGGCGGCTCGCAGCGCGCCTGGCACCTGCTGCAAGCGCTGCGGCCGCACGGAGATCTGCATTTCGTGCTGCTGCACTCGCCGCAGCACCAGGATTGCGTGCAAGCCTCGCTGGCGCCGCTCGAACCATTCGCCGCCTCCGTGACGCGCATTGCGGTTCCGGAATGGCGTGTTTCGAACACGCGCGCGCTGGGCATCCTGCATCCCTGGATGGTCGATCTCGCGCGCTCGGGAAGCCACGCGGCGCCCCGCCTGCCACGCCGCGCGCTGGAAGCCATCGCCGCCGCGCTGCCGCTGCGCGAGCCAGACTGGCTGTTCGCCGGCCGCCTCGGCCCCGCCGCGATCCTGCACGACATCCTGCAAGCCGGCCTCATCGCCGCCCCGCTTCGCCTGGTCGATTTCGACGATGTGCTCTCACGTTTCCGCGCGCGGCAAATCGCCCTCGAAGGCAGCTTCATGGGCCGCCAATGGCGCGCCGCCGCCCGCATCGATGCGGCGCTGCTCGGCCGCGCCGAACACCGCATCGCCCGCGCCTGGCACGGCATTTCGGTCAGCTCCGCGCCAGACGAAGCCGCGCTGCGCACGCAAGCGCCGCAAATCCCGATCGGCCGCATCCCGAACGTGATCGACCGGCCGCAACTTCCGCCCAGCGCGACCGGCGCGCAATTCCGCGTGCTGTTTGTCGGCAACCTCGCCTTTCCGCCCAATCGCCATGGCCTGCTGCAATTCCTGCGCGAAGCCTGGCCCGAGCTGCGCCGCGAATTGCCGCAAGCCCGGCTGGATATCGTGGGCCTCGATCCGCCCGCCGACATTGCCGCGTTCGCCGGCACCGCCGAAATTGCGCTGCACGCCAACGTGCCGGACGTGCAACCTTTCTACCAGGCCGCCGATGCGGTGATCGCCCCGATATTTTTCGGCACAGGCACGCGCGTGAAGATCCTGGAAGCCGCCGCTTTCTGCCGCCCGATCGTGAGCACCGCGCTCGGCGCCGAAGGCCTCGACATGGTTCCCGGCCAGCACTTCCTGTGCGCGGAAACCATGCACGAATTCGCCGGCAAGCTGCGGCAACTCGCCCACGATCCGGCGCTCGGCCTGCGTCTGGCCGCTGCAGTGCAGCTGCATCAGCAGCAGCATTTCAGCCCGCAAGCCGCCAGCACCGCCCTGACGAACTGGCTCGCACAATGCCACCTGGCGGCGGCGCCGCAAGCCGCGCGCAGCAAATTTCAGTGGCGCAACAGCGCGCCGATCCGCCGGCCGCCGCGAAACACCAGCCGCGAAGCCGCATAGGCGGGCTTCCACCGCAGCACCCGGACAACCGCGCGCTCCACCCAGCGGGCGATAAAATAAGCCGCCACCTCGGCATGGCTCGCCCCCGGCCGCAGCCCGCCTTCCGGCTGCGAAATATCCGAAGCGAACTGCACGGCCCGCACCCGCTCCACGATGCGCGCATAGCTCGCCGCCGCCACCGCCTGTTCCAGCGCCGCGAAAATCTCCCGCGCCGAGCCAACCGCATCCGTCGTCGCCGGCGACGACATGGTCGTCACCCAGCGCGGCGCCACACTCAGTTTTTCGATCAGCTCGCTGGTGCAATCGTAGAATTGAACATTCGGATTGCCGCCCAGCGCCGCATCCACCTCGGCGAACACCGGCAGGCGCCGTACGAAAACCGGCTTCTCCGCCGCCAGCGCATGCAGCAGTGGAAATCCGAACCCCTCCGCATGGCTCGGAAAGATCACCGCCCCGGCCGCGTGATACAGCGCGCCCACCGCCGCCTCATCCAGCTCGCCCGCTGGCTGCAACCGCAAATTCGGCGCCGGCCCCGGCAGCGCCGGATCGCGCGGCTGCGGCCTGCTTCCAGGTGCCGGAATACGCACGCCCAATGCCACCACCTGCCGCTCCGGAAACGCCGCCGCCAGCGCCCCCGCGGTCGGCGACAGGTGCTTGTGAAAGAAATGATTGCCGACCACCAGCAAAGCATCGCTTGAGTCGTCGCCCGCACCGGCAAACCGGTATTCCGAAAGATCGAGCGAATGCAGCGAAACCAGCCGCGCCACCCGCTCCGGAATCCGGAACCGGCTGGCGAATTGCTGCGCCGTATGCCGGCTCTGCGTCACCAGCACATCGATTTCGCTCAGCAGGAACTGCCACATATTGAACAACCGCGGCGAGGCAAGCTGCGGGCAATCCACCGAAATCGTATCCAGCATGAACGCACCCACCGCCGCCCCGCGCAGCATCAGCCGCTGCACCGCGTTCCAATCGTACGGCTGGCCCATGCGCAGCACCGCGCCGAATACGCGCGCATCGTGCGGATCCACGCGCGGCACGCCGGTTTCGGCATAGCCGTGGAAATCGTACACGTCTCGCGTCGCGATCACGAACAGCCGGAACCGCCCCGCCCACCCCACCGCCGCTGCTTCCAGCAATTGCCGCCCGGCGCGAAATGTGCCGTTGTGATCCGTCCGGAACGAAGAAAAATCCAGCGCCACGTCGATCCGTCCGTCCGGATCCGGCACCAGCTCGGCCAGCAGCCGCTCAGCCGTGGTCTCCGCGCTGTCGCTGTGCGCCGCCGCATGGCATGCATATTCCGGATAGCGCGCATCCAGAATCGCGCGGTTGCGCCGCTCCAGCACGTCGCGCGTCTCCGCCGCCGCGCCGAACGAAGCCTCGCCGTCGTGCCACACGAACGCGCGGTTCGCCAGCACGGCGCGATAGCCGCACCGCGCCGCGCGCATCACCAGATCGTTTTCCTCGTTGTAGCCCTGGCCATAGATCTCGTCGAAACCGCCGAATTCCGCCAAAATGTGCCAGCGCACCAGCATGCAGAACCCCACCGCCGTCGGCACGAAGCTCATCTCCGGCAGCCGCACCGCAAACGCCTGGCACATCGCCCCCTGCACCGCAGGATCGCGCCCCGCAATGCGCCCCTGCAACGGCAAAGTCGCCAACGTCGCGTTGTTCGACCGCGGGTTCACAAATGCGACCATCGGATCCAGAAGCGACACGCGCTGCATCTCCGTCAGCGCCCCCGGCGAAACACGCGTATCGGAATTCAGCAGCAGCAGATCGCGCCGCCGCGCCACCGCCTCCATCACCGCGCGGTTCATCGTCCGCACGAAGCCCAAATTCTCCGGGTTCACCTCGATACGGCACGGCACCAACGCCGCCAATGCCGGAACCGCGCGCGAAAGCGCCGCGGCCAGTTCCCCATCTTCGGGCGAATCGTTATACAGCACCAGCTCGGCCCCGAGCCGAACCAGTTCGTCACCGCAATGCAGCAGCGAATCCAGCAACGGCGCCACAAGCTGCGGATTGCGGTAAAACGGCGCGGCAATCAATAAGCGTTCGCCAACCACGTTGCCGGCAATCGGCACCGCCTCCGCCAGATCCATGTCGCGCCTCCCGCAACTTGGCTAGCCCCGCGGCCCCCCCCTGGCAAGCCGCAGCGGATTCCGCTTCCCCGGAATCGCGCGCCTCGTTTCGATGGCGCCATGCCCTCTCCGCCCCGCTCCGATGCCTGGCTGACCGAACCACGCGTCCGCCGCCTCGCCCGCGCGCTCGTGCTGCTGCAAGCGCTGCTGCTCGCCTTCATCGTCGCCGGCTCGCATGGCTGGCTGACAAGCGGGGTCGGCCCCAGCACCACCGATTACGCCAGCTTCTATGCCGCCGGCCGGCTCGCCAACCAGGGCACGCCCGCCCTCGCCTACAACGAAGCCGCCCACCGCCGCACCGAGGAAGCGCTGCGCGGCAAAGGCATCGCATACGAATATTTCTTCTATCCGCCCACCTTCCTGCTGCTCTGCGCCCCGCTCGCGCGCCTGCCCTATCTCGCGAGCTTCCTGCTGTTCCAGGCCATCACGTTCGCCGCATGGCTTGGGCTCACGCTGCGCATCGCCGGTGGCGGCGCCGCCGCGCGCTGGTCGCTGCTCGCCTGCGGCCCGGTCTGGTGGGTGCTCGGCCTGGGCCAGAACGGGTTCCTTTCGGCCGCCATCCTGGCCGGTGGCACGCTGCTGCTGCCACGCCGCCCCGCCTTGGCCGGCGCGCTGCTCGGGTGCCTCTGCTTCAAGCCGCATTTCGGCCTGATCCTGCCGTTCGCCTTCCTGGCCGGCCGGCAATGGCGCGCCTTCGCCGGCGCCGCCGCCACGCTGGCCGCCGCCATCCTGGCGACGCTCGTGCTGTTCGGCCGCGATACCTGGCGCACGTTCCTGGCGCACGAGCAGAACGCCACCGCCACGCTCTACAGCGCCAAGATCCACCTCGCCGGCCATGTCGAACTCAGCGGCGCCGCCATCCTGGCCGGCATACCCGCCGCCGCCGCCACCTGGTTCGGCGCCGCCGCCATCCTGGCCGCAATCCTCGCCACAATCCTTGTCTGGCGCCGCCCGGCGTCCGAGCCGCGCGCCGCCGCGCTCGCCGCCGGCGCCCTCGCCGCCGCGCCGG
>CAXUEX010000044.1:6313-19196 GCA_964250215.1 uncultured Acetobacteraceae bacterium | reverse complement strand
GGGCTGGACGGCGTTATCGTGGAGACCACGGGCCTGGCCAATCCGGCGCCGGTGGCACAGACGTTTTTCGTGGACGAAGGCGTGCGGGCGCGCACGCGGCTGGATGCGATCGTCACTTTGGTGGATGCGAAGAACATCGCGGCGCGGTTGCAGGACAGCGCGGAAGCGGCGGCGCAGATCGCGTTTGCCGATGTGCTGGTGCTGAACAAGCTCGATCTGGTTTCGTCGGACGAGGCCGAGGCGGCGGAAGCGGCGGTGCGGGCGATCAATCCGATGGCGCGGGTGCTGCGGGCGACGCGCGGCGAGGTGGGGCTGGACGAGATATTGGACCGTAGCGCGTTCGAGCTTTCGCGGATTCTGGCGTTCGATCCGGATTTCCTCGAGGACGAGACGCACGGGCATACGGAGGGGATCTACAGCGCCAGCTTCGAGGTTGCGCGACCGATCGATTTGCAGAAATTCCAGCAATGGATGGGCACGCTGTTGCAGGAGAAGGGCCAGGATCTGTTGCGCACGAAGGGAATCCTGGCGCTGGCCGGGCAGGAACGGCGGTTTGCTTTCCAGGCGGTGCACATGATCGCGGATGGGGATTTCGTGGGCGCGTGGCCCGCGGGCGATGCGCGGCGCTCTCGGCTGGTGTTCATCGGTCGAGAGCTGAACCGGCCGCAGTTGCGGCGGGGGTTCGAGGCGTGCCAGGTGCCGGCTTAGCCCATTGAGCGATTTGTTGCAGGAGCGTGGGGTTGCGCGCACGCTGCCGGCTTTCGTTGCGGGGGCGGCTTTCGGGCGCGGCGGCGCGTGCGCGTTTGCGCTGGGCGATGGCGCGGTGTGGATCGCTTCGGCCGACGCGGCGCAGGACTGGCGCGGCGTATCGGCGCATCGCGGGGCCGCGCTGTGCCTGGTGGCCGATGCGAATGCCGACGGGTTTCTCACCGGCGGCGACGACGGGCGGTTTCTGCGCATCGGCGCTGACGGTTCGATATCCGAACTGCTGGCTGGCCGGAAATGGGTGGAGCAATGCGCCAGCGCGCCGGGCTATCTGGCGTGTTCCGCCGGGCGGCAGGTGCATGTATTCGATGCGGCAGGGGCGTTGTTGCGCGTGCTGGATCATCCCTCCACTGTCACGGGAATTGCGTTTGATGCGCGCGGCAAGCGGCTGGCGGCTTCGCATGTGAATGGCGCTTCGTTGTGGTTTAGCGGCAGCGGCGCGGCGGCGCGGGTGCTGGAATGGAAGGGCAGCCATACGGGCGTGGCGATGCATCCGGAGGCGCAGGCCGTGGTGACGGCGATGCAGGAAAACGCGCTGCATGGCTGGCGGCTGGCGGATGGGCAGCACATGCGAATGAGCGGCTATCCGGCGAAGAGCGAAAGCCTGGGGTTCACGCGCGGCGGCAAGTGGCTGGCCAGTTCCGGCGCCGATTCGATCGTGCTGTGGCCGTTTTTCGGCGGCGGCCCGATGGGCAAGGCGCCGACCGAGCTGGCGCAGATCGAGAATGTGCTGGTGACGCGCGTGGCGCCGCACCCGAAGCAGGAGATGGTGGCGGCGGGATATGCGAACGGCGCGGTGGTGCTGGCAGATATCGCGAACGCGCGGGTGCTGCCGCTGCGCAGCGCGGGCGCGGCGGTTTCGGCACTGTGCTGGAGCGGCGACGGGGCGCGGCTGGCGTTTGGGTGCGAGGATGGGGCGGCGGCGGTGCTGGATTTGGCCAGGAAGGAATAGCTGGTCGGTGTGCTTGGGATTCAGTTTCGGCGCGCGAGGGCGGCGCGGATGATGGCGCGGCCGCGTTCGCGGGCGGCGACATTCGGCCCGCGCATCGCGGCAATGGGCGGGCGCAGACCGAGTTCGCCGAGGGCGGCGAGCACCTGCACGTAATCCTCGAAGCCGCGCTCGCGCAGCTCGTGCCACGTGATGTCGCCGGCTGCGTATCGACGGATCAGCGTCGTGCGCTCGGTGTCGTCCATATAGGAAGCCCCTTGGTCTTACTGCGCGTGAAAGAACGCATATACCTTATTCGCGATCGACGTCGAAATCCCCGGCGCCGCCTGCAAATCCTCCAAACCCGCCTGCTTCACCCCACGCGCCGAGCCGAAATGGTGCAGCAGCGCCTTCTTCCGCGCCGCGCCGATCCCGGGGATCTCATCGAGCTCGCTTCGTATCAAAGCCTTTGACCGGCCGGCCCGGTGGGTGCCGATGGCGAAGCGGTGGGCTTCGTCGCGCAGGCGTTGCAGATAGTACAAAACCGGGTCGCGCGGCGGCAACTGAAAGGGCGCGCGGTCGGCGGTGTGGAACCATTCGCGGCCGGCATCTCGGTCCGGGCCTTTGGCGATGGCCACCAATTTCACATCCGTAACGCCGAGATCCTCCAGCACCGTGCTCGCGGCGGAGAATTGGCCGGCGCCCCCGTCGATCAGCACCAGATCGGGCCAATCCTCCGGTGTGGCGCCATCGGCCTCCTTCAGCGCGCGGCCGAAGCGTCGTTCCAGCACTTCGCGCATCATCGCGAAATCGTCGCCGGGCGCGATCGGGCCCTTGATGCCGTATTTGCGGTAGGCATTCTTGCGGAATCCCTCCGCCCCCGCCACCACCATCACGCCATAGGCGGCGCTGCCCATGATGTGGCTGTTGTCGTAGGTTTCGATGCGTTCGGGCGCGGCGGCCAGGCCGAACAGCGTCGCGACACCTTCCAGCAGCTTTGCCTGCCCCGTGGCTTCGGCGAGCTTGCGTTCCAAGGCTTCGCGCGCGTTGGTTTGCGCGTGTTCGATCACCGCGTGTTTCTCGCCGCGCGCGGGCACGGCGATTTCCACGCGCTTGCCGGCTTTCAGCGTCAGCGCCTCGGCCACCAGTTCCTCTTCCGCAATGGCATGGTTGGTCAGGATCAGCGGCGGCGGTGGCTTGTCGTCGTAGAATTGCGCGATGAACGCGGCCAGCACGTCGGCGGGCTCGTCGGATTTGCCGTGCGTGGGGAAATGCGCGCGGTTGCCGTTGTTGCGGCCGCCGCGCACGAAGAACACCTGCACGCAGCTCTGCCCGGCGGATTGCCACAGCGCGATCACGTCGGCATCGTTGAGGCTCGCGGGATTGATCACGCCACTGCCCTGCACATGCGTGAGCCCGCGGATGCGGTCGCGCAGCGCGGCGGCGCGCTCAAATTCCAGGTTCTCGCTCGCGGCCTGCATTTCGGCCGAAAGCTCGCGCTGCACGTGCGCCGCCTTGCCCGAGAGAAAGCCTTTCGCCTGGGCCACCAGCTTTGCGTAATCCTCGGCCCCGATCCGGCCGACGCAGGGGGCCGAGCAGCGCTTGATCTGGTGCAGCAGGCAAGGGCGGGTGCGCGCGGAAAATACCGTATCGGCGCAGGAACGCAGCAGAAAAAGCCGTTCCATGGCCGTTACCGTTTGGTTCACCGACCAAGCGCTGGCGAACGGGCCCCAGTAGCTGCCGCGCCGGTCGTGCGCGCCGCGATGCTTGGCGACGCGCGGAAAATCGTGGTCCTCGGCCAGCATCAGCCACGGATAGGATTTGTCGTCGCGCAGCACGATGTTGAAACGCGGCTTCAGGCGCTTGATGAGGTTGGCTTCCAGCAGCAGCGCCTCGGCCTCGGTATGCGTGGTCACCACCTCCAGCGAGACAGTTTCGGCCACCATGCGGCGCAGCCGTTCGGAGAGGCGGCCGGCCTGGATGTAGCTGGCCACGCGCTTTTTCAGGCTGCGCGCCTTGCCCACGTAGAGCGCGTCGCCCTTGGCATCCAGCATCCGGTAAACGCCCGGCGAGGCGGGCAGCGTGGCCAGCGCGGCGCCGATCGCCGCGGCGCCGCGCGCGGCGGGATTTTCGGGCGCGGCGGCTTCGGACATGCGACCGATATGGCGCTTCCCGGCCAGGCGCCTCAAGAGTGGCGGCTCGGCAACCGCCAAGCGGCAAAGCCTGTGGACAAGTCTGTGGGCGATAACATTGGCCGTTAGCGCGCGCCGGGCGACGCTCCGGATTTCGTGAACGCCGTGCCCGGGAACACAAAAATCAACGCATTGATTCTAAAGCAAAGCTCGAAAACAGACCGTCACGCGAGCGACATCAAACTGTAGTGAGTTGTAAATAAAGGGAGTCAAGTCACCTGGGGGATGAATGGCGCCGGCGGCTCGGCGCGGCGCTCGATTTCCACCCCAACGGCGCCAGTATCGGCGAAAACATCGAGCTTTTCCACCCGGATACGGGCGCGCCGCACGCGGCCGTCGCGCAGGCAGGCTTCGGCCAGGCGTTCGGCCAGGGTTTCCACCAGGCGCACATGTCCGGCGCTTACGATCGCGCGCACGCCGGCGGCCACGGCCTCGTAATCCACCACGCGCGAAAGCTCGTCCCGCCCCGGTGCGGCGCGGGAGAGCGGGCGGCCGGCATCGTCGATCACGGCGAGATCGATGTTGATGCGGATGCGCTGCGGCGCGCGGTGTTCCGCGGCGTGCACGCCGATGGAGGCGGGCAGCACCATGTCGCGCAGGAATACGTGGCGCAGCCCAAGCCCGGCATCGGCGAAACTTTGCGTCATGCGGCGAGCCGGACGAGCTGGCCGGTGATGGACGGTGTGCGCAGCAGGAACCATGCGACGCGCGCGACATCCGCCGGTGTGGCCGAAGCGGCGGGGACGTTGCCGGCGCCCGGTGTGGTGGCGTTCCACGCGGCGGGGCCAGGCGGGCAGAGCGCGATGGCGTTCACGCGCAGCCGCCTGGGTGCCCATTCCAGCGCGGCGTGGCGCGTAAAGGCCGTGAGCAGCGCGAGCCGCCGTGCGCCGGCCCAATCGGCGTTGGCGCGGATGAGCGAGACGACGACGCTGCCGGGTGGGCAATCGGCGGCGAAGCTTTGCGTGGCGGCAACCGTTTCGTCGGGCTCCGCGGCCGCGTTCAGGTTCAGCAGCGCGGCGGCGGCGTGCGAGCCGGGCGTGATTTCGGCCAGCAGCGTGGCGGCGAGCGGATCGGCGGGGCCGTTCACACGGGCGAGCATGGGCGCAGAATAGGATGCGTTGCGCCTTGCGGAAAGCGTCAGGCCGGGATGCGCACCATGAGCGTTTCGTAGCCCTTCACGAAGCAGGACATGACGCGGCGCGGTTCCTCCACCACTTCGATGCGGCCAAAGCGTTTGAGGATTTCCTCCCACACCACGCGCAATTGCAGATCGGCCAGGCGCTCGCCCAAACAGCGGTGCAGGCCGAAGCCGAAGGAGAGGTGGCGGCGCGGGCGGTCGCGGGCGACGATGAGGCGGTCGGCGTTTTCGATCACGGCTTCGTCGCGGTTGCCGGACACATACCACATGACCACGCGGTCGCCTTCGCGGATCTGTGCGCCATGGAAATCGAAGTCGCGCGCGGCGGTGCGCCGCATATGCGCCAGCGGCGTCTGCCAGCGGATGATTTCCGGCACCATGTTCGCGACCAGGCCGCGGTCGGCCAGAAGCTGCGTGTATTCGTCGGGGAATTGGTTCAGCGCATAAAGGCCGCCGGTGATGGAATTGCGCGTGGTGTCGTTGCCGCCGACGATCAGCAGGATGAGGTTACCGAGATATTCCATGGGCGTCTGGTTGCGCGTGGCTTCGGCATGCGCCATCAGCGAAATCAAATCGCCGCGCGGTTCGGCGTTCACGCGCTGATTCCACAATTCGGTGAAGAACATCAGGCATTCCAGCAGCTCGGCCTGGCGCTCCGCCTCGGTTTCGATCAGCCCGGCGCCGGGCATGGTGGTGGCGATGTCGGACCACCGGGTGAGTTTGTGCCGCTCTTCCCACGGAAAATCGAACAGCGTGGCGAGCATCTGCGTGGTGAGTTCGATCGATACGGTGCTGACCCAGTCGAACGGTTCGCCGCGCGGCAGATTGTCGAGCACGCTCGCGGCGCGTTCGCGGATCAGCGTTTCGAAGCGCGCGAGATTGGGCGCGGCGACGATCGGGTTGACGGCGGCGCGCTGGAAATCGTGCGTCGGCGGATCCATGGCGATGAACATCGGCATGACGAAATCCGGCTCCGGATCGCGGATCACGATGCCGCCGCGATAGACGTCGCTGGAAAACACCTCGTGGTTGGCTTCCACCTGCTGGATGAGCTTGTAGCTGCTGATCGACCAATAGGGGCCGAATTCGCTCTCGGCGCAGAAATGCACCGGGGCTTCCCGGCGCAGGCGCGCGAAATACGGCCACATCGCGTCGTGCTGAAACAGGATGGGCTGCGCCGGATTCAGCGCCTCGATGGGCAGGTTCCAGGGGTCGTCGGCGAGCGGATCGGCGGGGGCCATCTGGTCCATGGCGTTTCTCTTTGGTGATTGCTGTTAACCTAACACGGCGCCGCGCCGGCGCAAGCCATCAGAACCGGCCGGCGAACCAGTGTGGCAGACGCCAGAGTTCGGGCGCGATGATGTCGGCACCGATGGTGCGGCCGCCATGCTCGGGCCGCCCCGCGGCCAGCAATTCCTGGCGGAATGCGGTTTCGAAACGCCCGCCGAACGTCTCGGTGTCGCGTCTCGGCTGCTCCACGTAATCGTGGCGAATGTGCGCCAGCATTTCCTCGGGCGGGATGCGGTGATGCGAGGCGCCCGGCGGACGGTCCACGCTCACGCGCTTGCGCTGGCGCCGTTCGATGATCGCGAAATCGGCGTAGGCGAGGTGAAACAGATAGAGATCGCCGAAGCAGCTAGGTGCATCGGCGTAATGGAATCCCGGGCGCCACGATACCGGTCGGCGGATCAGCGAAGGCTTGCACAGGCTGGAGAACGGCCGGGCGTAGCGCCGCTGCGCCGGGATGCGGCGGCCGAAATCGATCGGCGCTTCCTCCTCCATCTGCAGCAGGTCCGCGCCGAACGCGGTGAGCACCTCGGGGATGCCGGCGCGGCACAGCGCCACCAGGCTGGCGTGGCGGCGCGGGTCGGCCACGAGCAGCTCGTCCACATCGGTGTACGCGACGCAGTCGTAGGTTTCCAGCAGCCGGTTGCAGAACTCGGAAACCAGTCGGCAGCGCCAGAGCTGGTCGAAACAGGAGCGCGGCAGCGTGACCACATGCGGCAGCCCGGCCAGCATTTCGCGCGCCTGGCCCGATCCGTGATCGATCACGTAACGGTGCGCGTAGCCCACCTGGCGCCAGTAATGCGCCGCCCAGACCGGCAGCAGATCCGGCTCGTCGAACAGCATCGTGACCACGGCGAGCGGAAATTTTGCCATCGTCGGCTCCCGGTCAGGCCAGCGCCACTTCGATTTCTTCCAGCGAGCGCCCCTTCGTCTCCGGCACCATGCGCCAGGTGAAAATCAGCGCGGCCAAGCTGAGCGCCGCAAAAATCAGGAACACCGGCGCGCTGCCCAGCGCCGCGGTGAGGATTGGGAAGGCGAGCGTGACGGCAAAGTTCGATCCCCAGTTCGCCACGGTGGCAACGCTCATGCCGCGGCCGCGCACGGCGAGCGGGAAGATTTCCGAAATCAGCAGCCAGAAAACCGGCCCCAAGCCGATCGCGAAAAACCCGACATAGGCCGCGACCGAGCCCACGGTGATGGCCGCCACCGCGCCTTTTACCCCGACCATGAAGCCGCCGGCCAGCACCAGCAGCATCGCGATCATGCCCAGCAAACCGCCGATCAGCAGCGCGCGGCGCCCCACCCGATCCAGCAGCCTCATGGCAACCACCGTCATGATCACGTTCACCAGCCCCACGCCCGCGGTGGCCAGGATGGCGACCGAGGCGGAGGAAAGCCCGGCATCCTGAAAGATCATGGGCGCGTAATAGATGACCGTGTTGATGCCGGTGACCTGTTGGAAGATCGCCAGCGCTACGCCCAAGATCAGCGGCCGGCGGCCACCCGCCTGGAACAGCGCCGACCAAGGCGCGATGCGGCCGCTTTCCGCCCGCAAATCGGTGCGCAGCTCGGCCAGTTCGGCCTCCACGTTTTGCTGCCCGCGCATGTTGCCCAGCGCTCGCCGCGCGGCCTGCATGCGGCCGGCGCCGGCGAGCCAGCGCGGGCTTTCCGGCAGGAACAGCATGCCGAAAAACAGAATGAGCCCGGGCACGGCGCCGAGGCCGAGCATCCATCGCCAATCGTGCGGCACGCCGGTGAGTGCGTAATCGACCAGGTACGACACCAGGATGCCGAACGTGATGCAGAACTGGTTGAGCGAGACCACGGCACCGCGCCGGTCCTTCGGCGCCATTTCGGCGAGGTAGAGCGGCGTGAGCATGGAGGCGACGCCGATCGCGATGCCGACGATGGCGCGGCCGGCGAGCAGCACCTTCAGGCTCGGCGACGCGGCCGACACCAGCGCGCCGGCCACGAACAGCAACGCCACGGCGAGGATCACCCGTTTGCGGCCGAATTTGTCCGATATCCAGCCGGCCGCCGCGGCGCCGAGCGTGGCGCCTATCAGCACGGCGGCCGTGGCAATGCCCTGCATGGTGGCATCGAGGTTGAAATCGCGCTTCATGAACGGCAGCGCGCCGGAAATCACGCCGGTGTCGTAGCCGAACAGCAGGCCGCCCAGCGAAGCGACGATTGCCACCAGCATAAATCGCATTGTCGCCACCTTTGTTGCCGCTGCGCACCGGATGCCAACGAATGAAAGTCTTTTTGCTTCTTTTTCTTCAGAAAAAGAAGGCCTTCCCTTCCTTTCCGTGGCCGCTAAACTGCCCGCCATGATCGGCCCCGCCCGCCAGTTGCCCCACTATCCCACGCCCGGGCGCCGCCGCGCGCATCTGGGCCTGGTGGTGCTCATCACGGTGGCGCTGTATTACGCGCTCTATGTCGGCGGCGGCGTCGCGCCCCTGATGATGCGCGATCTCGGCATTTCGTTCGATACGCTCGTGTTCGTGCTCGCGATCAGCAATCTGCTGGGCGCCTTTGCCTCGTTGCTGGCCGGCGCGGTCGACCGTTTCGGCCGCGCCGATCTGGTCGTGTGGGGTTTGCTGCTGGTGGCGATGCTCACCGCGTTTGCCATGCCCGCGGTGCACGGGCTGGCGCTGTGGGCGGCGGTGAGCCTGGCGGTGGGCTTCGTGGAGGGCGTGATCCTGGTGGCCACGCCGGCGCTCACGCGCGATTTCTCGCCGCAGGTGGGGCGTGCCACCGCCATGGGTTTCTGGGCCATGGGGCCCGTGCTCGGCAGCCTGGTCACCAGCGCGGTGCTCAGCGCCACGCTCGGCATTCTGCCCGGCTGGCGCGCGCAGTTCCGGGTGTGCGGCATTTTCTGCGTCATCGTGTTCGTGATCGCGTTCTTCTGCCTGCGCGAGCTCAAGCCCAGCCTGCGCGACCAGGTGATCGCCAGCGAGCAGGATCGCGCGCTGATCGAACTGCGCGCGCAAACCCTGGTGACGCATTCCGCAAGCTGGTCGCGCGCGCTGCGCCCTGGCATCGTCGCCTCGGCACTCGGCGTTTCGCTGCTGCTGCTGGTCTATTACACCACCGTCGCGTTCGGCGTGATCTATCTGGCCACCGTGTTCGGGCTTTCGCCACAGCGCGCCAATGCGCTGCTGAACTGGAACTGGGCGGCAAACGCGGTGGCGCTGCTGGCCGCGGGGCTGCTTTCCGACCGCCTGCTGGTGCGCAAACCGTTCATGCTCGCGGGCAGCGTGGCGGCCGCCGGGCTGATCTGGCTGTTCCTGGCGCATTCCGCCGGCCACCCGAGCTTTGCCGCCATGGCCCTCACCGGCGGCGCCATTTCCGTGCTGATGGCCGTGGCATACGCCACGTGGATGGCGAATTTCACCGAAATGCTGGAAGCCATCGATCCGGCGCTCACCGGCATCGGTCTGGCCGTGTGGGGCTGGCTGCTGCGGCTTGTTGTTACGGTATCGTTCCTTGTGCTGCCGCATGTCGTCACCACCGTCACAGTGCTGGTGCGGGCGCCGGCCACGCTCGCGGCGCTGCAGGCCAATGCGGCGCGGCATCTGCCGGTGCCGCCGCAGCTCGCGGCGCAGTTGCATGAGATCGCGCGGGCGGCGGGTGCGGCGCCGGGACAGTGGCAGACCTGGTATGCGGGCTGCGCGCTGGGCGCGCTCGCGTTCGCGCTGCTGGTGTTCGCGGCGAAAGGCCGATGGTCGCCGTTGGTGGCGCGGCGCGATGCGCAGGAACATGCGCAGCAGGTGAAGATCGAACTGGCGCGCCTCCGGCGGCCGGGGGCGCTGCCGCTTGACCCCGCCGGGGCCGTCGTGCCGTAGGCACGCCTTTGGCGTGAAGGTGTGCCGTAGGCACGCCTTTGGCGTGAAGGCCCAGACCCCCATTCCTAAAAGGAAACGACATAATGCCCGAAAGCATCGTTTTTTATACCAATCCGATGTCGCGCGGGCGCATCGTGCGTTGGATGCTGGAGGAGGTGGGCGAGCCCTATACCACCGAAATCATCGCCTACGGTCCGGCCATGAAGGGCGCCGACTACAAAGCCATCAACCCGATGGGCAAAGTGCCGGCATTGCGTCACGGCAACGCCATCGTCACCGAAGCGGCTGCGATCTGCGCCTATCTTGCCGAAGCGTTTCCCGAGAAAAAACTCTTGCCGCAAAGCGACGCGCAGCGCGCGGCGTATCACCGCTGGATGTTCTTCTGCGCCGGGCCGTTCGAAACCGCGGTCACGCTGCAGCGCTTCGGCTATGTGCCGCCGGCCGAACGCGCCGGCATGATGGGCTGGGGCAGTTTCGATGCCGTTATGGACGCGCTGGAAGGCGCGGTGACGAACGGCCCATACTTGCTGGGCGAGCACTTCACGGCCGCCGACGTCTATGTCGGCTCGCAGATCGGCTTCGGCCTGGCGTTCAACTCGATCGAGAAACGCCCGGCGTTCGAGCGCTACTGGGCCGGGCTGGAACACCGCCCGGCCGCGGTCCGCGCCCGCGAAATCGACGACAAGCTGATCGCCGAACAGCAGAAACAGGCCTCGTGACGCGCGCTTACGCGCATTCCACAATATCCATGGCCGCGTGAAACGCTTCCGGGGCGATCGTGAAGCGTTGCTCCACATCCTGCCCGCTCGTGTCTCCCAGCACGTAGCCGACAAGCTGATCCAGCGCGGTCGCAATGCCCGACTGGTAGAAATCGGGGTGCCGCGAGGTGCCGCGCAGGCCGCACACCATTGTGCCGGGCGGCGAAAACACCGAGTTGTGCAGCGCCGAGCCGTATTCGCCCACCAGCACGCGCGCGCCCTGAAACAAGGCGATCTGTTCCGCGATCGAGAGCGCTTCCGGCCGCACCACGCGCAGCCCGCGCCGCTTCGCCTCGTGCTCGATCTCGTTCCGGTTCAGCATCTGGCGTTGCGCCGAGTTGCGCGATAAATAATAGCGGCCGGAGCCGTGCCAGCGGGGCACGGCGAGGCGGTGCAGCACGCGGCGCTGCCAGAACCTCGTGGCTTCCGCGAAATACGGGCTGAGCCGGTTCACCAGGCGCGGGCCGGTGGGCATCAGCAGCAATTCGGGTGCCAGCAATTCCTTCCAGGGGCGATAGACGATCTGCCGGTCTTGCCCGATGCCGCAGAGCCGCAACATTTCCTGCGCGAATGGCGGCAGATCGGGCGGCACCGCGAAGCGCAACGCGCCGATATCCCAGCCGGCATCGTAAAGAACCGACAGGCGCGGCAGGAAATCGCACAGCCAGTGGCCCCAGGTTTCCTGGCCCGGCCCGTCGATCACCGCCACCGGCCCGGGCACTTCGCGCAGCCGCGGCCGCTCCCGGTTCAGGCGCGCGGCGATGGTTTCCACATGGTGGCGCGGATGGATGAAGGACGCGGAACAGAACGCCACGCCATCCTGCACCGCGATGCCGGTGGGGGCCACCACGGCATTGCGCAAACTGTAACAACCCAGATCGGGATTGCCGAGCGGCCGGAACAGCGGCCCGGTATCCAGCGCCGCCACGTCGCCCAGCAGAAACAGCGGCGGCCGCATCGGGCTGCGCGAGGCCGGCACCACGCGCCGGAAAGCCACGCAAGGCGCTTCGCCATCCGCGATATCGGCGATTTCGCGAATGGCGCCGATGCGCGAGGCCAGGGATTGCGGAGCGGCCAACATGCCGCGCCAGCATCGCGCGGCCGCAACAATATTGGGTTAACCGCCTGGCGCCGGGCTTTGCGCCATCGCCCTGTTCATCGCGCGCACACCCTCGGCTGGCCCCAGCGGATGATTCCACACCGCCCCGGTCACCGCCAAAAAATCCGCGCCCGCCCGCACCAGCTCGCCGCAAGTCTCGGGCGTGATGCCGCCGATCGCCACGCACGGCACCTCCATAATCTCCGACCACCATTGCAGCAGCTCGGGCGCGGCGCGGGTTTTCGCCAGCTTCGTCTGCGTCGGGAAAAATGCGCCGAACGCCACGTAATCGGCACCGGCCTCGCCGGCGCGCATGGCGAGATCGCGGCTATCGTAACAGGAAACGCCGAGCTGCAAATCGGCGCCCAGCAGCCTTCGCGCTTCGGCCACGGCCATGTCGTCCTCGCCGATATGCGCGCCGTCGCAGCCGGTCTCCACCGCCAGATCGGGGCGGTCGTTCAGGATGAAAGCCACGTTGCGGCTTTGCACGACCGGGCGCAGCCGGTCGATCGCGCGGCGCAGCGCGTCGTCGGCCGCCGGTTTCAGCCTTAGTTGCACCGCCGCGACGTCACCCGCATCTAGGGCTTGTGCGAGCGCGGTTTCGAAGCCGTCGGGCAGGCTGGGCGGCGTGAGCAGATAGAGCCGGGTCATGGCGCATCCAGATACGCCGCGAGCCGCCGCGCCGCACCGGGGCTTGCCAGATCCAGCGCCGGCGGCGCCTCGAACAGCACCGTGCCGCCCAACCGGTGCGCCCGGTCGGCGACATCTTCCCACAGCGCCGCCGGCGCGCGCAGCACCAGCAAGAGCTGCCCGCCGCGCAGCGCTTCCAGCGCCCGGCCGCAGGCGCTGCCGCAGTCGAGAACATCCG
>CAXUEX010000044.1:0-6303 GCA_964250215.1 uncultured Acetobacteraceae bacterium | reverse complement strand
CCCCCCGACCCCCCAGCGCCCCCCACCAGCCCACACCGCCATACCCGCCCGCGGACGGCGCCGAGCGCTGCGTACCCGCCGGGCGCGCGCCAAAAACCCGGCGCGCGTCGTCCAGCCCGTGCACGATCACCGCCGGCGGCAGCTCCATGCTTGACCTTGGAAAGCGCCGGGGCTTTCTCTGCAAGCGCATGACCCAACCGGAGGACTTCGCCGCGCCGGAAGAGCACCGCCTGGAAGCGGCGCTCGATCGCATTGCCAGCGCCGGCTCGCGGCTGCGGCAGGTGCCGGGCGGGCCTGTGCCGGCGCCCATGCGGGCCGCGCTCGCCCACCGCATCGATGCGCTGATCGCCGAACTGCGCAGCGTGCTCGGCACGGAAGGCTGAAGGACCCCAAGCGATGGCGCAGATGACGATCCGGATCAACGGCTACGCCTACACCGTGGGCTGCGAGGACGGGCAGGAAGCGCATCTGCTCGCCATGTCGGAAGCGGTCGAGAAGCGCATCGACAGCATCAAGGCGCTGGGCGGCCAGAGCGGCGAGGCGCGGCTGCTGGTGCTGGCGGCGCTGCTGATGGCCGACGAGCTGCACGACCAGGCGATCGAACTGGAGAAGTCGCGCGCCGGCAAGCCCGATATCGAGAAGCGCCGCCGCCTCTCCCGCCTGGCCGATCGCGCCGAGGAGATTGCAACCGGGTTCGAGCAGCCCTAGATCGGCAGGGCGGGGCTGCCCGGCGCGTCAGGCAGCGAAATCCCCGGGGCCGTAAGCGACCTCCAGGGGGCTGGCGCTGTCGTGATCCTGGTCACGGTATCTGGCTCCCACCTGCACGTGCAGGCTCTGGAAGGACGAAGGCCAACGGCCATGGCGGCCCCGTGCCAGTTTGCAGTTTCCAGTTTTCAGTTTTCCGAGAAGAAGGCGGTGCGGCGGTGGGGTCTCGCCGCCCGCGCCGCTTGCGATCCGGCTTTGGCCGAGGCAGTGCGCGCGCGGTTACTGGCGCTGGAATTTTCGGCCGGGGCCGTGGTGGCGGGGGTTTGGGCGTTGCCGGGGGAGGTCGATCTGCTGCCGGTGCTGACGGCGCTGCATGGGCGGGGGCACCCGATCGTGCTGCCGGAGACGCCACCGCTCGGCTCGCCGCTGATCTTCCGGCGCTGGTGGCCGGGCGCGCCCATGTTGCCGGAGCGCTTCGGCACGCAGCGGCCGGATACCGAAATCGCCACACCCGATGTGCTGCTGGTGCCGCTGCTGGCCTTCGATGCCGAACGCTACCGGCTGGGCTACGGCGGCGGCTATTACGACCGCACGCTGGCGGTGCTGCCGGGCGCGCGCGCGATCGGTTTCGGCTATGCGGCGCAGCGCGTGGACAGACTGCCGCGCGAGACGCATGACCGGCCGATGGCTGCCGTGGTGACCGAGGCCGACGTTTTTTAGTTTCCGGAGCGTGCTTGCGTATTCTGTTCCTGGGCGATGTGGTGGGCCGCGCGGGCCGCGAGGCCGTGGTGGCGCAGCTTGCGGGCCTGCGCGCCAGGCTGCACGCCGATCTGGCGATCGTGAATGCCGAGAACGCGAGCCACGGTTTCGGCCTGGCCCCGGCCATGGCGGCGGCATTGTTCGCGGCCGGCGCCGACGCGATCACGCTCGGCAACCACGCGTTCGACCGCAAGGAGATCATCCCCTATCTCGAAACCGAGCCCCGGCTGATCCGCCCGCTGAACTACCCGCCAGGCACGCCGGGCCAGGGCAGCACGCTGATCGCCCTGGCCGATGGCCGGCGCGCGCTGGTGCTGCAGGCCATGGGCCGGTTGTTCATGGAGCCGAACGACGACCCGTTCCGCGCCACCGCCGAGCTGCTCGGGCGGCACCGTCTGGGCGGCACGGTGCAGGCCGCGATCGCCGATTTCCACGGCGAGGCGACCTCGGAGAAGATGGGGTTCGCGCATTCCTTCGACGGCAAGCTCTCGCTGGTGGTCGGCACCCACACCCATGTGCCCACGGCCGATGCGCAGATCCTGCCCGGCGGCACCGCCTATCTCACCGACGCGGGCATGTGCGGCGACTACGATAGCGTGATCGGCATGGAGAAGGGCGTGGCCGCCGCGCGCTTCTGGCGCAAGCTGCCGGGCGAGCGGCTGGCGCCGGCCGAGGGCGAGCCGACGCTCTGCGGCGTGTTCGTGGAAACCGACGATGCGACCGGGCTGGCGCGGAGCATCTCGCCGGTGCGGCAGGGCGGGCGGCTGGTGCCGGCTTGACGCGCGCGGCATCCACCGCCTACACGCCGCGCTCGCGAAAAATCTGGCGCCAGGAGTGCCCCCATGTCCCGCCGCTGCGAGATCACCGGCAAATCCGTGCTGACGGGCAACAACGTCAGCCATGCCAACAACAAGACACGGCGCCGCTTCCTGCCGAACTTGCAGGAGACCTCGCTGCTGTCCGAAGCGCTGGGCACTTCGGTGCGGCTGCGCGTGTGCACCCGGGCGCTGCGCACCATCGAGCACAATGGCGGCCTGGATGCGTTCCTCAGCTCCACGCCGAACCGCCGCTTGCCGGAAGCAGCGCAGGCGCTGAAGCGGCGCGTGGCGCGCGCGGCGGCAAAACGCCAGGCGGCGGTCTGATACGTTCCACCCGGCGGCAGCCGGGTTAAGGCTTAAGTTTCAGGCGTGCGGCCGAACCCGCCCGGTCGCTTCCGGATGCCGGCCGTGACCGGCCACGCGATGGCCATCGTCGCTGGCCGCGGCGCGGAAATATTGCAGCACATGCACCCGCACCGCGCTGGTGCGGCCACCCACGCCGTATTCGGTTTCCACACGGCGGATCAGCTCGCGCAGTTCGATGCCTTCGCGCAGGCAGATTTCGCGCAGCGCATCCCACACTTCGGGCTCCAGGCGCATGCTGGTGCGCCCGCTGCCCGACGTGATGTTGCGATTGACTAGTCGGCTCTCTCCCACTCCCACCACTCGCCCCCCGGCCCTTGCATCGGAAGCGGATTGGAAGCCGAATCCGCCGTATTTTGCAAGAACGATAGGTTTTTAGGTTTTTGTCTCATTCGATGAGATCAGGTTCAAACTTAAGGCGTGCAGCCCGGAGGCGAATTCCGGCGCCAGCGCGCTGTGCACCAGCCGCGATCGCGCGACGCGGCTGAGGCCATCGAAGGCCGCGGATTGCAGCCGCACGTGAAAATGCGTCTCGCCTTCGGGGCTGGCGCCGGAATGTCCGGCGTGGCGCGCGCTCTGGTCTTCGATCTCGAGCCTCACGGGCGAAAAGCCGGCGCGCAGAATGTGCTCCATGCGCGCGGCGCGTCGGGGTTGCGTCATGGCAAATCTCCAGCTGCGCTTCGCGGCGCCATCTTGCTCCGCCGCAGCGGCTGCGCACATAACGCCGCATGAACCGCCGCACCAGCCGCGTTGCCGCGTATGCGCCCGATCCGCAGGCGCCGGGTGCGGTGTGCGAAATGCCGGGCTGCGCGCGCGCCGGCGAATACCGGGCGCCGAAATCGCGCGATTCGTTGCGCGAATATCGCTGGTTCTGTCTGCAGCATGTGCGCGAATACAATGCGGCCTGGGATTTCTATCGCGGCATGTCGCCCGGCCAGATCGAGGCGCAGTTGCGCGCCGATACCGGTTGGCAGCGCCCCACCTGGCCGCTGGGCCGGCTGGGAAGGGGCGCGGCCGAGGAGGCGTTGTTCCGCGATCCGCTGGACGTGCTGAGCGCGGCCGGGATCGCCGGGCGGGAGGCGGCACGGGCGGAACACGCGCCCGCCGAGCTGCGCCAGCCGCTGGCCGCGCTGGGCCTGCTATGGCCGGTTTCCATCGATCAGGTGAAGGCGCGCTACAAGGAACTGGCCAAGCGGCACCATCCGGATGCGAATGGCGGCGATCGCGCCGCCGAGGAACGGCTAAAAACGATCAATCTGGCCTATGCGGCGGTGCGTTCGCATCTGGTGGCCGAGCCGGTGCCCGCCGGCTGACGCCGCCGGTTTGAAGGGATAGGCTCAGCCGCATGAACAAGATCGCCGCCTTTGCCGATCCGCGCGACAGAAGCGCGCCGGTGAGCACCGCCGACCTGCCGGATACCGAAGTCGATGCTCGCGAGGTTTTCGGCATCGACGCCGACATGCGCGTGCCGGCGTTTTCCCAGCCGCGCGACCACGTGCCGGAGCTGGACACGGCTTATCGGTTCGACCGCGATACGACGCGGGCGATCCTGGCCGGCTTCGCCAGCAACCGTCGGGTGATGATCCAGGGCTATCACGGCACCGGCAAGAGCACGCATATCGAGCAGGTGGCGGCGCGGCTGAACTGGCCCTGCATCCGCGTCAACCTCGATAGCCACATCAGCCGCATCGACCTGATCGGCAAGGATGCGATCGTGCTGCAGGACGGCAAGCAGATCACCGAATTTCGCGAAGGCATCCTGCCCTGGGCGCTGCAGCACCCCTGCGCGCTGGTGTTCGACGAATACGATGCCGGCCGCCCCGACGTGATGTTCGTCATCCAGCGCGTGCTCGAAGTCGAAGGCCGCCTCACGCTGCTCGACCAGAACCGCGTGATCCGGCCGCATCCGGGTTTCCGGCTGTTCGCCACCGCCAACACGGTGGGCCTGGGCGACACCACGGGCCTGTATCACGGCACGCAGCAGATCAACCAGGGGCAGATGGACCGCTGGAACATTGTTGCCACCTTGAACTATCTGCCGCACGCCGAGGAAACCGCGATCGTCATGGCCAAGATGGGCATCGATGCCAACGACGCGGCCGAAAAGCGCCGCATCGAAAGCATGGTGGCGCTGGCCGACCTCACGCGCGCCGGCTTCATCGCCGGCGATCTTTCCACGGTGATGTCGCCGCGCACGGTGATCACCTGGGCCGAGAACGCGCAGATTTTCGGCGATCTGGCGTTCGCGTTCCGCCTGACGTTCCTGAACAAATGCGACGAGGCGGAGCGGAGCACGGTAGCCGAATACTACCAGCGCTGTTTCAACCAGGAGCTGCCGACGAGTGCCGCGGTGCGCAAGGTGCTGTAGCTCAGCCGCCTTTGCCGCTGGCGGCGCGGCCGAAAATGTAGCCGAGCATGGCGGTAAGCAGCGGCAGCAGCACGTTCACCAGAATCAGTTGCGCGGCCGAAATCCAGAAAGTCCGCAGCGCCTGGTGGCCGTCGTTGGCGTCCTTCATCAAGTCCCGCAGCAGGCGGAGCCGATCGATATCCATGCTGGCCGTGCCCGGATTGGCGGCCTGTTCCAGCGCCTTGCCGCAGGTTTCCATGTCGGCCGCGGTGATTTGCAGCGGGCGCATGCCGGGCTGCGGCACGAAGCGGCCGCGGCACGCACCCAGCGCGTCGGCAGCCGCGGATCCCATCGGCAGTTTCGCCAGCACCGCATCCAGCGTGTGCGCGATCCGCGCCACCGTCTCGGCTGCCGGCGCGGTGACCGGCGGCGTGCCGATCCCGGCCAGCGATTCGCGCAGCGGCGCCAGATCGGCTTCCCGCAACGGCGCGGGCTGGGAAAACGCCAGCACCTGTTCGTACATCCGGGCGACGTGGCCCGATTCCCGCACATCCATGATGCCGAGATACAGCACCAGCGCGATGACGGAGCCCGCCAGGATGCCCAGGATGAGCTTGGTGAGTTCCAGCCCGTGGGCGGAGCGCGTGTCCCAATCCCCCACCGGCGCTGCCTTCGGCCGGTCGGTTTCCATGGGCGCGTTGACCGGCGCGGCCGGCGGCTTGGCAGGCGGCGCGCCGGTGTTGGAAACCGGCGCCGGATCGGGCCTCTGCCCGGCGGTCATGTCAGCGCACCGGTTGGATGGCGCGCCGCTTTACTTGGCGCTGTCGTCCGGCACGTTGTTGAGCGCCGCCATCTCCAGCTTGGCGTGGATCGCGTCGCCGCTGAACGAGCCGATCTCCCGCCCCGCCGCCCGCTCCTTCACCGCCCAGTTCAGCAGCGTCAGCGCATCTCGCGCCACATCGGTGGACTTGCTGGCGCCGAGCTTGTCCTGAAGGTTGTTGAGGAACCCGGTTTCCACCTGAAAGCGCATTTCGGCCATGGCGATTTCCATTCCATATCCTGAACTTATCCGTATATTGTCCAGTTTTTATCCAGAATCAACCCCCAATCGGCGGGCCAAAGGGCGGCAAGCGGGCGCGGCATGAGCCAGACCAAGGACAGCACGAAGGCCGAGGACTTCAAGCGCGCCACCACCGGCGCGCTGCGGGCCATTGCCGGCCAGCCGGATGTGCAGGTGGCGTTCCAGCCCGGCCCCACCGGCCTCGCCGGCAAGCGCGCGCGCCTGCCCGCACCCTCGCGGGCCCTGCCGGC
>CAXUEX010000043.1:0-19250 GCA_964250215.1 uncultured Acetobacteraceae bacterium | reverse complement strand
ACCATGCTGCTGGCGCTGCTGGCGGAGAAGGGCCCCGCGGAATGCGATTTCTCGTCGCACAAGGTGGTGGGATCGGGCGGCGCGCCGCAGCCGCAGGAGGTGGGTGCGCGGGTGGAGCGGCTGGTGGGATCGCGCTTACGCACCGGCTGGGGCATGACCGAGACGGCGGCGGCGGGCACGCGCGTGCCGGTGGCGGTTGCGCACCGGCCGGGGCTGATCGGCGTGCCGCTGCCGGGCATCGAGTTGCGCATCGTGGCGCTGGACGATCCGCGCCGCGCGTTGCCGCCGGGCGAGGTGGGCGAGATTGCGGTGCGCGGGCCGAACGTGTTCGCCGGCTACTGGAACCGGCCGGAGGCGCAGGCGGAATGTTTCGTGGACGGCTTTTTTCTCACCGGCGACATCGGGCTGATGGACGAGGATGGGCTGTTCTTCATCCGCGACCGCAAGAAGCGGATGATCATTTCGGGCGGGTTCAATGTGTATCCGGCGATGATCGAGGGCGCGATCCACGAGCATCCGCATGTGGCCGAGGCGATCGTGATCGGCGTGCCGGACGATTATCGCGGCGAGGCGGCAAAGGCGTTCGTGGTGCTGCGCGAGGCGGCGCCGCCGTTGACGCTGCAAGGGTTGCGCGAGTTTCTGGCCGATCGGGTGGGCAAGCACGAAATGCCGGCGCATCTGGAAATTCGGGCAAGCCTGCCCAAAAGCGCGGTGGGCAAGCCGCTGGCCACCGCGCTTATCGAGGAAGAAAAGGCCCGGCGGGGGGCCATTTAGGAGTTCGCCATGGATTTGCGTTTCACGCCGGAGGAGATCGCGTTCCGCGACGAAATCCGTACGTTCCTGATCGAGAACATACCGCAATCCATTCGCGACCGCACGCGGGAAGGGCGGCATATCGGGCGCGAGGATTACATAACCACGCAGCGCACGCTGAACGCGCATGGCTATGCGGTGCCGAACTGGCCGGTGGAGTGGGGCGGGCGGGACTGGACGCCGATGCAGCGCTATATTTTCAGCGACGAGGTGCAGACGAACAACGTGCCCGATCCGCTGGCGTTCAACACCGCGATGGTGGGGCCGGTGATCATTGCGTTCGGCAGCGACGAGCAGAAAAAGCGCTTTCTGCCACCCACGGCGAGCTTGGACATCTGGTGGTGCCAGGGGTTTTCCGAGCCGGGCGCGGGATCGGATCTGGCCAATCTGAAAACCCGGGCGGTGCGCGATGGCGATGCGTGGGTGATCGACGGGCAGAAGACCTGGACGACGCTGGCGCAATTTGCCGACTGGATTTTCGTGCTGGCGCGCACCAACCCCGAGGCGCGCAAGCCGCAGGAGGGCATTTCGTTTTTGCTGGTGGACATGAAAACGCCGGGCATCACGGTGCGGCCGATCCAATTGCTGGATGGCGGGCACGAGGTGAACGAGGTGTTTTTCGACAACGTGCGGGTGCCGGCCGATGCGCTGGTGGGCACCGAGCATCGCGGCTGGGATTGCGCGAAGTTTCTGCTCTCGAACGAACGCAGCAACATCGCGCGCGTGGGCATTTCCAAATCGCGGCTGCGGCGGATTCGCGAATTGGCGCAGGCGATGCCGGCGGGCGGTGGATCGCTGTGGGACGACGAGGATTTCCGGCATCGCGTGGCCGGCGTGGAGATCGAGCTGAAGGCGCTGGAGATGACGCAGTTGCGGGTGATTGCCAGCGAGCGCGCGGGCAGCCGGGCGCCGAACCCGGCTTCGTCGATATTGAAAATCAAGGGCTCGGAGATCCAGCAGGCGACGACCGAGCTGGCGCTGGAAGTGGCCGGGCCGTTCGCGCTGCCGTATCACGATGCGGAGGCGGAACAGGCCGAGGGGGCCAACGACTTGCCGGAGGGTTTTGGCTGGGCGGATACGGCGGCGCCGACCTATTTCAACTATCGCAAAACGACGATCTACGGCGGCAGCAACGAAATTCAGCGGAACATCATCGCCAAGCTGGTGCTGGGACTGTAATTCTCGGCGCCTCTGCTGTCTCTTTTGAAAGCGCACAATGGATTTCGAACTCTCCGACGAACAACGTTTGCTGCGCGATAGCGTCGATCGGCTGATCGGGCCGGCTTACGACGACTTGGCACTGCGCCGCCGCACCGGCGCGGCGGATCCGGGCTTTTCGCGCGAATTGTGGGCAAAATATGCCGAGCTGGGCTTGCTCGCGCTGCCGTTCGGTGAGGACGAGGGCGGGTTCGGCGGCGGCCCGGTGGAAACCATGATCGTGATGGAGGCGGTGGGGCGCGGCCTGGCGCTGGAGCCGTATCTGAGCACGGTGGTGCTGGGCGGCAATCTGTTGCGGCTGGGCGGCGGCGCGGCGCAGCGGGAGCGGCTGGTGCCGAAGATCGCCGATGGCTCGCTGCTGCTGGCGTTTGCGCATCTGGAGCGGCAGGCGCGCTACGATCTGTTCGACGTGGCTACGTTCGCCCAGCGCAATGGCGACACATTCGTGCTGGAGGGCGACAAGAGCGTGGTTCTGCATGGCGATTCCGCGGACATGCTGATTGTGAGCGCGCGCACCGCCGGCGGACGGCGGGAGCGCGACGGGATCACGCTGTTTCTGGTGGAGGCGGACCGCGCGGGGGTTTCGCGGCGCGGGTTCGCGACGCAGGACGGGCTGCGCGGGGCCGCGGTTTCATTGGGGCGGGTGGAGGTTCCGGGCGATGCGGTGCTGGGCGAAGTGGATCGTGGCGGCGAACTTATCGAGCGCGTGACGGATATTGCGATCGCGGCGGTGTGCGCCGAGGCGGTGGGGGCGGCGGCTTCGCTGCATGCGCTGACGCTGGAATATCTGAAAACGCGCAAGCAGTTCGGCGTGCCGATCGGCAGCTTTCAGGTGCTGCAGCATCGCGCGGTGGATATGTTCACGGCGCTGGAGCAGGCGCGCAGCATGGAATATTATGCGGCCATGATGGCGCTGGCGGAGGATGCGCGCGCCCGTCGCGCGGCGATCAGCGGCGCCAAGGTGCAGATCAACCGGGCGCTGCGCTTCATCGGCCAGCAGGCGGTGCAGTTGCATGGCGGGATCGGCGTGACGATGGAGTATCGCGCCGGGCATTATTTCAAGCGCATGACGATGATCGAAAGCCTGTTCGGCGACACGCCGCATCATCTGCGGCGCATGGATGCAGCAGGCGGGTTGCTGGAGGCCGCGTGATCCGGCCGGAGCGGCGCGGGCCTAGCGCGCAGATCGCGTTCGGCAACTACACCTTCACGAAGAAAGGCGTGGGGCGCTTCGACCTGCGCGACCCGTATCACCTAGCCGTCGCGCTGAGCTGGCCGCAGTTCCTGCTGACGCTGCTGTCGTTGTATCTTGCCGCGAATCTGGTGTTCGCGACGCTGTACACGCTGGTGCCGGGATCGGTTGCGAATGCCAAGCCGCACAATTTTCCCGATGCGTTCTTCTTCAGTTTCGAAACGCTGGCGACCGTGGGCTACGGCGAGATGTATCCCGGCAATCTCTATGGCCATCTTGTCGCTTGCGTGGAAATCGTTTGCGGGCTGGCGTTCACCGCGATCCTGACCGGGCTCACGTTCGTGCGGTTTTCGCGGCCGCGCGCGAAGTTCATTTTCGCGGCCAAGCCGGTGGTGGCGGTGCACGATGGCTGCCCGACGCTGATGTTGCGCGTGGCGAATGGGCGTGCCTCGCTGCTATCGGACGCCCATGCCAAGCTGAACGTGGTGCTTTCCTGGAAGACGCGCGAGGGGGCGAGGTTTCGCAGCGCGCAGGAATTGCGGTTGCTGCGCGCGCATCTCCCGATATTTCCGCTGACATGGACGCTGATGCATCCGATGGACGAAAAGAGCCCGCTGCACGGCTTCGATGCGGCGCAGATGGAGCAGGCGGAAGCGCGGCTGTTCGTTACGCTGGAGGCGTACGACCCCACGCTTTCCAGCGTGGTGCATCAGTTGCGTGACTACGAGCCGACCGATCTGCGTTTTGGGATGCGCTACGCCGACGCGGTTTCGGACGACGCGCGGGGCAGCCCGGTTGCCGATCTGACGCGGATCAGCGCGCTGGAGCCGGATGCGGGTGCGGACCGGCCCGAGCCGGGGTGGATCGCGGAGCAGCAGGAGACGGAGGTGGATCAGAGCAACTAGGCGGCGCGGGCGGCCACGGCGTTGCTGCCCAGGATCAGTTCGGCGGCGCGTTCGCCGATCATGCTGGAAGGCGCCTGGGTGTTGCCGCTGATCAGGCTGGGCATGATGGAGGCATCGACGACGCGGAGCTGCTCCACGCCGCGGACGCGCAGTTGCGCATCCAGAACTGCGCCTGCATCGCTGCCCATGCGGCAGGTGCCTACCGGATGATAGATCGTATCGGCGCGGGCGCGGATCTGTGCTACCAGCGCATCGCCCTCCGCCTCGCCCGAGCCGTCCACGGGCCTGACCTTGTAACGCCGCATGGCGGGGGCGTGCAGGATCTGCTGCACCAGGCCGATGCCGCGCACCAGCGTTTCCATATCCTGCGGATCGGCGAGGAATTGCGGGTCGATCAGGGGTTTTTCGCGCATGTCGGCGCTGGCGAGGCGCACGGTGCCGCGGCTTTTCGGGCGCAGCACGCAGGTGTGCACCGAAAAGCCGCGGAAGAAATGCTGCTTGCGGCCGTGGTCGTCCACAATGCCGTGCACGAAATGGATTTGCACATCGGGCCGCGCCGCTTCCGGGGTGGTGCGCAGAAAGCCGCCGGATTCCGCGACGTTGGAGGTGAACAGGCCTTCGCCCTGCCGCCGGTATTGGCGCCAGCCGCGCCAATATTTGCCGATCATGCGCGGATCGGCGCCGAAGAATGCCGCGTCGGCGCAGCGCCGGTTGATCGTGTAATCCACATGGTCCTGCAGATTGCCGCCCACTTCCGGACTGTCGTGCACCACATCGATGCCGTGCTGCCGCAGATGCGCGGCCGGGCCCACGCCGGAGCACATCAGCAGTTGCGGTGAGCCGAAGGCGCCGCCCGAGACAATCACTTCGGCGCGCGCGTGCAGGGTTTGCGGCGCGCCGTTGCGCAATATCGCAACGCCGGTGGCGCGCTTGCCATCGAACACGATGCGCTGCGCCTGGGCATCGGCGATGATCGTGAGATTATCGCGCGTGTTGGCCAGATAGGCGCGCGCCGCGCTGAAGCGCGATCCGGTGCGCTGCGTGACCTGGTACCAGCCGATGCCTTCCTGCGCGGCGCCGTTGAAATCCGGGTTCATGGGAAAGCCGCATTCGCGCGCGGCTTCGATGAAGGCGGCGGCGGCGGAATTGGGCGTGCGCAGATCGGCGACGTTCAGCGGGCCGCCGGTGGCGTGGAATTCATCCTCGCCGCGTTCGTTGTTTTCGGCGCGGCGGAAGCAGCGCAGCACGTCCTGCCAGCCCCAGCCGTGGCAGCCGTGCTCGCGTTCCCAGGTTTCGTAATCCTGATGCTGGCCGCGGATATAGATCATGGCGTTGATCAGCGAGCTGCCGCCGAGGCCTCGGCCGCGCGGCTGGAAACCGCGGCGGCCGTTCAGTGCGGGTTGCGGCACGGTTTCGTAGGCGTAATTCAATGCCGATGGCCGGCCGACCGTGACCGCGATGCCGAGCGGCACGTCGGAGACGAGCCCGGCCTTTGCCGGCCCGGCTTCCACGAGGGCGATGCGCCAATCCGGCCGGGCTTCGGCCAGCCGCGCCGCGACCGCGCAGCCGCCGGGGCCGCCGCCGACCACGACGAAATCGAAACTATCGGACATGCGCCGCCCTCCGCTCCGCAATACGCCGGCGCAGCTTGGCCATGCCGCCGATCCAGCGCTGATAATTGTCCACCTTGAGTTGCATGTAATCGGCGACCTGCGGATGCGGCAGGATCAGGAATTTTTCTTCCTTCATGCCCTGCAAGGCGGCTTCGGCGACGGCTTCGGCCGTGATGACGCCATCCACGTCGGCGCCGGCGAAGAAGCCGCCCGTGGTCATGGCCGTATGCACGCCCTGCGGGCACAGCACCGACACGCCGATGCCATGATCCTTGTGCGCGATGGCCAAACTTTCGGCGAAGCCGATCGCGGCGTGCTTGGTGGTGCTGTAAACCGCCGAGCCGATTTGCGAGAGCAGGCCGGCGGCGGATACGGTGTGCAGCAGCCAGCCGGATTTGCGTGCGATCATGCCGGGCAGCACCGCGCGCGCCGCATAGACATGCGCCATCACATGCACTTCCCAGCCCTGCATCCACACCGCATCGGGCGCGGAAGCCGCATTGTCGAAATCCGGATCGGCGGAGATCACGCCGGCATTGGAGCAGAACAGGCCGATGGGGCCGACGCGCTCGGTTTCGCGCACCAGATGCTGAATATCGGCTTCGCGCCGCACATCGCAGCGGAAGGCGCTGCCGCCGATGGCGGCGGCGGTGGCCTGGGCGGCTTCCTGGTTCAGGTCGGCGACCGCAACATGCCGCGCGCCGGCGGCATGAAAACGCTGCGCGAGGGCGCGGCCGATGCCGCTGCCGCCGCCGGTGACGATGACGATCTTGCCGCCGACATCCATTAGTAGATCTCGAACAATCCGGCCGCGCCCATGCCGCCGCCGATGCACATGGTCACCACGCCGAGTTTTGCGCCGCGGCGCTTGCCTTCGATCAGCAGATGCCCGGTCATGCGCGCGCCGGACATGCCATAGGGATGGCCGATGGAAATGGCGCCGCCGCTGACGTTCAGCTTTTCCGGATCGATGCCGAGACGGTCGCGGCAATAGATCACCTGCACCGCGAAAGCCTCGTTCAGTTCCCAGATGCCGATATCGTCCATCGACACGCCTTGGCGTTGCAGCAGGCGCGGCACCGCATGAACCGGGCCGATGCCCATCTCATCGGGTTCGCAGCCGGCCACCGCCAAGCCGCGCAGGCGACCGAGCGGCGATAGGCCACGGCGGGCGGCGTCGCTGGCTTCCATGACCACGCAGGCGGACGCGCCATCGGAAAGTTGCGAGGCGTTGCCAGCGGTGATGGCGTGGCCTTCGCCGCGCACGGGTTTCAACGCGGCGAGGCCGGCGGCGTTGGTATCGGGGCGGTTGCCTTCGTCCTTGGCGAGTTTTTTCGTCACGCGGGAAACTTCGCCGGTGGCCTTGTCCTGCACCGCCATGGGCGATTCCAGCGGCACGATTTCGGCATCGAATCTACCCGCTTCCTGCGCCGCGGCGGTGCGGCGCTGGCTTTCCAGCGCATACGCATCCTGCGCTTCCCGCGTGATCTGATAGCGCTGCGCCACCACCTCAGCGGTGTCGATCATCGCCATGTAGATGTCGGGCTTGTGCTCCACGAGCCAATCCTCGGCGATGCGGAAGCGGTTCATCTGGTCGTTCTGCACGAGGCTAATGGATTCGAGGCCGCCGCCGACCGCGGCCACGACGCCATCGATGGCGACGCGCGCGCTGGCGATGGCGATGGCCTGCAATCCCGATCCGCATTGCCGATCGACCGTGCTGCCGGCGGCATTCACGGGCAGGCCGGCGCGGATGGCCGATTGCCGCGCGACGTTCTGGCCGGTGGCGCCCTGTTGCAGCGCGCAGCCCAGGATCACATCTTCGATTTCCGCCGGATCGGCGCCGGCGCGGCGCACGGCCTCGGCGATCACATGGCCGCCCAGCGTTGCGCCGTGCGTGTCGTTGAAGGCGCCGCGATAGGCGCGGCCGATCGGCGTGCGCGCCGTGGAAACGATGACGGCTTCGCGCATTCTGCGGCCTCCCGGATGCCCGGCCGGGTTCTGGACCGCGGGCGGGCGCTTTGCCATAGTCCGCGCGAGTGTCGGGTGTTCACCCTATTCGTGTCAAATGATGCGGAACGTGCGGGGGGCCGTGCAGGTGGAGGAAAGAACGGGAACGCGGGCGCGCATATTGGAAGCTTGCCGGGAATTGTTCAACCGGCGCGGTCCCGCCGAGGTGACGACGGCGGAGATTGCGGCTTCGGTGGGCATCAGCGAAGGCAATCTGCATTACCATTTTCGCCGCAAGGAGCAGATTGTCACGGCGCTGTTCGATGCGTTCGAGGCGGCGATCGCGCGCGTAGCGTCGGACAGCGGGGCCGACGATGCGGGCGATGCGCCGCTGGATCGGGATTTGAACGCCTGGTTCAATTTGATGTGGGAATGGCGGTTTTTGTATGCGGCCGGCGTGTACCGGCTTTCGCCGGGATTGCAGCCGCGGCTGAAGGTGATTTCCGATGCGAACCAGGCTCGCATCCGGGCAAGACTGCACGAGCTTCGGGCGGCGGGCCGGCTGGCCGCGACGTCGTCGGAGATCGACCGGCTGGTGGTGAATGCCTGGATCGTGGCGAGCTACTGGATCGATTATCTGCGGACGCGGCAGGGCATAGAGCCGGTGACGCGCGAGCATATTCGCTGGGGGTTTGCGCAGGTACGGGCGCTGTTCGTGCCGTATCTGGTGGTGCAGGCGCCGCTTTTCGCGGTGCGGCGGCAATTCGCCGAAGGATAGGCATGGCCGAGCTGATAGAACCGCTGCCGCAACATCGTTTCGGCGCGGCGGCGCTGGCGGGTGTGCTGCGGCCGCAGATTTCGGAGGCGGTGCCGCCGTTCACAATCCGGCAGTTCCAGGGCGGGCAATCCAATCCGACGTTCCGGATCGACGATGCGGCGGGGCACGCCTATGTGCTGCGCAAGAAGCCGCCGGGCGCGATCCTGCCATCGGCGCACGCGGTGGAACGGGAATTCACGGTGATGCGGGCGCTGGCCGATACCGATGTGCCGGTGCCGCGGATGCGGCTGTTGTGCGAGGATGCGGCGGCGATCGGCACGCCGTTCTATGTGATGGATTATGTGGACGGGCGGGTGCTGACCGATTTGCGCCTGGCAGATATTCCGATTGTGGAACGTGCGGCATATTACACGGCCATGGCCGACGGGCTGGCGGCGCTGCATCGCGTGGATTGGCGCGCGGTGGGGCTGGCGGGTTTCGGCCGGCCGGAAGCCTATGTCGCGCGGCAGATCGCGCGCTGGACGAAACAGTATCTGGCTTCCGATCCGGCGCCGAACACCGATATGCAACGGCTCATCGAATGGCTGCCGGCGCATCTGCCCGCCGACGCGCCGGCGGTGATTGCGCATGGCGATTTCCGGCTGGGCAATCTGATGTTTGCGCCGGCTTCGCCCGTGTTGGTTGCGATCCTGGACTGGGAACTGGCGACGATCGGCGACCCGCTTTCCGACTTGGCCTATCTGTGCTCGTTTTATCACCTGCCGCACGACGGCGATCCGTTCCGCGGCTTGGGTGGGCTGGATCTGGCGAGTATCGGCGTGCCTTCGGAAGCCAGCCTGCTGGCGCGGTATTGCGACGGGGTGGGGCGGAAGCTGCCGGCGAACTGGAATTTTTACCTGGCGTTTTCGCTGTTCCGCTCGGCCGCGATCGGGCAGGGGGTGTTCGATCGCTCGCGGCGGGGGAACGCGGCCGATGCGCGCGCGCATCTATATGCGCAGATGGTGGTGGCGTGCGCGCGGGCGGCTTGGGGGATTGCGGCGCAAGAATAACAAAGGCCAGGGGCGCCGCTCCTGAACTCCGTCGCGAATGTTATACCTGAAGCACGCTTTCGGCGTGACCGCTCAACGTCTCTTTACATTATGATACCGACATAGAAACGAGGTAGCCTTCGATCGCGCTCCATTCTCCGGGCGCACTCACAGCGGCCACATAGCCGTCCGGCCGAACCAGCCAGGTGCCCGGCGCGGCCGGCTCGGCGCGAAGCTCGGGTTCCAGCAGTTCTGGATGACGCTGCAGGACGCCGCGCGCCGCCGCGTCGTCGGCTGCGATCAGCGCGAAACGCGGCATATCCCCGGCCCCGAACGGACGCTCGCCGATGATCCGTTGCCCGGGCTTTGCTTCGCGCGGGGCCTTGCCTATGCCGCCATAGCCGATCGTGATTTCCGAAAGCCGGTTCGCCATTGCGTGCTGCACGCCGGAGAAGCCCAGCAGAAAATGCGCTGCCGCGTTGCGCAGATTTTGCGCCACCGGGTTGCGCAATGTCGCCATTGCGGTGAGTTTTCCGGAGTCGGCGAGAACCTGTCGCGCCACGGGGCTGCGCTCCAGGCTGTAGCTGTTAAGAAGGTGTTCGCCGGCTCGGCCATGCGCCACCAGCGCCAGCTTCCATGCGAGATTGATCGCATCCTGCATCCCGGTATTCATGCCCTGGCCGCCGGCCGGGCTGTGGATGTGCGCGGCGTCGCCCGCCAGAAATATCCGCCCGGCGCGGTATTCCGAAACTTTGCGCTCATTCACGGCGAAGCCGGCAAGCCAGACCGGTTGGGACAACGCGACGCCACCCGGACCGCGCCGATCGACAATTCGCTGCACTTCCGCGAGATCCGGATCGTGCCGAGGTTCGGTGCCGACATCGGCGATCAGGCGATAGCGCCCCGGTGCGATCGGGAAAAAGACGAGCAGGCCTTCGGCGTGCAGGAACAAAGCCATTTCCGTCTGCGATATACCCAGCCCCGTCACGTGCAGATCCGCCAGAATAAAATGGGTGGTCAGCGTGTTGCCTTCGAATGCCATACGCAGATGCTGCCGCACGAAGGAATGCGCGCCGTCGCAGCCGATGAGCCAGCTTGCCGCGTGAGTTTCCGCCGTTCCGTCCGCACGGCGGAGATTGCAGGAAACGCCTTGCGCGGTTTGGGAAAATTCCGTGAGTTCCACGCCGCGCTCCACTTTCGTCCCGAGGGATTCCAGGTGCGATTCCAGCAGGCGTTCGGTTTCGGATTGCGGCAGCAGGAGGGCATAAGGGAAAGGTGAGGCGATGCGATCGAACGCGATGCGCGCGATGGTGCGGCTGCCGGAAAGCATGTGCATCGCCTCGCCGTGCACCCCGGACGCCGCGAACGCTTCGGCGCAGCCGGCCCGGTCCAGCAATTCCAGCGTGCGCGCCCAAACCACCAACGCCTTCGATTTGTCGGTCCGCGTCGGCATCTTGTCGATGATGCGGACGGGCACGCGATAGCGCGCGAGTTCGGCCGCCATGGTGAGCCCCACGGGCCCGGCGCCGGCCACCAGAACAGGTTCGGTCATGATTTGCATCCCGAGCGCCGGGCGCGCCGGCGCCTATGTTCTCGTTCCGGTCGCAAAAAAATGCGGATTGCGGTAATCCGGCTTGCCGTAGCGCAGCGGCGCGCCATCGAGCGTGCACACGGCGCCGCGGGCGGCCAGCAGCACCGCTTGGCCGGCGGCGATATCCCATTCCATCGTGGTGCCGAGGCGCGGATAGAGATCGGCTTCGCCGCGGGCGATGAGGCAAAGCTTGAGCGAGCTGCCGGCGGCGCGGAATTCGGCGACCTGGCGGCCTTTCAGGAAGTTCTCCATCGCGCTGGCATCGCCGTGGCTGCGCGAGCCGACGACGGTGAGCCCGGCCATGGGCACGGCGCGGGCGCAAATACCGCGTTTGCCGCGTGCATCGGTGAGCGTGGCGGTGCCGGTTCCGCAGCCGGAATAGGTCTCGCCGAGTGCGGGCGCCACGACCACGCCCAGCACCGGGATGCCGTGTTCGATGAGCGCGATGTTGACGGTGAACTCGCCGTTGCCGGAGAGGAATTCCTTGGTGCCGTCGAGCGGATCGACGAGCCAGAAGCGTGGGCCTGTGACTTTGGGCGTGAGGCCTTTGGCGGCGGCCTCTTCCGACACGATGGGGATTTCCGGCGTGAGATCGTGCAACGCGGGCAGGATGATGGCCTCGGCCGCTTCATCGGCCGCGGTGACGGGGCTACCATCGGCCTTGGCGGTTGCCGATACGTTGCCGTAATAGCGCAGCGTGGCGGCGGCGGCTTCCAGCGCGGCGGGCAGCAGGGATTGCAGCAGCGCCGGGCGATCGAGATCGGCGAGCGTGGCGCTCATGCGGGCGATCCGATCAGGAAGCCGAGCGCTTCGAGCTTCTCCACGATCCGCTCGGCAGCGGCTTCGGCGGAAAGCTTCGTGGTGTCGATGTGCAGCTCGGGGTTTTCCGGCGCTTCGTAGGGGCTGTCGATGCCGGTGAAATGCTTGATCTCGCCGCGCCGGGCTTTTTTGTACAGGCCTTTCGGATCGCGGCGTTCCACCACGGCGAGCGGCGCGTCGATATGCACTTCGAGGAATTTGCCGGCGGGCATCAGTTCGCGGGCCATGCGGCGTTCGGAGCGGAACGGCGAGATGAAGCTGACGAGCACGATGAGGCCCGCATCGGTCATCAGCTTGCCAACCTCGGCGACGCGGCGGATGTTCTCCACCCGGTCGGTATCGGTGAAGCCGAGATCGCGGTTGAGGCCGTGGCGCACGTTGTCGCCATCCAGCATGGTGGAATGGCGGCCGGTGGCGAACAGGCGTTTTTCCACCAGATTGGCGATAGTGGATTTGCCGGCGCCGGAGAGGCCGGTGAACCACAGCACGCAGGCCTGCTGGCCTTTTTGCGTGGCGCGCGAGGCGGGGGTTACGTCCACCGCTTGCCAATGGATGTTCTGCGCGCGGCGCAGCGCGAAGTGGATGAGGCCGGCACCGACGGTTTCGTTGCTGATACGGTCGATCAGGATAAAGCCGCCGGTGTCGCGGTTCGTTTCGTATGCGTCGAAGGCGATCGGCTGATCCAGGCTGATGTTGCAGACCGCGATCTCATTCAGATCGAGCTGCTTGCCGGGCACATGCTCCAGCGTGTTCACGTTCACCTTGTGCTTCAGCGCGGTGACCGAGGCCGGCACGGTTTTGGTGCCGAGCTTGAGCAGATAGGTGCGGCCCGGGAGCAGCGGGATGTCGCTCATCCAGATCAGCGTGACTTCGAACTGGTCGGAAACCTCGGCCGGGTTTTCGGCGCCGCAGACAACGTCGCCGCGCGAGCAGTCGATTTCGTCTTCCAGCGTGACGGTGACGGATTGGCCGGCGGTGGCATAGGGCATGTCGCCATCGATGAGCACGCGCGCGACGCGGCTGGTTTTGGCCGATGGCATGATCTTCACGAGATCGCCGGGATGCACGGTGCCGGCGGCGACGAGGCCGGAGAAGCCGCGGAAATTCTGGTTCGGGCGGTTGACCCATTGCACGGGCATGCGGAACGCCGCGGTGTTGGAGCCGTGCGCCACTTCCACATGTTCCAGATGGTGCATCAGCGTGGGGCCGCGATACCAGGGCATGTTGCCGCTGGGCTCGGTGATGTTGTCGCCCATCAGCGCGGAGATCGGGATGGGCACGATCTTTTCGATGGATAGCGCCGAGGCGAAGCTGGAATAATCGGCCAGAATGCGGTCGAACACATCCTTGTTGTATTGCACCAGATCCATCTTGTTGATGGTCAGCACGACGTTCTTGATGCCGATCAGGGAGACCAGATAACTGTGGCGCTTGGTTTGCGTCAGCACGCCGCGGCGCGCGTCGATCAGGATAACGGCGAGATCGGCGGTGGAGGCGCCGGTGACCATGTTGCGGGTGTATTGCTCGTGGCCGGGCGTGTCGGCGACGATGAACTTGCGGCGGTCGGTGGAGAAGAAGCGGTAGGCGACGTCGATCGTGATGCCCTGTTCGCGTTCGGCCGCGAGGCCATCGACGAGCAGCGCGAAATCGATGTTCTGGCCTTGCGTGCCGAGTTTCTTGGAATCGGCTTCCAGCGCGGCGAGCTGGTCTTCGAAGATCATCTTGCTGTCGTACAGCAGGCGGCCGATGAGCGTGGATTTGCCGTCGTCCACGCTGCCGCAGGTGATGAAGCGCAGCAGGCTTTTCTGTTCGTGCTGCTTGAGATACGCGCCGATGTCGGTGGCGATCAGATCGGAGACATGGGCCATCAGAAATACCCCTCCTGCTTCTTCTTTTCCATGCTCGCGGCCTGGTCGTGGTCGATGGCTCGACCCTGGCGTTCGGAGGTGGTGGTGAGCAGCATTTCCTGAATGATTTCGGGCAGCGTGGTGGCTTCGCTGTGCGTGGCGCCGGTCAGCGGGTAGCAGCCGAGCGTGCGGAAGCGGATTTTTTCCAGGCGCGGCTGCTGGCCATCGGCGATGCGCATCCGGTCGTCGTCCACCATCACGGTCATGCCGTTGTAATCCACCACCGGGCGCTCGGCGGAATAGTATAGCGGCACGATCGGGATTTCTTCCAGGTGGATGTATTGCCAGATATCGAGTTCCGTCCAATTCGATAGCGGAAAGGCGCGGATGCTTTCGCCGCGTGCCTTGCGGGCGTTGTAGAGGCGCCAGAGTTCGGGGCGCTGGCTTTTCGGATCCCAGCGGTGCTGCGCGGTGCGGAACGAGAAGATGCGTTCCTTGGCGCGGCTTTTTTCCTCGTCGCGCCGGGCGCCGCCGAAGGCCGCGTCAAAGCCGAAATGCGTGAGCGCGGCTTTCAGCGCGTCGGTTTTCATCACGTCGGTGTAGTTCGGGTGATCGAACGGGTTGAAGCCCTGGGCGAGCCCGTCATGATTGATCCATTCGTGCAGCGTGAGGCCTTTTTCGCGCACCACCCGATCGCGGAAGGCGATCATTTCGCGGAATTTCCAGGTGGTGTTCACGTGCAGCAGCGGGAACGGCAGCGTGCCCGGGGCGAAGGCTTTCAGCGCCAGGTGCAGCATCACGCTGCTGTCCTTGCCGATGGAGTAGAGCATCACCGGGTTTTCGGCCTCGGCGGCAACCTCGCGCAGGATGTGGATGCTCTCGGCTTCCAGGCGCTGCAGATGCGTGAGATCGGCGGCCGGCGTTGTGAAACTATCCATATCTTTCCCCCATAGATCGGGCCGCAGGCGGCGGCGCGGGATGCCGGTGATTTTCGCGACGCGACTGACGAGATCGGCCGGGATTTCGCGCTCCCCGTTCACCCATTGGCTGACCGCGCCCTCGCTGCGGCCGACGGCCTCGGCGATGTCGCGCTGGCGGAGGCCGCTGGCGCGGAACAGGGGTTTGAGATCCGGCACGGGGATTCTTTAGCCGGACGAAAGCCGGGTGCGCAAGGAAAAACTTTAGCTTGGCGAAAGTCTATGTGCGTGCTTGTAGCCGGTGGATTGCCAAGGCATGGTTAAGGCCGGAGGGCCCGAGAATGAGCGGATTTGCGGAGATTGTCCGGCGCGAGGACGGCACCTATGCGGTGGTGGCGTTCCGCGATGGGTTCGAGCAGGTGCTGGGCACGTTCGCGACCGAGGACGAGGCGCAATCCTGGCTGCTGGAGGAAGGGGTGCTGCTGGATCGATCGGGCAGCGATCTGGGGATTTCTAAGCCTGGCGGCAGCCAGGGGCTGTAGCGGCCGAATTGTCGCTGCGCCTCGCCGCCCACGCTCACGGGAGCCAACTTGGCCGCTCGGTCGCCGCCAACTGCACAAGTTCCTCCGAGTCGTTCCATAGCTTGGCCGCCTTCGCCGCGTCGTACGACACCGCCGAGGACCGCGTTTGGCTCAACACGCCATCTTTCGCGTGGAAGTATTTGCCCGAGCCGCCGCCGAACGCCGGGTCGGCTGCCAGTATCCCGAGTGCCTCTCCCGAGAACGGCATGCGGCCCATCGTGACCCCCAGCGTTTTCAGAACAAACTTGGCCGCCGAGCTGCGAAAGATCGAGGGCGCCATGCGGCCCATGCCTGTTTCGGGAATGAAGCCGGGATCGTAGGCGATCGAAGCCAGCGGCGTTCCCGCCCGCCGCAATCGCCGGTCTAGCTCATAGGCGTAGAGGATCGTGCACAGCTTGGAGGTTGCATACCGACGCCCTCCGGAAATCGGCTTGCCGTTCCTGCCTTGCCGCACCAACGCTTTCGCGTCCGGCTCGGCCGCTGCGCCCACCGTCTTGCCATCCATCAGGGCCGGATCGTGCGTTCCGCTCGCGGTCCATACGATTCGCCCGTCGGCTGCGACCGAGTCCAGCAGCAGATTGGTCAGCAGGAAATGCCCCAGGCAATTGCCCGCGAAGGTTTCCTCGTAGCCATCCGCGCTATACGAGACCGGCCCGCGAAACTGTGCCCCGGCGTTGCACACGATGCCTTGCAGCTTGCCATCGTCCGAAGGGCCAGCCTGCAACATTGCCCTGCACCGCGCAGCGCCGACCCGCACCGAGGCCAACGAGTTCAAGTCCAGCTCCAGCACATCGACCCTGACCCCCGTGTCGGTCCGGATCGGCTGGGCCGCTTTTTCAACCCGCTCCGGGTTTCGCCCCGCCAGGATCAGATCGCACCCGAACCGCTCGGCCAGCGTTCGCGCGGCAACCAGCCCGATGCCGGCATGGCCTCCGGTCATCAACATCGTCGTCATGCATTCACCTCATCCGCTTCGGTTGGGTGCGAACGCCGGCGGACGGTCAAGATTTGCGCTGCGCTGAGCGCCAACCGGCATCAAGTATCTGACCCTGGCCGGTGGCCTGCGGTGATCTTCGACACCGACGCCGGCGGGATACGGCCGGCGAGCGATCCGGTGGCGACCGGCTCGGCTTCGCACGCTTTGGACGAACGGCGACAGCGTCGCGGTGATGGCCGACGCGACCGGCACAACGCGCGACGGGTGGCCTTACGCGGACGCTTACGTGTTCGTGTTCGAGATGACGGGACGACGGGTGAGGCGGCTTATCGAGTTTCTCGATATGGCCGCTTTCAACGCCGTCTGGGATCGCGTCGAGCCCTTGCCATTCCATGCGGCAGGCGGGTGATGCAGCGTTGGAGATTGAACCATGACCCTCGACCTCGATCCGAAGACGACCGCCTTGGTCATCATCGACCTGCAGCACGGCCTGCTGTCCCCCGAGCCCATCCCGTTCGGCCGGGACGCGATTGTCGAGCGGGCGGCGGCGTTGGGGCGGGCCGTGGCCGAGTCGCATGGCCTAATCGTGGTGACCGCGACCGATTTCGCCTCCGGCTACGCCGACGCACCGCGCGGCAAGGCGGATAAGCCTTGGGCGCTGCCGAAGGAGGGGCTGCCGGCGGGGTTCGCGACACTGGTTCCCGAAATCGAGTCGCTCGCGGCTGCCGTGCGCATCGTCAAGCGGCAGATGAGCGCCTTTTTCGGCACCGAACTCGACTTGCAGCTTCGCCGTCGGGGCTGCGGCACGGTGGTGATCTGTGGCGTGGCGACCAACATGGGCGTTGAGGCGACCGCCCGCGCGGCCTTCGATTTCAATTACGATGTCGTTATTGCCGCCGACGCCTGCGGCAGCGTCGCACCCGGGCTGCACGACTTCGCCATGGAAAAAATTCTGCCTCGAATCGCCCGTGTTCGTGCAACGGCGGAGATCGTCGCGGCGCTCCGTTCTTGAGCCGGGCGGATCCTCAAGGACGTGCGCGGGCATTCGCTCGAGGAGATTTGCGAAATCACCGGCGCAAGCGTTGCGTCGGCGAAATCGGCATTGCAGCGCGGCCGCGCGCGCCTGCGAGAACTGGCGCGCGAACCGGAGGAAGCGCCGGTGCCGGGGCCTTCCGAGGCCGAACGCTTCCGGCTGGCGCGGTATGTCGAATGTTTCAATGCGCGCGACTTCGATTCCGTCCGGCTGATGCTGGCGGGCGATGTGCAGCTCGATCTGGTGAACCGGCTTCGCGCCAGAGGGCGTGAGAAGGTGGGCGAATACCTGCACCGCTACGTGCTGGCTGGGCAATGGCGGTTCGAAGCCGGAATGGTTGACGGGTGGCCGGCCATGCTGGTGTTCGACCGTGTCGACCCGGCGCCCTGGCCGGCGTATTTCGTGGCGCTGAACATCGCGAAGGATGAGGTGGCCGGCATTCGCGACTTCCTGTTCGCGCGCTACGCCCTGGATGGCGCGGAGCTTCGCGCGCTCTGATGCCGGCGGGGCCGGCGCACGGCCCGCACCTTGCCGCTGCCGCCGCCGCCGCAGAAAAATCGATCGCCGCCATCGGATTCGAGCCCCGTGACGCCGGTTCCAGGCGGCATTTCGAGCTTGTCCAGCACCTCTCCCGTCTCCGGATCGACGCGCCTCACCTCGCTCTCGTCGCCTTCCCAGGTGCCATGCCAAAGGTCGCCGTCGATCCAGGTGACGCCGGTGACGACGCGGTTGGATTCGATGGTGCGAAGAACCGCCCCGGTCATGGGATCGATCTGATGGATCTTGCGGCCGCGATGCTGACCTACCCAGAGCGTCCCCTCGGCCCAGGCGAGCCCGGAATCGCCGCCGCCGCCGGGGGCGGGGATGGTGGCGAGCACATTGCCGGTTTTCGGGTCGATCTTGCGGATGCGGTCCTCGGCGATCTGAAACAGGTGCTGGCCGTCGAAGGCGGTTCCGGCGTGCGCGGCGACATCGATCGAGCGCGCGATTTTTCCGCTTGCCGGATCGAGGGCATTCAGCCGGTCACCGGAGGCAAACCAAACGTGCTTGCCGTCGAAGGTGACGCCGTGCACGCGGTCGGCGCCCGGAAAGGGGCCGTATTCGCGCATTATCTCGGCTGCGGACCGTTTCATGCTGCCAGTCTAATCGCTCGGCAGCGGCCCCGGGAGCAACAAGCTTGTCGGGAATCCGGGAACGGGCGGGGTGGTCCAGCGGCGGGCCCGGCCGCGACCGGACGACTGCACCTTGCCGGTTGCGGCAAGCGATTCCAGCGCCCGCTGCACGGTGCGCGAGCTGATCTCGAGCGCAATCGCCAGGGCCGAGCTCGACCATGCTTCGCCGTCGGCCAGCAAAGCTAGCATCGCGCCATGCGACTCTTCGACGAAAGGTGCCAGCACGACGACCGCGCGCGAGCGGTGCGGCGATAGCGCAAAGCCTGGCTTCGTGGCGCGCACGTGAGCGAGAGGGCGGAGTTCCATGCGCAGCCGCGCCATCTCGACGCGCAACCGCGCTCGGTGCGATTCATCGTCGTGCTTTCCCCGGAAAGCGCGCGCGATGAGCGTGCGCCTCGGCAAATCCGCGGGCCAGGCTTCGGCCAGCGCGCGGGCAAGCGCGAACAGGACCGGGCGCGTCGCGAGCGAGACCACCCGCCGCTCGTCCCGCACGACATGGCGGCACGCATCCACGACGAGCGCCCCGGATCGCAGCAGCGCTTCGATTTCCTCGAGCCGGAGCGGACGTTCCTCGCCATGCGCGATCCGGCGTGCTGCTGGTGTGTGCAGCACGCGGGAGGCGCTTTCGACCTCGGCGGTCAGCGCGGGAATGCCGGCCGCGCGCGCGGCTTGCCGGGCCCGGGTGAGCGCGGCGCGCGCGGCATGGATGTGCAGGCGCCGGATGGCCAGGCCGGCCAGCACCAGCTCGTGCGCCGCGCGCGTGGGTGGCGGCAGCGTTGCGGCTCGATGCCGGCGAGCGTGCGCTCGGCCTCGGCCAGGCGGCCGATCAGGAGCTGGTGCCGGGCCTGGAGATTGC
>CAXUEX010000042.1:0-19571 GCA_964250215.1 uncultured Acetobacteraceae bacterium | reverse complement strand
GCGCAGCGCCGGCCCCCTGCCATCGGCGCGGCGCTCAATGCCGGTGACACCCAGGAAAGCCTCGCCTTCGCGCACCGCGAACAGGCCAAAACCGTAGCGCCCCCAGGCGGCGATCTCGTCCGCCAGTTCCACCGCAACCAACCAGGCGGGCCGCGTGCCGCCAAGCATCTGCCCGAACACGCCGGGATCGGCTTTCAGGCGCACAAGGTCGGGAAAGTCCGCCAACGAAACCGGGCGCAGCACCAAGCGTGGCGTGGCCAGCACGTCCGGCGGCATCACCACGCGAAAGCGGGCAGCACGGCCACGGGCGCGAGCCCGGCCCGCTGCGCCGCCAGTTCCGCCGCCGCAACATCTCCGGCAAGCCCCGCGGCAATGCCACCCAGCACCCAGGCGCTCGCAATGCCGGAAGCACTCGCGCCGGCGATATCGGTGCGCAGCGAATCGCCGATCGCGAGCACCTGCGGCGCGCCCAAGCCCAAAAGATGCAGCGCCACGTGGTAGATCGCCGGGTCCGGCTTGCCGATCCATCGCACCTCGCCGCCCATCGCCGCATACGCATCGGCCAGGCTGCCGGCGCAGAGCAGCGGCATGGTTCCGCGCATCACTTCCAGATCGGGATTGGCGCAGATCATCGGCAGGCACGCGGCGCGGCAGGCGCGCAGCTCGGGCAGAAATTCCGCCACCGTGCTGGTTTCGCGTTCGTCATCCGGTCCGGTGTTGACGACGAATTCCGCATCTTCCGGCCGCTCCACGCGTGTCAGGCCAAGCCCTTCGATCACGCTGCGGTCTCGCTCGGGGCCGATATGATACACGCGCCGGCCAAGCCGCGCGAACCATGGATCGCTGCGGTCGTGCAATGCCTGCCAGGTGGCTTCGCCGCTGGTCAGCACGGAATTGTACAGCGCGTCTGGCACGCCGAGCCGTCGCAGCGTGGCTTGCGCGGCAAAGGCGCGGCGCGGCGCGTTGGAAAGCAGCAGCACGTTCCTGCCGCGCAGCCGCGCCAGGCAATCGAGCGCCGCGGGAAACGCGGTTACGCCGTCGTGCACCACGCCCCATAGATCGACGATGAAGCCCGCGTAATCGCCCGCGATCGCCGCAATGCCCGGCAGATGGCGCATCAGGCGCGCGCGCCGATGGCCGCCGCGATATCCGTATAGCCGGCGGCGTCGCGCGCTGCATCGAGCTCGCGCAAAACACGCGGCACCAGCCCGGGCCCGGCATAGGCAAATGCCGTATAGAACTGCACCAGCGTGGCGCCGGCCTCGATCTTCTTCAGCGCATCGGCACCTGTTGCGATGCCGCCGACGCCGATCAGCGTCAGCTTGCCGGCGGCGCGGCGCCAGGCCAGGCGCAGCATTTCGGTGGAACGCGCAAACAGCGGCGGCCCGGAAAGCCCCCCCGCCTCGCCCGCGTGCCGGCCGCGCAGGCCCGGCGGCCGGAACAGGCTGGTGTTGCATAGGATCAGCCCGGCGATCCCGGCGTGCAGCGCCAGGTCCACCACCGCGTCCAGTGCCGCATCGGCCAGATCGGGGGCCAGTTTCACAAACAGCGGCGGCGGCTGCGGCACCGCATTCCGGATCGCCAACAGAATGCCCCGCAGCCGCGCCTCGCTTTGCAGATCGCGCAGCCCGGGCGTGTTGGGCGACGAAACATTGATTGCGACATAATCGGCCTGCGGCCCGAGCAACGCGACCAGCGCCGGATAATCCCGTTCCGGATCGGCACCCGTTTTGTTGATGCCTATATTGATGCCGAGCGCACCGGGGCGCGCGCCGGGCGGTGGCAGCCGCGCCGGGAAGGCCGCCGCGCCACCATTGTTGAACCCCATGCGGTTGATCGCGGCGCGTTCTTTTGGCAGCCGGAACAGGCGCGGCCTGGGATTGCCCGGCTGCGGCAGCTTCGTCACCGTGCCGGCCTCGACGAAGCCGAAGCCGAGCCGCAGCAGCGGCAGCACGGCCTGCGCGTTCTTGTCGAAGCCGGCGGCGAGCCCGAGCGGATTGGCGAAACGGCAGCCGAACGCCTGCACTTCCAGCGCCGGCGTGGCGATGCCGCCGCCGCCAGCCAAGCCGCGCCGCAGCGCCGCGATCGCCACCGCATGGGCGGTTTCGGGCGGCAGCGTCCGGAGCAGCCGGGCAGGGAGGTTGGCGAACATGCGGGCGCCCTCGTGGCGCAGCTTGCGGGTTGCGACAAGGCGGCGCTTGCCGAGTTGTGCCATGCCGGGCGATGAGCGGCGCATGTGGGACGAGCCGTATCTGGAAACCTGCTGCCGCTCGGCGCTGCACCGGCTGGTTCTCGCGGGCGAAACCGGTCGGCCGCCGGCGATGAAGGATGGCCCCTGCCTGGAACGGCTCGCCCGGCTCGGATTCGCCCGGCCGCTTGCCGATGGCCGCTTCGGCATCAGCGAGACCGGCCGCGACCGGCACGCACGCGAGGTTTTGAAAGTTCAGCCCAGTGGCACGGTCTGAACGCCGCGCTTGTCTAGCGCCACGCACAGCATCCGGCCGCCGCCGGGGGAGGAAACGAGCAGCATGTCGCCGGCCGAAAGCATGTCCCCGGCCGCATTGAAATAGCCGCTGCGGCCGACGGCTTTGGCCTCCTCGGAACCGGCCTTGTAGTGCCATAGCGTGAAGCCGTTGGCGTAGGCGAGGACGGAGAGGTGGCGCAGCGCGAAGGCCATGGGGGCTCCTGTCGTGAGGCGCCTCTGGCAGGCGCATCGGGAGCTTAGGACTTGTTTCCGCGCCGCGTCAAGGATTTCTTTCATTTTTAGGCAGATTTTCCGATCCGCCGCGCCAAATGGAGGCTGGCCGATTGCGAACCGCGGTTCAGCCCATCCGGCTCAACCGCTGCGCAATGAAACAGCGGTGCCGCAACCGTAGCGAGCATCTCCTGCGAAAACAAGCTTTTGTTAGTAATAATTCCTATTGTCTAAGGCAGATTTTCCGTTCATTCTGCCGCGCCATGAAGCACGAAGAACTCTGGCGCGCCCTCGATACGCTCGCCGCGGAAAACGGGCTCTCGGCCTCCGGTCTCGCACGCCGGTCCGGGCTCGATCCCACCACGTTCAACCCGTCGAAGCGCCGCATGCCGGATGGCCGCGCCCGCTGGCCCAGCACCGAGAGCCTGGCCAAGGTGCTGAATGCCACCGGCGCCAATCTGGAAGCCTTCTCGCACCTCGTGGCCGGCAACCGGGCGATGCCCACGCCGCCGCCGCCCGCCCGCCGCATCCCGCTGATCGGGCTGGCCCAGGCCGGCGGCCAGGGATATTTCGACGATGGCGGCTACCCGGAAGGTGGCGGCTGGGACGAGGTGAGCCTGCCGGAAATCGGCGACCCGCACGCCTACGCGCTGGAAATATCCGGCGACTCGATGGAGCCCGTGTTCCGCGACGGCGACATGGTGGTAGTCTCGCCCGCCGCGCCGATCCGCCGCGGCGACCGTGTGGTGGCGCGCACGGCGCGCGGCGAGGTGATGGCCAAGCAGCTCGCCCGCCGCTCGGCGCGGCGCATCGAACTGAAAAGCTTCAACCCGGAACACCCGGATTACAGCTTCTCGCTAGAGGAGGTGGCCTGGATGCACCGCATCGTCTGGGCCAGCCAGTAGCGCCTGGCCGGGTGCCTGTTTCCGGTGGGCAGCGTCGTGTTCCGGGCTCACCATGGCCCGCAGCAGCAGGAATGCTTCGCGCGAGACATAGACCACGAGACACACCAGATCGACCGCGAACAGGAAATATTCCATTAATTTGATGGTTTCCTGGATCGCCCAGGGAATGCCGACGCGGCCGAGAAACCGCGTGTAGAAATCCAGCAGCGCTGCGGCGCCGCCGATCAGCGCGAACAGCACCACGGCCAGCACCGTGTGGAACGCGAACGCCACGACAAGCCGTAGATCGTGCATCGAACCCGTCTATCCTTCCGCTCGCTGCATATCGCGTTCCGCGCCCATGCGAACCCCCCGCGCTTCTGGGCCGAGCCCTACCAGCACGGCGAGCCCAAGGCCGACGGTGCCGGCGACCAGGGCCAGCGGCCAGGCGAGGTTCTTGCCGAAATAGGCGTCGGCGAGCCAGCTCTGCAGCACGGAATTGCCGGCCGCGAGCAGATTGCCGAGCTGGTAGGTGAAGCCCGGGAACGTGCCCCGCGCTTCCGCGGGCGAAAGCTCGTTCAAATGCGCCGGCACCACGCCCCAGGCCCCCTGCACGAAAAGCTGCATGAAAAACGCACCGATGCCGACCAGCAACGGTGAGACGGAGAACGCCCATAGCGGCAGCACGGGCAGCGAAAGCAGCGCCGCGATCACGATAGCCCGCCGCCGGCCGATGCGCTGCGAGAGCGAGGCGAAAAAAATGCCGCCCAGGATCGCGGCAACGTTCATGAAAATCAGAATCGCGTGCGTGGTGTCGAAACCGAATTTCAGGTCTGTCGAGAGGAAGGATTTGTAGAGGTCCTGCGTGCCGTGGCTGAAATAGTTGAACGCGGTCATCATCGCCACCGCATACAGCGCCAGACGCGCATGGCGCCGCACCACACCGGCGAAACCGGCGCGCCTGGTTGCCGCCCGGCCCGCGATCCAGTCCGGGCTTTCCGGCACGCGGCGGCGGATATACAGCACCAGCAGCGCCGGCAGCGCGCCGAGCATGAACAGGCCGCGCCAACCCACCTGCGGCAGCGCCACGGCACTCACCAGCGTGGCCAGCAGAAAGCCGCTGGGATAGCCCGCCTGCAACAGGCCGGAAACCGGGCCGCGCCAGCGCGCGGGAATGCTCTCCATGGTCAGCGAGGAGCCAACCCCCCATTCGCCGCCCATCGCGATGCCGTACAGCGCGCGCAGTACCAGAAAGATCGCCAGGTTCGGCGCAAAGCCGGAGGCGAATTCCAGCACGGAATAGATCAGCACGTTCGCCATCAACGTCGGCCGCCGCCCGAAACGATCGGCCAGCCGGCCGAACAGATAGGCGCCCACCGCCCGCATGGCGAGCGTAAGCAGGATCGCCAGGCTCACGGTGGTGCGTGTGGAATGGAATTCCCGCACCACGTCGTCCAGCGTCAATGACATAACAAAGAAATCGAACGCGTCCAGCGTCCAGCCGAGATAGCAGGCGGCGACGACGTGAAGCTGCGCGCGGCTCGGCGGCCCGGAATGCGGCGTCAATGCTTCGGCAGACCGTTGGGCGGCGTTGCCGCTTCCCAAACAATGCCTTTCGTGTAGCGGTGGGAGACCTGGCCGTCATCCGCGATGGCCCATAAATGCAGCCAGCCATTGTCCAGCAACTGCCGCACGCTCTCGTGCTTGCGGATGATGTCCTCCAGCGCCTCGCGCGGCGCCTCGATGAGCACGTTCAGCCGCACCGGTTCGTGGATGTAGCGCTTGCCATCATGCAGCGATTGAAACGGCAGTCCTACACGCAGATCGCCGGCATTGCCTTCCAGCACGCCGATCGTGCCGGTGACGTTGTGCAGCACCTTGTTGCCGCAACCGAACGCCTCGTTGTTCACCGTGGAGCCGTAATACTGCAAATTGATCCAGTTCGCCACCACCATCGGCGCCGTCATGATCAGTTCCAGCGTGGCAAAGCCGCGATCCTGCCGCCAATCGTAGTCGTGCAAGAAAGCGCGGCCGCCCAGGTCGATGCCGCGCGTGCGGGCGCGCGGCGCGGCGATGAACGAGCTGTTGCCCGCCAGCGCCCACTCGGGCCGCACCTGCGACCAGTCCCGGCTGCGGTATTTCACGCCCTCGTCCACATTCAGGCCGTTGTCGATGCCCAGCCGTGCCGAGCGTTCCCGCCGCGTCAGCGAGCTTGCCCGCGCCACCAGCCCGCGCAACCGGCGAAAATCCTCGGCATGGCTGGCCGGCACGGATTTCAGCTCGAAAATCCGGATCTCGTCGGTGCAGGTATCGTGCAGGCAACCGAGAAACCAGGTATCTTCCGGGATCGCAATGCCACGATCACGCAAGCCGTTGCGCACGTCGGGATCGTTCAGGATCAGCGCCGCGGTGCGGGCGTTCGCCTCGCCCGTGTAGCCGCCGCAGGCGCCGCAATCCAGGCCCGCCGCGTGCGGGTTGTTCACGGTGGTGCTGCCATGGCCGGTGAGCATCACCAGCCGCGCGAACGATCCGGTGAACGACATTGCCCGCAGCACGGCCTCGGCCTGGTCCAGCCGCTGTTCCGGATTGAAACCGGTTGCGCGGCCCGCCACCATGCCGGGCTCGATGCGCGGACCCAGCCGGCCGATCACAGCTTCGTCCATGCCGTCCACGTTCGGATCGTGCACGGTGCGCGTCAGCGCCAAACTGTCGCTCAGCAGTTTGATACCGTAATAGAGGCCTGCGGATTCAACGAAGATGAAGGAAGATACCGCCATCAACTTGAAGGCTTTCCACGCCTTCATCACGCGCCGGCGCAGCAGGCGCAGGCCCATGATCTCGGTTTCCTCTTCCGCCGAGGCGCCGCCCACGGCTTCGCACACGGTGAAGGCTGTGGTGAGCAGCACCGGGCAATGCGCGCGTCCTTTCACATGGCCGATGGGCAGGAACTCGATGGGAAAGCCGTAGAACCCCGCGAAACCGATCGTCTGGATGTCGTCGGCCAGGCTCTCGAAGGCGCGGCGATACACTTCCGATCGAACGTCGATGCAGAACGCCGCTTGCACCGCGGGCCGACCGGAATGCGATGGCGCCGGACCGCGGCCAAGCTTTGCCAGCAACTTGCGTTGCGATGCCGCTTCGTAAGATTCCTGCAGCACCATGTCGATGCAAAGCTCGGGATCGTCGCCCAGCTTCTCGTCCAGCGGCGGCAGCGCCGCGTGCGCCATGGCTTCCAGCCACGCGCGGCGGAACCGATCGTCGGTGCGCTGCATGAACAGCGTGTAGCCCCACACCACCCGGATGGCCAGCAGTTCTTCCAGCGTATCGTCCGTGCCGCCGTGCAGCTCGGCTTCCCATTTCAGGTAGCGCGCATAGGCCGCCCAGCCGCTGATATCCAGCAGCGCCTGGTGCAGGTAATCCTCCACCGCCCGGTCCGGCACGCCCTGCCGCTCCACCACCGCGCCGATCGCATCGATCGGATCGGCCGGCAGCTCGGCCACAAGCCGACGGAAACCGGCAATGCCCATCACCTCCGGATTGAGATCGTGCCGCACATACGATCGCCATGCCGCAAACGGCCGCAGCCCGCGCGACGGCATCCGCCATACCGACTGGCCTTGATCGAAATAACCGCCGCACCAGCGCGAGATCTCGTCCACCATGAACTGCGTCCGCGCAACCTGCTTGTCGCCATCGGCAAGTTCGTTGAGAATCTCGGCAACCGTGGCGACATGCGCCGGATGCTTCAGCGTCGGCGCCGCGCTCCGTTCCGGAACCGATTTGAGCGCCTCCACCGTGGCCGGCACGCGCCAGTCGCCGGGCGCGGTGTGCAGCGCGCGCGCCAGATCGCAATCCTCGATGGCGCCGGAGCGGATCGCCTGCAAATAGAAGGCGCGCGGCATCAGCGCGCGGGTGCGCGCCACGCGGTGCAACTGCGCTACCGTGGCGTGGAACGGCTGCGCGGAAAAGCCCAGGAACGGATTGACCGCGACGAAATTCTTCAGCGGCCAGACCGGTGCGATACGCAGGCCGGCGGATTTCACCGCCGCCGCAAGCTCGGCGGCGCCCAGTGGCAGCGGTGCCGATGGCGGCACGCTCACCGCGTCGCGTTCGATGGCGAGGCTCATGGGTGCGCTCCCAAAGCAAGCGGCAGCGCGTAGGGCGCCGGAACCGGCGCCGGTCCTGGCCAGTATTGCAGCACCAGCCGGTTGGCGAAGGTGTTGACGTAGAAGCCGCTGTTCACATGCGCATACAGCGCCTGCCAGCGCGGCTCGCCTTGATGTTTCGGCACCGATCCTTGCAGGAATGTCACCAGCGCGTAGGAGATCACAACGGCCGCCACCACCAGCACGCCGAACGCCCCGCGCAGCGGCTGCGCCTTGGGCAGCGCTTCCACCAGCACGTATTCCGAACCCCATTGCAGCGCAAAATAGGCGACCGCCACGAACATCGCGAGCACCAGAACGCGGCCCACCACATAGGCGTTCGGCCGTTCGTCGATGCCGTTCGCCACCAGATGGATCAAGCTCAGCAGCAGCACCGCGCCCAGCGTGAATACGCCCGGCTGCGCCGTGATCGTATAGCCCGTCGCCACGCTGAACACGAAGGTGACCACCAGCACCGCGGCGATCGAGATGATCAGCCGCAGCGGGTGCGGCTTGCCGCCAGGATTGGGCGTGAACGAGGTGCGTGCGATGTCGATCACGCTGCCCGATGACAGGAATGCATGCGCCTTGTAGAAGGAATGCGCGACGATGTGCAGCATCGCCGCCGAGAACGCGCCGAGACCGCATTCCAGCATCATGAAGCCCATCTGCGCCACCGTCGAGCAGGCGAGCGACACCTTGATCGACGTCTGCGTCAGCATCACCACCGACCCGAACAACGCGGTGAAGCCGCCCACCAGCGCCAGCAGGTGCATCGATGGTAAAGATAGCGAAATGAGATCGGCAAACCGGATCACCAGGAATCCACCCGCGTTGATGATGCCGGCGTGCAGCAGCGCCGATACCGGCGTTGGCGTCTCCATCACTTCGATGAGCCAGCCATGGGTGGGGAACTGCGCCGATTTCAGCAACGCCGCGAACACCAGCAGCAGCGAGGCGATGCTCACCCCGGAGATGCCGTCGCCGTTCAGCCGCATCATCTCGGCCTGCGCGAACAGCATCGCATAATCCAGGCTGTCGAATGCGCGATACAGCAGCACCGCGGCGCCGATCAGGCAAAGATCGCCGATCCTGCTGAAAAGATATTTTTTCCGTGCCGCGAAAATCGCCGCCGGCCGCTCCGGGTAAAAGATCAGCAGCTTGTGCAGCCCCATCGCGGTGGCCCAGAACGCCAGCGTAAACTGAAACAGATTACCCGAGATGGCCAGCATCAGCACGGCCGACAGCGTCAGGCACATCTGCCGAATGAACAGCACGTGCCGCGGATCGCCGTCCATATACGTGAAACTGTATTTCAGCACGATCGCGCCGATGAACGACACCAGGCAGAACATCGTCGCACTCACCGCATCCAGATACAGCCCGAAGCCGATGCCCGCGATCCCCACGCCGGGCGTATGCAACTGGCCGTTCAGCACCACCAGGGCAGCGGTGGCGAAAGCGATCCCGAGATTGATCAGCGCCGCCGCACCCGCCAGCCGGTCGGTTCCCTTCGGCGTGGCCCCGAGCATACCGGGCAGCAGATAGCTCAGCAGCAGCCCCAGCGGGCCGAGGGAGGCAAGCCATAACGGTGTCAGAACCATACGCTCCCCCTTGTTCTGGCAGCTCGAATTCAGGCCGCCACGGCGGTGGCGGCAATCGCGGCGAGCGGCACGGCGATGCCATGCGCGCCCGGCGCCCGCGCCATCGGCAGATCGGCGGGGGCAAGGCCACCCTGCGCATAGATCGGGATCGGCGCGCGCTCAACCAGCGCGGAAAATCCGCCCCAGCCCAGCGGCGGCGTCGCATCCAGGCTCGCCAGAACGGGCACCACGATCGCGTAATCGGCGCCCAATGCCACGGCGCGGGCCAGATCGGCCGCATTCCGGCAGCGTGCCCCCCATAGGGCCACCTCCGGCCGCGCCGTGGTGCGCCGCAACTCCCGCGCGCCGGCGAGCAATCCCGGCACGCCCGCGCGCCGCGCTTCCTGCGCCGACCCCTCCAGGATCACGCGCCCGCCATAACCGGCGGCGAGCGATTGCAGCCTGCGCGCCAAACCCACCCGCTGATCGGGCGCGAGCGAACGCTCGGAAACCAGCAGCAGCCGCGCGCCGAACGCAAAGGCCGAAGCGGCGCGTTGCAGCAGAATTGCAGGATCGCGCAAACCCGCATCGCTCACCGCGAGCAACCCCGGCAGCCCGAGCCCCGCCATCACGCGATAATTGCTAGGCAGCAACGGGTGCACTGACGGCGCCGCCGGGTCCACCCAGGCCAGGCGCTGACCCTCGCGTCCGTACGCCGTGCCTTCATAGGCCAGCACGCGAAAAAACGAGAGTCGGATCGTCCGCGTCGGAAAAGAATGCGTGTACGACACCCATGGCAGCAGCGAAAGCGCACGCAGCCCGGTTTCTTCGGCGAGCTCGCGCACCGCCGCCTGTGCGGGTGTCTCGCCGGGATCGATCTTGCCGCCCGGCAACTCCCAGAACCCGGCGGCAATCTGCCGCGGCAAGCGTTCCGCCACAAGCACGCGCCCCGCCGCGTCGTGCACGATGGCCGCAGCCACATCGATCGCGGGAGGGCGCATTGTCGTTTGCCTCAGTCCGGCCAGATGCGCTGCGGGTGCAAATCGGCCCAAGGCTTCGCGGTGGTGTCGCGCGGCTGCCCGGGATCGTGCGTGTTGGAAGGCGTGCCGGTGCGCTTCGGCTGATGCGCCGGATGCGCCGGCGTCGCGTCGGCCGACCGGTCGGATGCAGCGGTCTGCGCCGGCGCATCCGGCCGTTTCAGCACTTCGGCAAGCGCCGCCTTGGGCGCGGGTTTGCCCATCAGGGCATCTCCGCTTCAGCCAGCGCAGCCGCGCGGTGCGCATAGGCAATCTCGCCGGCGCCCGCCCCATCCGCGTCCAGACATTGAACGGTGATGTTCACGTAGGTTTTGGCGAACCCGAGATCCGGGAACAATCCCGTCTCCTCCGAAAGCACCGCCAGCCGGTCGAGAAACTCCCGGGTTTCGGCGTACGAGGCGAACTCGTAGCGCCGGAACAGCGCCGGCGGCTTCGCCACCATCTTCCAGCCTTCCGGCAATGCCAATGTGCACGACATCGTTGCTTCCTTCCCTGCCGACCGCCTGCTGCCGGCCAATTTTTGCCCTCGCCGCCGGTTACTGCGCCGCCACCTCGGAACTCAGATACTGGCCTTCCGGATGCCGCGGCAGGATCTGCTCCACCTCCATATGCGGACGGGCGATGATGTGTGCCGCCGCCAAGCCGTCGCCCACGCGCTCGCAGGCATCGGCACCGGCGCGCACAGCCGCGTTCACCGCACCCGTCTCGCCGCGCACCAGCACCGTGACGTAGCCGCCGCCCACGAACTGCCGCCCGATCAGCCGCACTTCGGAAGCCTTGGTCATTGCGTCGGCCGCCTCGATGGCCGGCACCAGGCCGCGCGTTTCGATCATGCCCAGCGCGATGCCAAACCGTTCGTTCGCCATGTCAAACTCCTTTTCAGAAACTCGTTATTCGCCGGCGGTGATGCGCGGGTTGCCCATCATTTCCGGCAATGGCAGCACTTGCTCCACTTCCTGGTGCGGACGCGCAATGATGTGCGCCGCCGCCAGCCCGTCGCCCACACGCTCGCACGCATCGGCGCCGGCACGCACCGCCGCGTTCACCGCACCGGTCTCGCCGCGCACCAGAATGGTCACGTAGCCACCGCCCACGAACTGCCGGCCGATCAGCCGCACTTCGGAAGCCTTTGTCATTGCATCCGCCGCCTCGATGGCGGGCACCAGGCCGCGCGTCTCGATCATTCCCAGCGCAATTCCCATCTTTTCCGTCGCCATAACGCTCTCCTTCGCCATTAAATTATTCGAGAAAACTGCCGTCAATTGCGCCAGCGTTCCTCATCCCAGTGGTCGATGATGCCGCCGATCGTGAGATCGGTGGTGATGTTCGGATTTCCCGCCGCGGTCCGCGCCGCGGAATACCCGATGGTGATCACGAAATCCCCCGGCTTGGTGCCGATCGGATCCACGACCACATCCAGATTGCCGCGGTGATCCTGGATCACGCGCAGCGAACGGTTGGCCAGCCAGAAAACCCGCTTGGTGGTGACGAGATCGCTGACAACGCGGCTAATCTGCATGTTCCATCGCCTTCTGTCCGGCGCGGCCCGAAGGCTCGTCCCAGAAATCGATGATGCCGACGATCGTGAAATCGCTTGGATATTCCTTGCTGCCGGCCGCATCGCGCGCCGCCGAGCTGCCCACCACGATCACCCAGTCGCCCGGCTTGCAGCCCACCGGATCCACGGCAACCTGCTTGCCCGAAGCCCCGCGTTCCTTCACCACCAGAAGCCGGCGGTTCTGCAGGCCCGGGATACGGGCGGTGGCCACCAGCGTGCCCTCCACCTGACAGATTTTCATGGCAATATCTCCGTCAGATCAATCGGTTCCAGCGCGCTGCCATCGCCGGCGCGCCGCACGGCGGCTACGAACACGTTCGGATGGCGCGCGCGCACGGCCGCCGAAAGCCGGCGCGCCTGCACGCCCGCCGAATGCGCCGCACCGGGAATGCGCGGATCGTAGCGGAAATGCACGAGAACCGGTATCTGCATGCCGGCGGGCGCAAGATGGTGCGAGAGAACCTTCACGCCGACATCGAGATCGGCCGCACCCTCCTCCACTGTCCGCATCTGCGCCTGATACGCAAGATTGCGGAGTTGCACGTCGTCCACCGCGTCGCCCACCACGATCAGCTTTTCGCCATGCCCGGCTTCGGCATAGCGGCCGCCATGCTGGTGTCGCACGGCCTCCACCTGGCCGAAATTGTTCTTCAGCACATAACCGCAGAACCAGCGCATGCCCTCGGTCTGCGCATCGTCCGCAGCAACGCCGGCCAGCCGTGCGACCGCTTCGCGGATGGCGTCCTTGCCGGCGTCGCGCGCCATGCCAGCCGTTTCGTCATACAGCGCGCGGCTGCACAGGAAGCGGTCCACGCTCATGCAACCCCGCGCATCCGGCACATGCACGTGGATCGCATCGGTGTCGGTATCCACGCCGATCAGCAGAATCGCGACCTCGGCCGCGTGCATGTTGCGCACCGCATCGCGAAAACTCTCCAGGCGCTTGAGCAGGCTGCCAGCGGCACGCTTCTCGTCGCTGCCATGCGCGGCGCAGCCTTCGTGCTGCGGATCGGCGCTGCTGAAATGGTACGCGCCGATCTTCAGATAGCGCGTCGGCGCATCGGCCGCGTTCGGCCGGGCTTCGCGAAAGCGCGCAAGCTCCACGCTCTCCCAGTGCCGCACGGATTCTGCCACGTCGAAATTCGCGCCGGCATAGGATTTGCGAAACGCCACCACGGCCGGCGGAATGCGCAAGATATAGTCGATCACGCCGGAAAGCCGGCCGTCGGCGCACGGCGTCACATCCACCGCGTGAAAGCCCCAGCGGTGCACCAGCGCCTCGGCGCTCTCGCCATCGCTCAGTTCCGCCAGGCCGCGATCGAACGCGCGTTCGATCAAGCGGCAGAACGTGCCGATCGTGCAGCGCGCATGCAGCGCGCGCAAATCGAGCGGCGCGTTCCAGGACGCGGCGAACGCAGTTTCCGCTATCTCCAGCCGCAGCTTCGCGCGGATATCCGCGGCGGCGCGCTCCGGAAAGCCGGGCTCGAACTGCAGCGGCGCCAGCGCCCGCAACGCGGGTTCGATCGCCGCAAACGCCGCCTCGATCTCCGCGGCGCGCACACCCAATGCGCGGCTCAGCACATCGTCGGCAAGCGGGTGCCTGCCCGCCACAAAAATTGGCGCGGCAGCCATCGGCGCAACGGCAAGCGCGGGCGAGGGGGCAAACCCCCACTCCGGCAGGCGCAGCCGAGGCGCCGCGAGCCCCGCGCGCCGCGCCGTATGCAGCGCCTGGTGCCTCAACTCTGCGCTCCGCCGGAAAGCGTCACGCGCGCACCGGTCTTGCTGAAATATCCCATCATGCCGGTTACCAGCTGTTTCGGCTCTTCATGCACCGCCTGTTCCTTGAAGGTGCTGCTGCCGGCGAAAGCTTTCGCTTTCGGGCCGCGCTGCGTCGGGTTGCGCTCGGCGGCGAACGCGGCTTCCTGGCCGGTGACGAGCGCGTTATCGGTCCAACTGTCGCCGCTGATGCGTTTCACCGCTCCCACCGCGCCCTCGCCGCTCACCAGCGTGTGCGCCGGCTTGCGTTCGCGGTCGGTGCCCGTCCGCGGCCGGCCCATGAACTCCAAATTTCCCGTCACCTTGCCGATCCCCACCGCGAACGCACCGGTAATGCGTTCCGATGGCGCCGGCGCGTCGGCACGGCCCTGCGCCGCCACCACATGCGCTGAACGTTGCGGCGCGCGAATGGAAAACCGGCTGTCGATCGCCGCCACGGGATCGGCTGGCGCCGAAACTTCCGTATTGGCTCTGTAATAAGGCGTGCCGGTGATGTCGCGAGCGGCACCGCGCGCCGTTCCGGTCACCGCGTCGTTGTGCATGGGCGTGTTGCCGGTAACGGGCGCGTCGGCCGGCTTGCGCACGATCCTGCCCGCCATGCGCGCGCCCGCACCGCCGTCGCACCAGCCTTCGGCCGTCGCCGGCCCCTGATACTGGCTGCCGGTGATCGACGAACACGATCCCGGCTCGTCCCCGGTGACGCGCGGATTGTGTTCCAGATCCGGGCCGGTCACGCGCTGCCCGCCCCAGCTCTGGCTCAGATTGACCTTCGCCGCCGTCACCGGATCGGCGCGGCCGGCATCGTTCGCGGCGGCAGCGGCGGTGTTGCACGCCGCCTGGCGCTGCGCCGGGGCTAGGTATTGCGTTCCGGTAACATTTCGGCACGCCCCGCTGGCATCGCCGGTCACGCGCAGGCTGCGCCCCAGCGCCGAGCCGGTGATGCTCAAGCCTTTTTCGGTCGATTCGATGGCCGGCGAAAGATTGCGGTCGCGCGAGCCGGCGGTTTTCATCGAGCGGCCGAGATTGGTGCCGAAAACATGGCTGCCGTGCGGATTGGCCTGGCGCGCGAATTGCGCGCCGCTCGAACCGGGGGGATCGCGGCGGGTGGTGATGTCGTGTTCGGGAAGCTGTTCGGCCTCGCCGGTAATCGTCGCGTTCTGCCCGGCCTCGTCGCCGGTAATGCGCACCGCGCTTCGGGTGAGCGAGCCGCTGACCACTTGGCCGCCCTCGGTGCGGGCCATCCCCACTTTCGGGCCGCCGGCACGGAACGAAGCGCCCTCATTGGCGGGAAGATATTGCGTCCCGGAAACAGGCTTGCTCACGCCGCGCTCGTCGCCGGTCATGGAGCGGCCCTGGCCGATGCGCAGGCCGGTGATCGGCTGGCCCGAATGGGTGGTGGAGGCCACAACTTTCGCCGGGTATTTCAGGGCGCCCTCCCGGGGCGGCCGGCTGGGTCCGGCAGCCGGCGCATTGCCGCGGCCGCCGATGGCCATGGCAGCGCGGCGCGCCTGGGCGAAATCCCGGCCCGAGCCCGACATGCCGAGCGCGCTCGCCACTGGCGAGGCGGCAAAGCTTTCGACCGCGGCTGTAATCACCTGGCCCGGCATCGCCGCCGCGGCCTTCAGCGCTTCCTTGCCAGCCGTCATCAGCCGGCGGCGCTGCATTGAAAGCAGCCGGCCGGACTGGCTGCCCGCCGGATCGAGGATCACCGCGGGTGCGGCCACCGCAACCTGTTTTGGCACCGAAATTGCCGCCGGTGTGCTGGCCCGTGCCGGCGCGGGTGGCCCGGCCGCAGGCGCCGCCGACGCTATCGCAACGAGCGCGGCATCGCGTTGCCCGGTGCGCACGCGCTCTCGGCCGGCAAGGCCGCGCGGCCCGATTGGGTGCTGTCAACCGGCATCGCGCGTCACCGTGCGCCGGCGCGATAGACGACGAACGAAGTGCCCTGCGACTGAGTATAATTATCATACCCGAGCAGCCGCACATGATGCCCCGGATTGGCCCGGTGGCACGCCTCGAGTTCGGACAGGATCTTGTCCACCGAACGCTCGCCGAAAAACGGCAGCTTCCAAAGATACCAGAAATTCGAGAAGCTCTTCTCCGGCTCGGTATGCTCGATGGCCGGATTCCAGTTCATCGAAATCAGGTATTCGATCTGCTTGCGCATCCGGTCGGGCGTCATCGGTGGCAGGTACGAGAAGGTCTCGGTATGCCGCGGGGTGGTCGGGTAGGCCAGAACGTCGGACATGGTTTATCTCCGGATCGAAGCGGGGTTCAGGCGTTCACAACGCGCAGCGCGGGGCCTGCATCCAGCTTGTCCACCGTATCGAACTCGAACTTGATTTCCTTCCAAGTTTCCATGGCGATCTTCAGTTCGGGCGAATAAGCTGCCGCGGCCGCTAGAATTTCGCGGCCTTCGCGCTCCACCGGGCGGCCCTGGTTGCGCGCTTCCACGCAAGCTTCCAGCGCCACGCGGTTGGCATGCGCACCGGCGGCGTTGCCCCACGGATGGCCCAGCGTGCCGCCGCCGAATTGCAGGCAACTGTCGTCGCCGAAAATCGCCGTCAGCGCGGGCATGTGCCACACATGAATGCCGCCCGAGGCCACTGGCATCACGCCCGGCATCGATCCCCAATCCTGGTCGAAGAAAATTCCGCGTGCACGGTTTTCCGGCACGAACGGCTCGCGCATCAGGTCGATCCAGCCGATCGTGGCTTCGCGGTCGCCTTCCAGCTTGCCCACCACGGTGCCGGAATGCAGATGATCGCCGCCGGACAGTCGCAAGCACTTCGTCAGCACGCGGAAATGGATGCCGTGCATCGGGTTGCGGTCCAGCACCGCATGCATTGCGCGGTGGATGTGCAGCAACATGCCGTTCTCGCGGCACCAGTTCGCCAGGCCCGTATTCGCGGTGAAGCCGGCGGTGAGGAAGTCGTGCATGATGATCGGCGCGCCAAGCGATTTCGCGAATTCGGCGCGCTTGTACATCTCCTCGGGCGTCGAGGCCGTGCAGTTCAGATAGTGGCCCTTGCGCTCGCCGGTCTCCTGCGTCGCCTTGTGCACCGCCTCCATCACGAATTCAAAGCGATGCTGCCAGCGCATGAAGGGCTGCGAATTGATGTTCTCGTCGTCCTTCGTGAAATCCAGACCGCCGCGCAGACACTCATAAACGGCGCGGCCATAGTTCTTCGCCGAAAGCCCGAGTTTCGGCTTGATCGTGCAGCCCAGCAGCGGCCGGCCATACTTTTGCAAGCGGTCGCGCTCGAGCTGGATGCCGTTCGGCGGCCCGCCGCAGGTTTTCACGTAAGCCAGCGGGAAACGGATGTCTTCCAGGCGCAGGCTGCGGATCGCCTTGAAGCCGAACACGTTGCCGACCAGCGAGGTCAGCACGTTCACCACCGAGCCTTCCTCGAACAGATCGATCGGATAAGCAATGAACGCGTAGAACGCATTCGCGTCGCCGGGCACCGCCTCGATGCGATAGGCGCGGCCCTTATAGTATTCGAGATCGGTGAGCAGATCGGTCCACACCGTCGTCCACGTGCCCGTGGAGCTCTCGGCGGCCACCGCCGCCGCAGCCTCTTCGCGCGGCACGCCGGACTGCGCCACCACCTTGAAGCAGGCGAGCAAATCGGTGTCGAGCGGCACATAGTCGGGTGTCCAATACGTGCCGCGGTATTCCTTGACGCCGGCTTTGTAGGTTTTGGCTGCCACGCTTCGCCCTCCTGGATGGCTGCATCCGTCCGTCGCCGATAAACGTCAGCCATGCAGAAAACGAAATGCAGAACTTCTTATGCCTATATCAGCGGCACTAATTGACGCACTGCACAATTGTGGTGCATCGCACCATGACGTCGCCGGCGGGAGCGTGGATTGGCGCGGCCGGCCGTGCTAGTGTTCGTTGCAGCGAGGCCCAAGATTTACATCACGTTTCGCCAGCTCAGCATTTTCGAAGCCGTGGCACGCCATGGCTCCATCTCGCGCGCCGCCAATGAGCTCAACCTTACGCAGCCCGCCGTCTCGATGCAGGTGAAGCAGCTCGAAGATCAGATCGGTCTCAAGCTCATCGAGCAGATCGGCAAGCGCATGTGCCTCACCGAAGCCGGCCAGGTGCTGCGCACGCATGCCGGCCGCATCTCGGCGCAGATGGGCGAGCTGGAAACCGCGATGGAGGCATTCCATGGCCTGGAACGCGGCGTGCTGCGGCTGGCGGTAGTTTCCACGGCGAACTATTTTCTGCCCGAGCGCATCGCCGCGTTCACGCAACGCCATCCCGGCGTGCGCGTAAGCCTGGCCGTGGTCAACCGCGATGCGGTGCTCGTGGCGCTGGCCGAAAACCGGACCGATCTCGCCATCACCGGCCAGCCGCCGCAAACCGCCGACGTGATCGCCCGCAACTTCATGGACAACCCGCTGGTGGTGATTGCGCCACCGAACCATCCTCTCGCGAATGCCGAAAAGGTGCCGCTCCGCAGGCTCGCCGAAGAAACCATCGTTCTCCGCGAACCCGGTTCCGGCACGCGCGCCACGGTGGAGCGCTATTTGTCGGAGCACCGCATCGCCTACCGCCCGGGCTGCGAGCTTTCCAGCAACGAGGCGACGAAACAGGCCGTGCAGGCCGGCCTCGGCCTGGCTATCGTGCCGGCGCAGACGCTGGAACTGGAACTGGAAACCCGCCGGCTCGTCGTGCTGCCGGTGGAAGGTTTCCCGCTGATCCGCCACTGGTACGTGCTTCACCGGAGCGACAAGACGCTGTCGGCCGCGGGCGAGGCGTTTCGCGCATTGCTGCTGGCCCCGGCCGCGGCGGCGGGAGCAGCCGCCGCGGCGTAGCGCGCCGGCGTCACTTATGCGCGAATAGCGGCACCATCGGCGTGGCCTTGCACGTGTTCTGCAAGCAGCCCAGCCCTAGCGCCGCCTCGATAGTTCCTAGAAGAGAATAATGATCGTAGGCCGTCCCGTCCCGCAGCCCGCGCGGCCCGTCGCTGGTGATCACGATCGCCGCCACATGGCCGCCGCCGCCGATATTCGTCGCCCCCTCGTCCCACACGATCACCACCGCATTGTGGCCTGCTTCCCAGAACCCCGCGCCGGTGATCGCGGTCACCAGCCCCGCCGCGTAGGTATCGCCAGCCGCGACGAGCTGCGCGTCGGACGAATTCGTGCAGCTTCCCGTGCCGCCGTGCATGTCGTGGCAGATATCCGGCACGATCACCGCGTAATTCGGCAGCTTGCCGGCAGCAAGGTCGGTCGTGAGCTGCGTGATCGGCACCTCGCGCGCGAGTTCCTTCCGGCTGCCGTTCACGCTGTCGAAATAGATCGGCCCATTGTGCTTGGAGGCGTACAGGCACGATCCCGGATAGCACACGCCGGTAAAACCGGGCTTCGGCATGGTCTGGAAATATCCCTTCCAGGCGAGCCCGGCCGCATCGATCTGGCTGGTCAGGCTTGGCTGGTTGAGCTTGTGCGTCTTGTAGGAATTATCGTCCTGGATGCCGAAATACGATCCGCCGGTCAGCGCCACGTAGTTCGGCGCACTCGGGTGCGTGACGGAATCGTAATTAGTCGCCAGCCCATAGGTTTTTGCGTAGCCGTTGAGTTTCGGTGCGTTCGCATTGCCGATGATCTGCGAATACTCGTGGTTCTCCTCCATCACCACGAATATGTGATCGTAAGGCGAAACGCTTGCGGCCCTTGCACCGCCAGCGGCCAGTGCGACGGCGGCGGCGAACAGGTGCGAACATCTCGGCATGGCAAACCTCCCCCAAGTGGTGGCCCAAGTGGCGGGAGAAGGTGCCGCCCGAAGCCCGCCCCGGCAAGCGACAGATGTGTGGCAAGCCGGCGGCCGGGCAGCCGGGGACCGCTGGCCCCGGCTCTCTCGGCGTCAGTGCGGTTT
>CAXUEX010000041.1:5618-19786 GCA_964250215.1 uncultured Acetobacteraceae bacterium | reverse complement strand
GGCTGGCCGGGGCCGGCGCCTGGCATCGGGCGCGCCATCCGGCGCGCGGCACGGCAGCGGAACCCGTGCTCGCGGCCCCGGTCTCGGCTGAGGCGCCCATCGCGGAATCGATGCGCATCGACACCATTCGTGTCGAGCTGGGTTACGCGCTGCTGCCGCTGGCTGGCGGCGACCCACCCAAGCTCACCGAGCAGATCCGCAATTTGCGCCGCTCGATAGCGTCCGAAATGGGCTTCGTGCTGCCACCGGTGCGCATCCAGGACAATCTCCAGCTCGGCGCGGAACAGTATCGTATCCGGATCAAGGAGATCGATGCCGGCGGCGGCGAAATCCGGCCGCTGATGCTGCTCGCCATGGATCCCGCCGGCGGCACGCCCGATCTGCCGGGCGAACCCACGCAGGAACCCGCCTTCGGCCTGCCCGCCATCTGGATCGATCCGGCGCAGCGCGAGGCGGCGCTGATGCGCAACTGCACGGTGGTGGATGCGCCCAGCGTGTTGGCGACGCACCTGACCGAGCTCGTGCGCGACATGATGCCGGAACTGCTCTCCTATGCCGAAACCCAGAAACTGCTCGACGATCTGCCGCGCGAGCACCAGAAGCTGGTCTCCGATCTGATGCCCGGCGTGATTTCGGTCGGCGGCGTGCAGCGCGTGCTGCAGTCGCTGCTCGCCGAGCGCGTATCCATCCGCGATCTGCCAACGGTGCTGGAAGGCATCCACGAAGCCTGCGTCGGCGGCGGCCGTTCGCTCGCCGCCACGCTGGCCACGGTGCGCACGCGGCTCGCCCGGCAAATCTGCGATAGCCACGCGGGGCAAGATGGCGTGCTGCGCCTGATCCCGCTCTCCCCCGAATGGGAGACGAGCTTCACCGAAAGCCTGCTGGGTCCGGCCGAGGACCGCCAGCTTGCAATGGCGCCGAGCCGGTTGCAGGAATTCATGCGCCGCCTGCGCGAAGTGTTCGATGCGCACGCCGCGGAAAACCCGGTGCTGCTCACCGGCGCCGCCATCCGCGCACCCGTGCGTGCGGTGGTGGAACGTGTGCGCCCCGCCACCCCGGTTCTGGCGCAAACCGAAATTTTCCCGCGCGCCCGAATCCGCACGCTGGCAACGATCTGAAGCGTTCGCAGTGCGGCCCCGGCTTGGCCGGACTCCGTTCCTCCCGCATACACCCGCCATGAACCTGGTGGACCTCGCCGTCCTCGTCGTGATCGGCATCTCCGCGCTGCTCGGCCTGTCCCGCGGGCTGGTGCGGGAATTGCTGGGTCTCGGCGCGTGGCTAGCCGCCGGCTACGCCGCGCTGCTCTACGGCCCCGGCCTGGAACCCGCTTCCGAGCGGCTGATCGGCAACCCCGATCTGGCCGACCCGGCCGCCTATGTCGCCGTGTTCCTGGGCGTGCTGCTGGTGCTCTCGCTGCTCGCCAACCTCGTGGGCCGCGCAGCCCGCTTTTCCGTGCTGGGCGGGCTCGATCGCACGCTCGGCCTGCTGTTCGGCATCGTTCGCGGCTGCGCCGTGCTGATCGCGGCCTATATCCTGGGCTCCATCCTGCTGCCCAACCCCGATACCTGGCCACCGCCCTTCCAGCGCTCCCGCACCCTGCCGGCGCTCTATTCCGGCGCCGCCTGGGGCGTCGAGTTCCTGCCGGTCAAGTTCCGCCCTCGCATCACGCCCCCGCCCCAGGGCGCGCCCACCACCGCCGCAGAGCTGATGCACGCCGAACCCGCGGGCTCGGCCCTTGGCCCGCGGCCCGACCACCCTTAGTTGACAGTTCTGCTACACTCCCGCCCGGGCCAGGGGGCCAAGCCGATGCCGACCGCCGGAGATGAGGATACGCTGCACGAGGAGTGCGGCGTGTTCGGCGTCTGGAACATGCCGGATGCCGCCGCCGTCACGGCGCTGGGCCTGCACGCACTGCAGCACCGCGGCCAGGAAGCCACCGGCATCGTCAGCTTCGATGGCCGCCGTTTCCATTCGCAGCGCGGGCTGGGCCTGGTCGGCGATGTGTTCGGCGATGCGCGCGTGATCGCCGCCCTGCCGGGCCGCACGGCGGTGGGCCATAACCGCTATGCCACCACAGGCGAAACCATTCTGCGCAACGTGCAGCCGCTCTATGCGGATTTCGAGTTCGGCGGGTTGGCGGTGGCGCATAACGGCAACCTCACCAACGCGCTGGGCTTGCGCAAGGCGCTGGTGCGCCGCGGCTGCCTGTTCCAATCCACCACCGACAGCGAGGTGTTCATCCAGCTCATCGCCATCAGCACGTATTCCACCGTGGTCGATCGGCTGATCGATGCGCTGAAACAGGTGGTGGGCGCCTATTCGCTGACGGCGCTGTCGAACGAGGCGCTGATCGGCGTGCGCGATCCGCAGGGCGTGCGGCCATTGATCCTGGGCCGCATCGGGCCGGCGGATGGGGCGGCGCCGGGTTGGGTTCTGGCCAGCGAAAGCTGCGCGCTGGATATCGTCGGCGCCGAATTCGTGCGCGACATCGAGCCCGGCGAGATCGTGCTGATCAACGATCTCGGCATCCGCAGCATCAAGCCGTTCGGACAATCGCGCTCGCGCTTCTGCGTGTTCGAATACATCTATTTCGCGCGACCCGATTCCGTGATGGAAGGCACGCCGGTCTATGCCGCGCGCAAGCAGATCGGCCGCGAGCTGGCGCGCGAAAGTGCGATTGCCGCCGACATCGTGGTGCCGGTTCCCGATAGCGGCGTGCCGGCCGCGATGGGCTTTGCCGAGGAAAGCGGCATGCCTTTCGAATTCGGCATCATCCGCAACCACTATGTCGGCCGCACCTTCATCGAACCTACCGACCACATCCGCAATCTCGGTGTGCGGCTGAAGCATTCGGCAAACCGCGCCATGCTGGATGGCCGCCGCGTGGTGCTGGTGGACGACAGCATCGTGCGCGGCACCACCAGCCGCAAGATCGTGGAAATGGTCCGTGCCGCCGGCGCGCGCGAAGTTCACATGCGCATCTCCTCGCCACCTACCACGAACAGTTGTTTCTATGGCATAGATACACCGGAGCGGGGAAAGCTGCTCGCAGCGCAGCACGGCGTGCCCGAAATGGCGGCGCTGATCGGCGCCGACAGCCTGGCCTTCATCTCCATCGCCGGCCTGTATCGCGCGCTTGGCCACGAATCCCGCAACGAGACGAAGCCGCAGTATTGCGACGCGTGCTTCACTGGCGACTACCCGATCCCGCTGCCCGATTTCGACCAGAAGAGCGACCGCCAGCTCAGCCTGCTCGCGGAAATCGGCTGAGTGGAACAACCGCTGGCCGGCAGCGTGGCGCTGGTCACCGGCGCCAGCCGGGGCATCGGTGCCGCAACCGCGATCGCGCTCGCGCGGCTAGGGGCACATCCGGTGCTGATCGCACGCACGCAAGGCGGCCTGGAAGAAACCGACGACGCCATCCGCGCCGCGGGTGCCCAGGCCACGCTGCTGCCAATGGATCTGGCCAAGCCGGAAGGCATTGATGCCGTCGGACCCAGCATCGTGCAGCGGTTCGGGAGGCTCGATATCCTGGTGCACAATGCCGGCGCGCTCGGCAAGCTCAGCCCCGTGCCGCATGTCGAACCGCGGGATTTCGCCGCCTGCGTCGCGACCAATCTCGTGGCCACCTACCGGCTGATCCGCACCTGCGCGCCGCCGTTGCTGGCCGCCGATGCGGGCCGCGCGGTGTTCCTCACCAGCAACGTCGCCCGTAGCCCGCGCGCCTACTGGGGCGCCTACGCCAGCACCAAGGCAGCCATGGAAAGCCTCGTACTGAGCTGGGCCGACGAGGTCGAGAACGCACCGCTGCGCGTCAACCTGTTCAACCCCGGCCGCACCGCCACGCGGATGCGCGCCCAGGCCTATCCAGGCGAGGATCCCCGCACCATCCAGACGCCGGAGCAGGCCGCCGCCGCGATGCTTCCGCTTTGCCTGCCCTCGGAGCAACGCCACGCGGCTTTGATCGAGGCCCAGCCGGCCGCGCTCCCTCCCGCACCGCGATCCGGCTAATCCTCGCGCGGCCAGGCCGTCGGCGTGCGCACCGCCGGCACCAACGGCACATTTGCCAGCGAAGCGGTGAAGGCTCGCCATGCGGCCGGATCGTCGGTGCGCGCAAGCCGGAACAGTGCCGCATAGCGCGAGGTGTTCTGCACTGCGTTCCACACCAGTGGATTGAGCGCCCGCACCATGGCCTCGTCGGCCTGCACGCGGGCCGTCAAATCCGGCATTGCGTGCGGCTGCCCGCTGGTTTCCGGCTGGCGTTCCAGCACCTCGTAGCGCCGCGCCGCCGCTTCCACCTGGGCGCGAATGCCCGGCTGTTCCGGCTTGGAAACCAGACCTTCCAGCGACGTGAGCCGCAGCAGACGCAGCGCCGCCGCACCGATGCGCGTGGACCAGAAATAATAGAACGGATGCAGATCGGGGCGGACGCCGCCGGCTTCGCTTTGCAGTGCCGCGTTCTCGCCGATATCCGTGAGCACCCACGACTGGTAATCGTAGCTGCCGATCACCGCGCCCAGCACGTCGGCCGCATGCGCGCTTGCCGCGTCGTTTGGCATGGCCTCGCCCACGCCCAGAACCGGGCTGCCGTTCTGCATCGGCACCTGCCGGAAGCTTTCCGGATGCGACAGCATCAGATCGGCCTGCAGCAGCCGCAATCCCAGCAACGTATCGCGCAGCGCCGGGTGAAACCGTGGATACACGAAATGGTCGGTATCCGGCCCGTCGCCGAACAACGAGACGTCCGCCGTATAGACGCTGTCGGCCAGTGCCGCGATCGGTTTGATCTGCCAGTCCGGCAGCGCGGCGTGCGTGGCGACGCCATCCGCTTGCACGATCAGCCGCTGCCCGTCGGGTGCGCCTGGGTCGTAGCGCAGCGTGATGGGCGAAGCTGTCGAGGCCACCGCCTCGAAATCCACGCCGCCGATCTCCAGCAGAAACCGCCGCGAAGCGAGTCCCGCCGGCCCGGCCGGACGTTCCAGCAGTGGCGAGGCCCCCGGCCCCGAAATGCCCATTTTGTGCGAGCCGATCTGCCAATCGCCGGCGGCCGCGCCGCAGAGAAAGGCCAGCCCCGGCAAGGCCGCACGCAGGAGGACAGGAAGCGTTGACCGCATCGTTCCCTCACCGACAAAAGTTCGCCCCGGTGCGAGAAGCCTACGCTTCCCACGCCACCACGCGCAACAGTTTTGTCATAGGCACCATCACCGGGTTTCGCCAGCCGCCGCAAGCAGCCGCACCAGCACTTGCATGCCGGCCAGCACGCCGCTGCCGGCACGCGGCACGCAGGCTTCGCCGTCCCCCACCAGCACGGGTTCGGGATCGCCGGAAAATCGCGCCACCGCCTGAACCTCGAAGCGGTTTCGGGCCGCCTCTGGCAACCGCACGGCGAAACCGCGCAAATCCTCGCCGCGTCCGCGCGTGCCGACATACTCGCCTTCGGCCACCCAGTCGCTCCAATCGCCGCTGGCCAGCAGCGCGCGGTATTGCAAGCCCACGCCCTGCCGCGGCACGGCCAGCGAAAACCCCTGGAAATGCAGCCCCTCGCGCGCCGGCCGCAGACAGCCAATCGGGCTCATCCGGTCACCGACATGACCGATATGCGCCACCAGCGTCACCCCGACATGCCCGGTGTCCTCCGAAACCATCATGTAGGGTGCGGCGGCGTGCGGCTCGTTATTGGCAGGCAGCAATTTTTCGATCAGGCAGGCCCGGCGATAGAACGTGATGGCCCGCATCGCCCTGCCGTACGAACGCAGGAACGGATCTTCCTCCTGCGAAATATCCAGCATCACGTCGCCCACCCGCAGATCGGTCAGGCGCTTGAGGTAATCCATGCACGACACGCTTGCGACGCCGCGGTAATCCTCCGCCAGATCGCCGTAGTTCGTGTGCAGGTCCTCGACGATGTACAAGCCGCCGTCCTTGACGAAAGGAAACAAAGTCCGCAGCGATGTGATCTGGTGCTCCCAGAAATGCGAACCATCCTCCACCACCACGTCGAACGGCCCATGCTTCATGCCGAGCCGCACGAGATCTTCCAGATTGGACTGATCGACGATCTCCACCTCCACCCGATCGCGCGCGAACCGCAACGTGTTCGGGTCGATGTCGGCGCCGACGATCTTGCCGTTCGGAAAATACGCCTCCCACACCGCCAGCGAAGCGCCGCGCAGCACGCCCACTTCCAGCAGCGTCACCGCCCGGTCGCGCCACCCCGCCAGATACCGCTCGTAAAAATTCAGGTAGTCGTGCGCTGCCGAGGATTTGTCGGTGCGGAACTCCAGCCCGAGCGCATCCAAACTCTTGCGCGGTTCCGTCAAGCGGCAATCTCCGGGGTTGGCACAGCCCCGTCCGGTGCGGCCAGGATCAGTAGCGGTAGTATCCGTGCGGATGGTGGAAGAACAGCAGCCACAGCACCACCAGCAACAGAATCAGACCCAGGCCGCCGCCGCCCCAGGCCGGCCGCGGCTCATAATACGCGGGCCTCGCATACCAGCCGCGTTGATACCCGGTGTGCCCGAACCCGCCGAGCGCCAGCACAACCAGCACGATGATCAATATCGTCAGCATTACGCCTCCAACCTTCTCAGAAAATCGCCAAGCACCGCGTTCACCCGCTCCGGGGCTTCCTGCTGCACCCAGTGCGACACGCCGGGCAAGCGCCGCAACGTGAAATCCCGCACATAAGGCGCATACCCTTCCGTCAGTTCAAGCCCCAGCGCCCGGTCCTCTTCGCCCCAAATCATCAGCGTGGGCACTTCGATCGGCCGCATCTCGGCCTGTTCCCACATCTGGAAGAAATTGGCGCGATAGTAATTCACCATGGCGGTGAGCGCCCCGGGGCGCCGGGCGTTCGCGCGATAATGCTCCAGCACCGGTTCCGGAAATGCCGACTTGTCCACCGCCATCCCGCGGATCGCCTCGCCCACCGCACGCGCGCCCGAAGCACCCAGCATCGCCTCCGGCAGGAACGGCAGTTGAAAGAAGAAAACATACCAGGATCGCAGCATCTGCCTTGGCGACCGCCGCAGCACCTGGCGCAGCACGGCCGGGTGCGGCACGTTCAGAATAACCAGTCCGGCCAGATCGCGCACCCGCTCGATGGCGAACTGCCACGCGATCAGCGCGCCCCAATCGTGCGCCACCAGCAGCCGACGCCGCGCGCCCAGCGCATCGAACAGCCCGCCCACATCCGCCACCAACTCCGGCATCCGATAGGCCGCCACCCCCGCCGGTCGCGAACTGTCGCCATAACCACGCAGATCCGGCGCCACCGCCCGCCACCCGTGCGCCGCCAGAAACGGCAATTGGTGGCGCCAGGAAAAGCGGCTCTCGGGGAAGCCGTGCAGGCAAAGCGCCACGTCCGGACCTTCGCCCGCGATGTCACACGCGAATCGCAGGCCGTTTGCCGCCACCTCCACCGGTTCCATCCGCCGCCTCCTCCGCTTTTCTTCCCCAGGCACCTGCCGTAGCTTCCCGGCCATGCAAGGAACATTACCAGAACAGTTTGCCGCCTGGTTTGCTCGCCGCCTCTGGTCGCCCCGGCCGCATCAACTCGCGATGCTGGCCGCCGCGCAAGCCGGGGAAAACGTGCTGCTGATCGCCCCCACCGGCGGCGGCAAGACGCTGGCCGGTTTCCTGCCCTCGCTCGTAGCCCTCGCCGAGCCGCGCGCCAGCCCCAATCTGCACACCCTCTATGTCAGCCCGCTGAAGGCGCTGGCCACCGACATCGCTCGCAACCTGCAAGCGCCGGTGGCGGAAATGCGACTGCCCATCCGCATCGAAACCCGCACCGGCGACACCCCCGCCGAGCGCCGCAAGCGTCAGCGGAAAATGCCGCCGGATTTGCTGCTCACCACGCCGGAAAGCCTGGCTTTGCTGCTGTCGCTGGAGGATGCACCCGGTATTTTCGCCAATCTCGCCAGCATTGTGATCGACGAAATCCATGCGCTGGCCGGCACCAAGCGCGGCGACCAGCTCGCGCTGTGCCTGGCGCGCCTCGCCACGCTGGCGCCGCACGCGCGCCGCGTCGGGCTTTCGGCAACTGTTGCGTATCCAGAACAGCTATGCCGCTACGTCGCCTGCGGCGGCACCGCGCGGCTCATCGAGGTGGCGGAGTCCACGCCGCCCGAAATCCGCCTGATGCTGCCGGAACACCGCATCGCTTGGGCCGGCCGCATGGGGCTTGCCGCCGCCAGCGCCGTGCTGCGCCAGATCGAAGCCGCCGCGCTCACCATCGTTTTCGTGAACACGCGGGCGCAGGCGGAACTGCTGTTTCAGGAAATCTGGAAACTCAACGAAACCACGCTGCCGATCGCGCTGCACCACGGCAGTCTCGATCTCGCGCAGCGCCGGCGCGTCGAGGCCGCGATGGCGCGCGGCGAGCTGCGCGCCGTGATCGCCACCTCGTCGCTCGATCTCGGCATCGACTGGGGCGGCGTGGACCAGGTCATCCAGGTTGGCGCGCCGAAGGGCGTGGCGCGGCTGCTGCAGCGCGTCGGCCGCGCCAACCACCGCATGGACGAGCCGAGCCGCGCCATCCTGGTGCCGGCCAACCGCTTCGAGGTGCTGGAATGCGAGGCCGCGCGCGAGGGCGTCGCCGCGCACACGCTGGATGGCGATCCGCCGCGCGCCGGCGGCCTGGATGTGCTGGCGCAACATCTGCTGCTGATTGCGGCCAGCGCGCCGTTCACGCCCGATGCCATGTTCGCCGAAATCCGCCGCGCCGCGCCGTATGCCGAACTTGCACGCAGCGATTTCGAGGACACGCTGGGCTTCGTGGAGAACGGCGGCTACGCGCTGGCGCAATACGACCGCTACCGCAAGCTGTTCCGCGATGCCGAAGGCCGCGTGCACATCGCCAGCAGCCGCATCGCCCGCCAGGTGCGCATGAATATCGGCACCATCGTGGAAGCCCCGCTGCTGAAAGTGCGGCTCGCGGGCAGGCGCGGCCTGCCGCTGGGCGAGGTGGAGGAGAGCTTCGCGAACGGCTTGCGCGAAGGCGACACGTTCATGTTCGCCGGCCGGCTGCTGCGTTTTCTGCGCATCCGAGAAATAACGCTGGAATGCGCCGAGGGCGGCAGCGGCATTCCCGCGGTGCCCGCCTATGCCGGCACGCGCATGTCGCTCACCACGCATCTGGCCGCCCGTGTGCGTGCCATGCTGCACGATCGCGGCGCCTGGCATCTGTTTCCGGAACCCGTGCGCGAATGGCTGGAATTGCAACAATCCCGCTCGGAACTGCCCGGCCCCGAGGACTTGCTCGTGGAAATCTTCCCGCGCGAGGGCCGCTGGTATATGGTGGCCTACACGTTCGAGGGCCGCAACGCGCACCAGACGCTCGGCATGTTGCTCACCAAACGCATGCAGCGCACCGGCTGCGCGCCGCTGGGATTCGTCGCCACCGACTACGTCATCGCCGTCTGGTCCGCCTACGAACCAACCGCCATCGAAACCCTGTTCGAGCAGGACATGCTCGGCGACGATCTGGAAGCCTGGATGGCCGAAAGCTCCATGCTGCGCCGCACGTTCCGCAACGTCGCCGTGATCGCCGGCCTCGTCGATCGCCACCAGCCCGGCGCCGAGAAGAACCGCCGCCAGGTGACGGTGAACACCGATTTGATCTACAACGTGCTGCGCCGCCACGATCCCGGCCATGTGCTGCTGCGCGCCACCCGCGCCGACGCGGCCAGCGGCCTTACCGATCTCGAACGCCTGGCGAAGATGCTGGCGCGGATCGAAGGCAGGATCCGCGTGCGCCGTTTGCCCAAAGTCTCGCCGCTCGCGGTGCCGGTGCTGCTGGATATCGGCCGCGAATCGGTGCGCACCGCGGCGGATGAGGATGCGCTGCTGATGGAAACCGAGGCGCTGGTGGCCGAAGCCTTGGCAGCGTAGGGCGGCCATGATGCAATTCCTCACCGACTTCGCGGATCAGGCCGTGCTCCTGCCCTTCAGCGTGCTGATCGCACTCGCCTGGGCGCTGGGCGGCTGGAAGCGCGGTGCGATGCTGTGGCTCGCCGCCATCGCCGCGGTGCTCGCCATCATGCTGCTCCTGAAACTGTCCGTTCTGGGGTGCGGCTACGGCAACCGCTTCGGCCTGCACAGCCCCAGCGGCCACACCGCCGGCGCCGCGGCCGTCTATGGCGGGTTCGCCGCGCTCTGGCTCCGCCGCTTTCTTCCGGCGCCGCTCGCGATCGCGCTCGGCGCCGGCCTGCCCGCGCTGCTGATCGGCGCCACGCGGCTGGAGCTGCACATGCACACGCCGCCGGATGTGCTGGCGGGCGCGATCGTCGGTATGGCGGGCGCCGCCGCTTTCGTGCTCGCCGCCGGCCCGGCACCTCGGCTGCGCACCAATGCCTGGCATCTGGCCTGGCTTGCGCTGCCGCTGCTGCTTCTGTTGCACGGCCACCAGGCCCGCGCCGAACCCCGCATCCAGTGGCTGGCGCACCATCTGTGGCCGTTCTCCACCTGCACCCGCTGAGACCGATCGCGAATTTTGCGGCTTTCCCGCAAGCTTCCGGCCGCGCTACGATGTGATCACATAACGGGAGACGCCAACACCATGCGCCACGCCGCCGCCGCCCTGCTCGCTTTGGGCCTCACCCAAGCCGCCACCGCGCAGACCTTGCAAACCCTGAAAAACCAGCCGCCCAACGGCGCCGGCATCGGCTTCGTGCTCACCGACGGCACCGTGATGGTCCAGGGTGGCAGCCTGTCCGACTGGTGGAAGCTCACCCCCGATACGAACGGCCAATATCAGGACGGCACCTGGTCGCAGCTAGCCTCGCTGGCGGCCGGCTACGCGCCCGATGCGTTCGCTTCCGCCGTGCTCGCCGATGGCCGCCTGATCATCGAGGGTGGCGAATACAACCAGGGCAGTTTCGCCTTCACCAATGTCGGCGCCATCTACGATCCGCGGGCGAACACATGGACGCCGATGCAGCCGCCGGCAAACTGGAAGTGGATCGGCGACAGCCCCTCCACCATGTTGCCGGATGGGCACTATCTGCTGGGCAGCAAATTCGACAAGCGCGTCGCGGTGCTCGATCCCACCACGCTCGCCTGGCGCGAACTCAAGAGCACGGGCAAGAGCGATTTCAATGCCGAGGAAGGCTGGACGCTGCTGCCGGATGGCACGGTGCTGACCTACGACGTGAAGAACGCACCGAACTCCGAGCGCTACGATCCGATCGCGCAAAAATGGACCTCGCAAGGCAGCACGGTGGCCAACCTGATGTCGCCGCGCGAAGTGGGGCGCATCCATTGCTGCGGCGGCGTGAATTATCTGCCGCCGGGCGAAGTGGGGCCGGCGATCCTGCGCCCCGATGGCACGGTGTTCGGCACCGGCGGCATCCACGCGGGCGCCGCCGCGGGTCACACCGCAATCTGGCATCCCGGCACCAATGGCGCGGCGGGACATTGGACGGCCGGTCCGGATTTTCCGAACGGCGAGTCTTCGTCCGACAATTTTGCGTCGTTGTTGCCGAGCGGAAACGTGCTGGTGGAGAGCAATTCCGGCCGGCTCTACGAATTTGACGGCACCACGCTCAAATATACCGGGCAGAACGCCCAGGGCGGCAGCCTGCTGGTGCTGCCGACCGGCGAGACGCTGGTGGGCGGTTTCGCGCTCTATACCTCGACAGGCTCGGCGCAGTCCGGCTGGGCGCCGGTGATCGACAACGTGCCTTCAATGCTCGCGCGCGGCAGCACCTATGCCATCGGCGGCAAGCAGTTCAACGGCCTATCCCAGGCCGCGGCGTTCGGCGACGAATATCAGACGGCGACGAACTACCCGATCGTGCGCATCACCAACACCGCCAGCAAGCACGCCGTGTATGCCCGCACGCACGATCACAGCTCCATGGGCGTGGCCACCGGCAGCACCGAGGTGAGCACCAATTTCGACGTGCCGGCCACTGCCGAAAAAGGCGCGGCGCAGATCGTGGTGATCGCCAACGGGATCGCTTCCGCACCGGTTGCGGTGACGATCCGGTAACGCAACTGCAAATGTGTGAGGCTGGCGGCCGTGCCCAGCCTCACACATTTTCCAGCGCCAGCGCTATCCCCTGGCCCACGCCGATGCACATGGTGCAAAGCGCGTATCGCGCACCGCGCCGGCGCAGTTCCTCGCACGCGGTCAGAACCAGGCGCGCGCCCGACATGCCCAGCGGATGGCCCAGCGCGATCGCGCCGCCGTTCGGGTTCACGTGCGGCGCCGCGTCCGGCACGCCCAGCGCGCGCAGCACCGCCAGCGCTTGCGCCGCAAACGCCTCGTTCAGCTCGATCACGTCGAACTGCCCGATCTTCATGCCCAGCCGATCCAGCAGCCGCCGCACCGCCGGCACCGGCCCCATGCCCATGATGCGCGGTGCGACACCCGCGGTAGCCACGCCCAGCACGCGGGCCCGCTGCGTCAGCCCCGCCCGCGCCGCCGCCGCCTCACTCGCCAGCAGCAGGCACGCGGCCCCATCGTTGATGCCGGAAGCATTGCCGGCGGTAACTGTGCCATCCGGCCGAACGATCGGCTTCAACCGCGCCAGCGCTTCCAACGTGGTTTCGCGCGGATGCTCGTCGCGCGCCACGATCGCCGGCTCGCCGCGCGGCTGCGGCACAGCAACGCGCACGATTTCGGCATCGAATCTGCCCGAAACCTGCGCCGCCGCCGCCCGCGACTGGCTGCGCTGCGCGAATGCGTCCTGATCGGCCCGCGAAATCCTGAATTCGGCAGCCACGTTCTCGGCCGTCTCCGGCATGCTGTCGGTGCCGTGCATCGATGCCATCGCTGGGTTTACGAAACGCCAGCCGATCGTGGTGTCATGAATCTCGGCCGCGCGCCCGAACGCGGCGGCCGACTTGCCCAGCACGAACGGCGCCCGCGTCATGCTCTCCACGCCGCCGGCCAGCACCATTTCCGCCTCGCCCGCCGCGATCGCCCGCGCCGCAATGCCCACCGCATCCATGCCGGAGCCGCAAAGCCGGTTCACGGTGGCGCCCGGCACGGTTTCCGGCAGCCCCGCGAGCAGCGCCGCCATGCGGGCCACGTTGCGGTTGTCCTCCCCGGCCTGGTTGGCGCAACCCAGCACCACATCGTCCAGCGCCGCCCACGCCAAATCGGGATACCGCCGCATCAGCGCCCGGATCGGCACCGCGGCCAGATCGTCCGGCCGCACCAAAGCCAGCGCCCCGCCGTACCGGCCGATCGGCGTGCGCAGCCCATCGCAAACGAAAGCTTTCGGCATTTGCCCCTCCGGATTGTGGGCCGCTCGCGGGTCGTCGCGAGCCTTGCCCCATCGCCAGGTGGCCGTGGACCTTTCCGGAACGCCCGGATACCCTACATTTTCTTCCCAAGTGGAGAGCGCAGCGTCGGCACCGCTCGGATTCGGGGGGGGGGCAGCGCCGTTAGAGGCGTTCACACATATGGCCGACGACGAAAATCAAGCCGGCCACGAGCGTAATTTCGACCGCCCGTCTGGCGCCGAATCGGCCTCCGGATCGACCGGACGCGCAATTCCCGTCATCGGGTTGGGTGCTTCGGCCGGGGGCATCGAAGCGCTCATCGAATTTTTCGGCGCCATGCCGGCGGATAGCGGCTTCGCCTTCGTGGTGGTGCTGCATCTCGACCCCACCCGCGAAAGCTCGCTCGCTTCCATCATCGCGCAGCACACGGCCATGCCGGTTGCCGAGATCGAGGATGGCATGACGATCGCCCGCGATCACGTGTATGTGATTGCGCCCGATCACGATCTTACGCTGCGTGGGGACACGCTGCGGCTGACGCCACCCAACCTGCCGCGCGGGCATCGCCACCCGATCGACGTGCTGTTCAAATCGCTGGCCGAACAGCGTCACGAGCGCACCGCCGCCATCGTGCTTTCGGGAACCGGAACAAACGGCACGCAGGGCCTGAAGGAGATCAAGGGGGAGGGTGGCCTGATCCTGATCCAGGATCCCGCGGCAGCACGGTTCGATGGCATGCCGCGCAGCGCCATCGGTGCGGGTCTGGCCGATTTCGTGCTGGCACCCGCCGAGATGCCGGGCAAGCTGCTGGAGTATTTTCGGCACACCTATGTCAGGGCGCCGGACGAATCCGCGGCCTCGCCGGCTTCGGAGCAGGCCGAACTGGAACAGCTTGTTGGTGTGCTGCGCGCGCGTTCCGGCCAGGATTTTCG
>CAXUEX010000041.1:0-5518 GCA_964250215.1 uncultured Acetobacteraceae bacterium | reverse complement strand
TGGTGGTGTTCGCGCGGCAAAACCTGCTGCGCGATCCGCCGTTCTCGCGCATGGACCTGGTGAGCTGCCGCAACTTGCTCATCTATCTGGAGCCGGATGCGCAGCTCCGGGCGTTGGCGATGTTTCATTTTGCCTTGCGGGAGGGCGGCCGTTTACTTCTGGGCAGCGCGGAAACCATCGGCCGCGCCGACGATTTGTTCGAGACGGTTTCGAAGAAGTGGCGCATCTATCGCCGCATCGGGCCGACACGGCATGACATCGTGAATTTCGCACGGCTGGATGGGAATCGGTCGGGCGAGCCGCGCGTCGATGCCGCGCCGTCGCATGAGCCTTCGGCGCGTGTGACCGAGACGGCGCGGCGGGTTCTGCTGGACCGCTACGCGCCCGCCTCCGTGGTGATCGATCCGAAAGGCCGCGTGCTCTACTTCCACGGCGAAACCGGCGATTTCCTGAAGCAGCCGAGCGGCGAGCCGACGCGCGATCTGCTGGCGATGGCGCGGGACGGGCTGATGGCCAAGCTGCGGAGCGCGATGCAGACGGTGTTCGCGGACAGCCGGGAAATCAGCTTCCCCGCGCAAATCCGCGGCGCCGACAGCCTGCTGCCGGTGCTCGTCACGCTCGCGCCCTTGCCGCCCTCGCAGCAGGCATCCGGCCTGGTGCTGGTGACGTTCCAGCCCGACTCGCCCGCGAAGCTACCGGCCAGCGCGCCGAGCCGGGAAGACGACCGCGAGGCTTCCTCCACGATGGAAAGCGAGCTGCGGTCGGCCCGCGCGGAGCTGCAAGGCACGATCGAACAATTGGAGAGCGTGAACGAGGAGCTGAAAGCGGCCAACGAGGAAGCCATCTCGATGAACGAGGAGCTTCAATCGACAAACGAGGAACTGGAGACCTCGAAGGAGGAGTTGCAATCGTTCAATGAGGAGCTGCATTCGGTGAACAACCAGTTGCAGCACAAGATCGGCGAACTGGACCAGACCAGCAACGACCTGAGCAACCTGCTTTCCGGAACCGAGATCGCGACGGTGTTCCTCGATACCGATCTCCGCATCAAGTGGTTTTCGCCGAGCACGAAGCAGTTGCTGGATCTGCAATCGTCCGATATCGGCCGCCCCGTTTCGCATTTCGCCAGGAAATTCGCCGACCAGAAGCTGCTCGGCGATGCCGATGCCGTTCTAACCACGCTGACCCCGATCGAGGCCGAGATCCGCAGCGACGACGGCAAGTGGTACCTCCGGCGCATCCTGCCCTATCGAACGCGGGACAACCGGATCGCCGGCCTGGTTCTGACCTTCGTTGACGTTTCCGGGCGCAAGAACGCGAGCGATGCCATCGACGAGGCGCGCATCTACGCCGAAGCGATCGTGGCGACGGTGCGAGAGCCTTTGGTGGTTCTCGATGCCGCGCTGCGGGTGCGTTCGGCCAATCGTGCGTTCTATACGCTGTTCGGCACGGCACCGGACAGAACGGAGAACCGTCGCCTCTACGAGCTGGGCGAGGGCGGCTTGAACCCGCCCGAGCTGCGCCGGCTGCTGGAGGAGATGCTGCCCGAGAACCGCAAGCTGGAGGATGTCGAGATCGCGTTCGGGTCCGCCGAACCCCGTGTGCGAACGCTGCTGCTGAATGCCCGCAAGCTGGATCGCGATGGCGGCCGCGAAGACCTGATCCTGCTCGCCATCGAGGAGATCACCGAGCGCAAACGCAACGCGAGCCATCAGGAAATGCTGATCGGTGAATTGAACCATCGCGTAAAGAACGTGCTGGCAACCGTGCAGGCCGTCATGAATCAAACCTTGCGGCAGAGCGGTTCGTTAGAGGAGTTCACCACGGCGTTCGCAGGGCGGCTGCACGCCTTGGCGCAGGCGCACAATCTGCTCGTGGAGAAAGAATGGGTGGGCGCCGATGTCGGCCAGATCGTCAAGCAGATTCTCGCCCCGTATAGACTCCACGAATCGGTCCGGATCGTGGCGGAAGGACCGTCGCTGGCCCTCCGGCCGCAGGTCGGCGTGGCGTTGATGATGATCCTGCATGAAATGGCAACCAACGCCGCGAAATACGGGGCCTTGTCGGCGCCGGCCGGCCAGCTCAGGGTCACGTGGCACCGCGATGGTGCCGGCGACGATGAGCGCATCCATGTGTGGTGGAGCGAGTCAGGCGGCCCAAAGGTGAAACCGCCGTCTCGGCGGGGTTTCGGCACCAAGCTTATCGAGCGAAGCACGGCGCATGAGCTCGGCGGCGAGGCCAAGCCGGAATATGCGGAAGACGGGCTGCGCTGCGAGCTGATCTTTCCCTGGTCGGGGCGACCGGAAGGCGCGGCCGGCGTTGCCTGATGTCGATGCAGAAATCAGCCAGTTCCCTTGCCGATTTGCACATCCTCGTCGTCGAGGACGAGGTGATGGTTGCCATGATGCTGGAGGACATGCTGCAGGATTTCGGCTGCAGCGTCGAAGTGGCCTCCAGCGTGGAAAACGCGTGGGCTTCGCTGCGAAAGCGCACGCCGGATGGCGTGCTTCTGGACATGAACGTGCACGGCCAGAAAACCGTCGCGATTGCCGAGCAGCTCGTGCGCGTCTCGGTGCCATTTCTGCTCGTCACCGGCTACGGCGCTGGCGAGGGCGACCCGCCGGTGATCCAGGGGGCGCCACGGCTGCAAAAACCGTTCTTCGAAAGCGATCTGCGTCGGCGCATGACACAGATATTCGTGCCCACTACGGGCACGCAACCATCGGCACATCGGCAAGCCGAAGAGTGACCCTGGCCGCCAATCTATAAGAGAAGGCGCGGTGAAGATTGCACTTGCCCGATGGACGAGCGAACACAGCATCGTCGGTGCAAGTTGGCGGAGGGGATGGGTTCCTAACTACCCATCTTTCTGGGTTCCAGTCAATCCCACCTTGCCCCCATAAGTTATTGTAAAGTTGTTAATTTGGCAAGATATCCGTCTCCCGCTGTGTCTCGACATTTCGCCAAGGCGCGCGCACAAAGTGGGGCCGAAAATGGGGCCGAAAGCTTCGGCGGAGACGTTCGGCGGAGAATGGCATGGCAACGCGGACCCTTAATCGCCTGACCGCCTTGGAGGCGATCAAGCTTAAAGCGCCGGGACGGCATTCAGACGGCGGTGGGCTCTATCTCTCCATCGATGGCACCGGTCGTCGGCGCTGGATTTTCATGTATGTCCGCAACGGCAGGCGCGTGGAACTGGGGCTTGGCAGCGGGCGCGACCTGCCTCTCGCCACCGCGCGAACCGAGGCAGCGGCACTGCGCGTAATCCTCGCCACAGGAGGCGATCCAAGAGCTGCACGTGCGAATCTCAAAGCTGTGCCGACTTTCGGCGAATTCGCCGACGGCTACGTGGAGACGATGACACCCTCCTGGCGTAACCCGAAGCATGTGCAGCAATGGAAGATGACGCTGACCACCTACGCGGCGCCTATCCGCCATTTGCCGGTGGATGAGATCGAGACGGACGAGGTGCTTAAGGTGCTGCAGCCTCTATGGAACCGCACGCCGGAAACCGCCGAGCGGCTGCGGGGCCGGATCGAGAATGTGCTGAACGCCGCCAAGGCGAAGGGGCATCGGTCGGGCGAGAACCCCGCCATGTGGCGGGGACACCTGGAAAAGCTCCTACCCAGGCGCCAGCGACTGTCACGGGGCCACCACGCAGCTCTGCCGGTCAACGAGGCGCCAACGTTTATGGCGGACCTTCGCGCGCGGCGCGCCGTGGCGGCACGAGCGTTGGAGTTCACGATCTTGACCGCGGCCCGATCTGGTGAGGTTCTCGGCGCTCGCTGGGGCGAGATTGATGTAGATCGGCGGCAATGGACGGTGCCCGCGGAGCGAATGAAAGCCGGCCGCGAGCATCGAGTGCCACTCTCCACGCGCGCCGTCGCGATCCTTGCCGAGATGGCCGAGTTCGGTACATTTGGCTCCGTTTTTCCTGGCCCCAAGGCCGAAACCGCCTTGTCATCCATGGCGATGTCGATGCTGCTCCGGCGCATGAAGTCCGACGTAACCGTGCACGGATTTCGGTCGACGTTTCGGGACTGGGCGTCCGAGGCGACCGGCTTTCCGCACGAGGTGTGCGAAATGGCGCTCGCGCATACAATCAGCAGCAAGGCAGAGGCGGCCTATCGCCGCGGCGATCTGTTCGAGAAGCGTCGCAAGCTGATGGAAGCCTGGGCCGCGTATTGTGCAAGCGCGAAGAGCGGAAAGCTGATATCGTTGCAGAACGCAGCGACGGCTTAAACTGAATGACTCGACTCATGACGATACGCGGCTGGATTTGCGATCCATTGGTTGATCGCGGACTCGTGCCAGCCGGCGCTGTGCTCGCCGAGCTTGACCTGCCGCGGAAAGCTGCCGTCCGATATTTTGCGGTAGAGCGTGGAGCGGCTCAGCCCCGTGCGGCTCAGAACGGTGCGAATGCGCAGGATGCGCTCGGGTTCGGGCATGGTAGATGCTCGCGCGATGACGTTCTGCGGAACACATTGACCAACCTCTCAGCCGCAGCAAGACGTGTCTCGCAGCAAGCGCAGCATGGCGTAGAAAAAGATGCGCGCGGGTGGGGTGCTCCCGTGATTTGGCGCCCGCGATTCAGCCCGACCTTTACCTCTTCTTCTCGGCCGCTTCGGCCTCAAAAGCGCGATGGCCGCGCCGTCCCCAAAACGCCAGCATCTGCTCCCCATCTTCCTCGCACAACCGGCGTGCCGCCCCGAGCAACGCACCGTAGATCACGGCGCGATCGTCGCCCGTCAGTTCGACGAGCTTCGATTTGAGGACGAGTCCACCAAGCTCGATCAAATGGCGCGTCCGCGCCCGGCGCTTCACCGCCCACTCGCGCGTGTCGGTGCGCGCGCGGGCGGCTTCAGCCCGGTGCCGCATTGCTGTTGCCCGCCGCAGCGCCAGCGTCGCGGCTTTGAGGGCTGTTCGCAGTGTCGCGTGTCCGCCGCTGAAAGAACGCCTGGCCACGCTTGCGCCAGCTCTCCTTCTTGGCCGGATCACTCCCCTCCATCATGGCCAGCAGCCCGCCAGCCAGCGTCTCGGCATCGAGCGCATCAGCGCCGGTCGCGGCAACCAGTTCCCCCAACTGACGCACCCGCCTCTCCTTCAGGCCCTTTGCTCTTTGTTCCAGTGCCTGTAGTGCGGCATCCAGATCGCGCGGCTTTCGCATGGGTCGTCTCCGTGATGGTGTGACGACAAGATAGCGCGGCCGGTGCGCAAAAGCTGTATTGGCGCCGGAACCACATGGGACGCAGCGGTCCCGAACAAGATTCTTTCTTGTGAGGGCGCGCTTATACGTCGTGCCGACGTGCGGTTTGCGCTGTATCTGAATCGCCGGCATGGCGATCTACCATTTCTCGGCGAAGATCATCTCCCGCGCGGCCGGTTCGAGCGCGATTGCGTCTGCCGCCTATCGCTCGGCGTCGCGGCTGCCGGACGAGCGGCTCGGACGGCACCACGATTTCTCGAACAAGTCGGGCGTGGTGCATTCCGAGGTTCTGCTGCCGGACGGCGCACCCGA
>CAXUEX010000040.1:0-20507 GCA_964250215.1 uncultured Acetobacteraceae bacterium | reverse complement strand
GAATGGCCGGCTACCGCCTGCTGTTCATCGAGCCGCGCGCCTGGGGGGCGGCCTGCGCGGCAGCGGCGTCGCCACTGGCATGCGTGCCGCGGGCGGGCCTGCTGTGGCTGCAACAGCACGGCGGCTTCGGCACCGCTTCCCTGGTGCTGGGCATGTGGGGTTTTCTGGGCGGCGGCTTCGGGGTGCGCGTGGCCGCCGTGGCGGTGGGCGGCATCGGCGTGGAGAACTACAATGCCACCTGGGGCATGATCGGGACGGCGCTAGGGGTTTGGAGCTGGCTGGAGGCAGCCTGGCGCGGACGGCCTGCGGCGCTGGGCGTGGGAGAATGACGATGCGGTGGCTGGTCCTCGCCGGGCTGTTTGGGGTGGCGGCATCCTGCGCGCTGACGGGCGGCGGCGAGTCCGCGGATCAGCCGCAGGCCTTGCTGGATGCGTACCTGATCGCGCACGGCATGGCCGCGAGCACGGTGGAGGATCCCGACGTGGATCCGGCCGTGAAGGCGCAGCTTGTGCGGCTGGATACGCGGGCCCGCCAGGCGGTGCGCGCACTGACGGATTCGGGCAGCGGCTTTGCCGACGAGGCGGCGACCGCGAAGGCGGTTTCGGAACTGACCGATTACGCCGCGCGGCAGAATGCGGTGGCGCGCTGAACGAATTGCCGGGAATTGGGGGGTAGGCGCTTTCCATGCATGTGGTGACGGAAGCTTTGCTGCACATCCTGAATGTGCTGATCGAGCTGGGGCAGGCGGTTACGGCGGCGGTGGAGGGCTGGTTGCGCGCCGGATTGGCGCAGGCGCATATCACCGGGGATTTGCAAACCTTGCTGGTTTCGCTGGTGCCGATCCTGATTCTGGTGGCGGCGGTGCGGCTGCTGGGCGGCTTTTTGCGGGTGATCCTGGGGCTGGCGATGATTCTGTTGCTGTTGCAGATTCTGGTGCCGATGCTGCAAGGACGCTGAACGCCGGAGCTAAACGTTCACCTGCATGCCGTCATGCGCAATCTCGAACCCGGCGGCCCGCACCTGGCGATATTCCGGCGAGTTCTCGAGCAGCACCGGATTGCTGTTGTTGAGGTGAAAATAGATGCGCCGGCCGCGCAAGCCGGCGAGTCGGGCCAGCGAGCCTTGCGGGCCCGCGATCGCGACATGACCCATCCGCGTTCCGGTCTTGTGGCCGATACCGGCGGCGATCATTTCGTTGTCGTCGTATAACGTGCCGTCGAAGAACAATGCGTCGGCGGCCGCGAGCGACGCCAGCACGGCATCGGTGATGGCCGCGCAGGCGGGCGCGACGATGGCGGTGCGGCCATGCGCTTCCAGCCACGCGGCGTAGGCCGGCGCAGGTTCCGGCTGCGTGGCGTTCGCGGCCTCCTGATACAGCGGTGTTTTACCGGGCATTTGCAGCAGGCGAAGTGACAGGTCGGGGAGAATGCCGGCTGCCTCGGCACCGATTGCGATGCGCGGCACGAGCGTGGTGTCGAGCACGCCGAAGATGCCGTTTTCGTGCAAGATGCGCAGGATCGGCGCTGGCGCGAACAGCCGGAAAGCCTGCTGCTCCCGCAAATGCAGCAGGCCGGCGATCCCGTCAATGTCGGCGCTGAGCAGCACCACCGCGGCGATCGGCGAATGCCGGGGCGCGGCGGGGGCCAGTTCCGGGTTCGCAAGTATCTGCGCACGCAAATCCGGCGAGGCGCCGACGATGATCCATTCGCCGCTATTGCACGAAACCGCGATGCTCGCCTGCGTGCGGGGAAGCACGCGAGGGTCGCCGGCGCGGACGAGCGCGCAAATCCGGCAGGCGCAATTCCATTGCGGCACGCCACCGCCGGCAGCCGATCCAAGCACGAGGCAGCGCATCAGGCGAGCGTCTTGAGATAGTTTTGCGCCTCGCGGGCGATCTGCGCGCGGCGCTCGGCGCTCATGGCATCCAGCGTGCGATACGGCATGGCCATGCGCGGATTGTGCTGCAGGGCGGCGCGGTTTTCTGCCATGAAATGCCAGTAGAGAAGATTGAACGGGCAGGCGTTCTCGCCCGATTTGGCCTTCACATCGTAAGCGCAATGGCGGCAATAATCCGACATGCGGTCGATATAGGCGCCTGAAGCCGCATAGGGCTTGGATCCGAGCACGCCGCCATCAGCAAACAGAATCATGCCATGTACGTTCGGCAGTTCCACCCATTCATAGGCATCGGCGAACACGATGAGATACCATTCTTCCACCTGCCTGGGATCGAGCCCGGCAAGCAGCGCGAAATTGCCCGTTACCATCAGGCGCTGGATATGGTGCGCATAGGCGTGGCGGCGCGTATCAATTACCACCTGCGAAATGCAGTGCATCTTTGTTTCGCCCGACCAGTAGAACCACGGCAGCGCGCGATGCGCATTCAACGCGTTGGTCTCGGCGTATTCCGGCATGCGTAGCCAGTAGATGCCGCGGATATATTCCCGCCAACCGAGGATCTGCCGCAGAAAACCTTCCGCGGCATTGAGCGGCACCTTGCCCTGCGCGTGGGCGTGGATTGCGGCCTCGCACACTTCGCGCGGCGATAGCAGGCCGCAATTGATGTAGGGCGAGAGCACGGCATGGAACAGGAACGGCTCGCCGGTTTTCATCGCATCCTGGTAATTGCCGAAATTCGGCAGCGAGAATTCGATGAAATGCGCCAGCGCCCGGCGTGCATCGGCGCGGCTGACGGCCCAGCCGAATTCCTCCAGATCGCCGAAATGATCGGAAAAACGCTCCGCCACCAGCGCCAGCACTCCACGGGTGATGGCATCCTGCGGAAATCGCAACGGGGGCGGCGAGGCCACGGATTTCGGCAGGCGCTTGCGGTTCTCCGCATCGAAATTCCAGCGTCCGCCCGCGGGCCCGGCGGCTTCCATCAGCAAGCCGGTTTCGCGCCGCATTTCGCGATAGAAGAACTCCATGCGGTAGCTGCCGCGGCCCGCTGCCCATTGCGCGAAACGCGCGCGGGAGCAGAAGAAGCGGTTGTCCGCGCGAATGTGCACCGGAACATCGAATTGCTTGTGCCAACCGCGCATCGCGTGTTCCACCCGCCATTCGCCGGGTTCGGTGACGATGATCCGCTCTGGCCGATGCCGCGCGATAGCCCGGCCGAGTTCACCGGTGAAGCTGCCGGTGTTGTTGGGATCCGCGAGGTGCACATAGTCGGTCTTTATGCCGCTGGCCGATAGCTCCGCCGCGAAATGCCGCATTGCGGAGAACAGCAGCGCGATTTTCTGTTTGTGATGCCGGACGTATTGCGTCTCTTCCGCCACTTCCACCAGCAGCACGACATCGTCCGGCTCGATGTCGGCAAGCGACGATATGTCGCGCGAAAGCTGGTCCCCCAGGATCAGGCGAAGCGCGGCCAAGGATCACCTCATGCGGGCGCGGCGTCGCGGCATCATTTGCGCGCCGAAAGCGCCGCGGCCAGGCCAGGCACGTATCCGGCGCCATCCGGCACCTGCAGGCTCGATCCGGCGAAATCGCCGCCGATCGGCTGGGCGCGGCCATGCAGGCACGCGGCCAGGAAGCCTTCCTCGATGGCGTTGAACGACGTGCGATTTTCCGGCCGCGCGAAACCGTGTCCTTCGTCCGGATACAGAACATACGTCACCGGGATGTGCTTGGCCTTCATAACGGCAACGATCTGGTCCGATTCCCGCTTGTTCACGCGCGGATCGTTGGCGCCTTGCCCGATCAGCAAGGGCCGCGCAATTTCGGTTGCGTAGGTGAGCGGCGATTCCGATTTAAGCAGCGCGCGCCCAGCCTCGGTGCGCGGATCGCCCATCCGCTGCACCATCTGCTCGTAGCCGGATTTCCAATACGGGGGGATGGTTTGCAGCAGCGTAAACAGGTTCGACGGTCCGACGATATCGACGCCGCAGGCGAAGCTCTGCGGATGCATGGTCATGCCGGCCAGCGTGGCATAGCCGCCATAGCTGCCGCCGGTGATGGCGACTGTGTCGGCCTTTGTTATGTGCTGCTGCTCGGCCCAATTCACGCCATCCAGCAGATCGTCCTCCATGGCGCGGCCCCATTGCTTGTCTCCGGCGGCCACGAAGGCTTTGCCGAAGCCAGTGGAGCCGCGGTAATTAATCGAAAGCACGGCATAGCCGCGATTGGCGAGCCACTGGTGCGTGGGATTGTAGCCGAAACTATCGCGCGCCCACGGGCCGCCATGCACATCCAGCACCAGCGGCGCCTCACCACTCGCTTCCGGGCGCGTGAGGTAGGCGGTGAGTGTTTTGCCATCGCGCGCGGGAAAGGTGAAAGCCTGCATCGGTAGCAGCTTGTATTTTTCCAACTCCGGACGCGCGGTGAACAGTTTTGTCAGGCTGCGCTTGGTGCGGTCGTACAGCCAGAAAGCGGGTGGCGTGGTGACGGTGTCGATCGCAACGGTCCAATACCGGTCGTCATCCGTTTGGCTCGTCACCGCCCATTGGCCGTGGCTCATGCGATCCAGGAAGGCAATGTCGGCACGATAGGTGTCGTCCAGCGGCACCCAGCTTGTTTTCAGATACTCCACCGCATAGGCGTGCGCCGTGCCGGTGAGCGGATCGGCGAGCACGCCGCCGATATCGGCTTTTGCGTCCTGCGCGATCAAAGTTTCCTTGCCCGTGTCGAAATCGATCTTTTCGAGCGCCGCCGTGTCCCGGCCGCGGCTATCGATCAAATACGCAAAATTCGCATCCTTGGGGATGCCGGCGATGGTGGTGGTGAGACCGTCCTGAAACGGGATATCCAGAAGCTTCGCCGTTTTGCCGCCCGGCAGCAATTTATCCACGGTGTAGCTGCCATCGGCATTGGCGCGCTCGACCAGACGCGGCTGGAGCTTGAAATCGGCGACGTAGCCGGCGAGCCCGTCCCCCTTCATCAGCATCGTGAGCTTGCCGCTCTGCAAATCGAGCTTGTAAAGGTCGTGCCACTGCGGATCGCGATTGTTCAGACCGACGAGCACCGCCTCCTTCACCAGCGGGCTCGCCGCCTCCAGCTCCGCCCGGGTTTTCTGAAACGGCGTGTAGTTTCGAGTTTTCCCGGTGGCGAGATCCACGCCATACATCAGAAAATCCTCGGTGCCGCCCTTGTCCTGGAAATACAGAATGCTGCTGCTATCTGGCGCGAAGGCAAACAGGCGCAGGGGCCGTTGCCTTTCGTCGGTCACCGGTTTCGCCGCGTCGATATTGCCGGCCGGCCCCACAAACACGTTCATCACCCCGTTGCGCGGCGCGAGAAACGCCAGCTTCTTGCCGTCCGGGCTGAGCATGGCGCCGACGCGGCTGGGATTGCCGAACAGCACCTGGCGCGGAATGAGATCGCTGGCTTGCGCGGCGGTGGCGAACAGCGTGGCGGCGAGCAGGGCAAAGCGCATGGATCGGCCTTAAGCGCCCGACCCCACGATCGGGGAACGGAGACCTTGGTTGTTCTCCATAACCTGTTCCAACGCAAGCGCCCGATGCGCGGCGGTATGGGCCGAAAGCACGGCGCGTCGCGCGGCCTGGCCGATGCGTTGCAATTCCGCGGCCGGGCGCGCCAAGGCGTGCAATGCCTGTTCGGTGGTTTCGGCGATGAGAATTTCTATGCCGGGCCGGAACAGCGTATCCAGGCCGCGCCACGGATCGGACAGGATGGGCGTAGCGCAGGCGGCGGCTTCGAACAGGCGCACGCTGGGGCTGAAGCCGGCGGCGACCATGTCGGTGCGCGTGACATTCAGCGTGCACCCGAGGCTGTTGTAAAAATCCGCGTGTTCGGCGGGCGGCAGGTGATCGATGCGATCGACGTTTTCCGGCCAATCGATCGCATCCGGATATTGCGGGCCGGCGACGACGAAGCGCAGATCGGGAGACCGCCGGGCGGGTTCCAGTAGCAGACGATCGAGCACGGTCTGCCGATCTGCGCTATAGGTCCCGAGATAGCCAAAATGCCAGCGCAGCGGGGCCGGCGATGGCGCGGGATGGTAGAGCTCCGGATCGACAGCGCAATAGAACGCCTGAGCCTGCCGGGCCCCGTACCAGCGTTCCAGACGGCGCAAGGTCGGGCCACCCGTGAACGAGAAGTAGTGATCGTATAGCGGTATCGTCTCGCCGGACACGTACGCGCAATCGCCTCGCCCGAGTGCGGCGATCGTGACCGGTGTATCGATATCGTAGAACGCAAGACGGCTTGCCCAAACACGGAGTTTGCGCGCGAGTTCGATCCCGTCCACGACATAGGAGCCGATCATGACCAGATCCGCGGCCTCGATGGCGGCGCGGTGCCGATCCAGATCGGCTAGATCGTTGTAGAATATCAGTTCGCAATAACTCGGTGCGGTGAGATCCCGGGCGTTTGCATACCACGGACGATCGCATTCCAAGAACAGAACCTCGTGCCCGCGCGCCGCAAAAGCTTTCAGCAGCGCGCGGTAAGTCGTGGCATGGCCGTTGCCCCAGGACGAACTCAGCGTAAGACCGAGAACAACCAGCTTCATGCGGCGCTCTGCCGCTGCTTGCGCGCGAACGCTGCCAGGAGCTGCGCATTCACTTCCGCAGCGCGATGCGTGTAGAGATGCTCGGCCAGGCACCGCTGGCGCGCCGCCGCACCGATGGCGCGAGCCCGATCCGGCGTGAGCGAAGCGAGCCGCGAAGCAACCTCCGCGCCCGTGCGCGCAACCAGAATTTCCTTACCGGGTTCCAGAAACTTCTCGATGCCTTCCCAATAATCGGTGATCAGGCAAGCCCCCGCGCCGGCGGCTTCGAAAACGCGCGTGGCCGGGGAGAACCCGACCTCCGCCATGCTGTCGCGCGAAACGTTCAGCACTGCGGTAGCGGAGGCGTTCAGCGCGTTGTGCTGTGCGGTAGCAACATGGCCGACATAGCGAACATTGCCGGGTAGCGGCTTATCGTTCCAGCCCGCGCCGCCGAGCAAAAAGCGCCGTTGCGGCGATTCGGCTGCGGGACCGAGGAAGAAGGTTTCGATCCGGGCTTCGCGGTCGGGCAGGCGGTTGGCGAGCAGCGCCAGATCGCAGGCGAACGCCGGTTCCGGTGGAACGGGAAAGTGCGTGTCTGGGTCAAGCGCGTTGTAGATCGGCACGCAGTGGCGGGCGCCGCGAGCACGGTACTCGCGCTGCACGGGCGGACCGCCACCATAGGTGAACACGAGATCGAATTGCGGCAATGCGCGGCCAAGCGGCTGATCCGGATGAAGCCTGAGGCTGGCGAGCGTCGCGGGCGCATCGACATCCCAGAACACGCGCAGGGCATCGCTTCTGGCGTTGCGCAGCGTGGCTTCAACAAGCTCGTCGTCGAGAACGCCGACACCGCTTGCCTTCACCACCACGTCGGCATGTGCGGCGTGTTGCACCGCGCTGGCCATTCCCGCAAGCGTCGCGGGATACACCATTACCTTTGCCCATTCGGGCGGATCGATGTCGCGATGCGATTGCCGGTCGAACGCATCCGGCTCGTAGAATTCGATCGTGTGGCCGATTGCGGCGAGCGCGCGCAGCAATCCACGATAGTAGGTTGCGGCGCCGTTCCAGTAGCAGGAGAGCAGGCTGGAGCCATAGAACGCGATGCGCATCACGCCACGGCCTTGATGGTTGTGCCCAACCGTACGGCGATGGCCAACAGCTCGCGCGCCCGGTGATCGCAGGTATGGCGGCTTCGGATCCGCGCAAGCCCGCTTTGCGCAAGCGCAGTTGCCAATGCGGTATCGCTCCGCAGCGTTCGCATATGATTCGCCATTTGCGCCCCCGAATGCGCGATCAGGTAATCCTCGCCGGGCCGGAAAAGCCCCTCGCAATCCTGCCAGGGTGCGCAGATCAGCGGAATGCCGCAGGCGAGCGCTTCGAACACACGAATCGTAGGGATGCCCGGCAATTTGTCCGCGTAATAGCGGCGCGGGACGTGCACGGTGAATTCGTGCTGCGCGAACACGTCGGGAACCGCCGCATTCGCCAGCCAGCCGCGATAGCGCGCGCCATATCGGCAAAGTGCCGCAAGCGCTTCATCGGGATAGCGCACACCATACACGTCGAGCGCGGTTTTGGTCTCCGCCGCTGGCCGCAACAGCATTTCCTCGAGATCGGCGCCGCGCTCGCCATCGCCCCAATTGCCGATCCACACCGCGCCATGCCGCGGCTGCGACGGCTGGATGGGCCAAAAATGGGCAGTGTCGGCGGCTTCGTGCCACACGAACACGCGATCCTTCCAGCCCCACGCCTGGTAGCGTTCGGCCAAAGCGGCGCCGAATGCGAGAACCGCATCGTAAGCGGCAAGATCGAACCGGCGGATCGACGGCGGATCGCTGATGGCGCGGTGATGCGTGTCGTGAAACAGCAGCGTGAAGCCAAGCAAACGACGAAGCCGACCCACTTCCTCGACAATCTCGGGATCGTTCCATTCGTGCACAACAACGAGGTCCGCGTGATGCAACTCGGCCCGCAATGCCTCGACCCCGGCGTAACGGCGATATATCAGATCCGGCCACTGCGCGCGGAAGCGCGGCTCCGCATCTGGCGCCTCGGCCAGCAGGTTTTCGCGGCTCCAGCTATTCTCCGGTTCCAACGCGATCGCATCGTGGCCGAGCCGGCGCAGTGCGGTGAGCAGGCCGCGCTGAAAATGCGCGTTGCCGTGGTTCCAGCACGACACCAGAGAGTGGGTGAGGTATGCGACGCGCATCAGGCAGCGAGTGCGCGTTGCCGGCAAGCGTCATGGAGTTGCAAGGTACGCCGGGCCATGTTGCGGGCGGTGTATCGGCCGGCGCGCTTTTGCGCCGCTTGCCCAAGCTCGCCCCGGCGCGTGCGGTCCTGCAGCAGGTCGGTTAGCGTTCGCGTCCACGCCTGCGAATCGCGTGGATCGACAAACACCGCGGCGTCATGCCACAATTCGCGAAAAATCGGGATGTCGGACAGAACCAGCGGCGTTGCCAAGGTGGCGGCTTCCAGCACCGCGAGGCCGAAGGGCTCATAACGCGAGGGTGCCACGAAAATGCCGGCGCGGCGTTGGGCTTGGAGCATCCCAGCGCGATCGAGCATTCCGAGAACTTGCAGGTGGCGCGGCCGGAAGCTCTGATTTTGCGGCCCGGACAGCGGACCGGCAATTCGGACAGGGGCCGGAATTTTCTGCGCAGCCATGTCGAGGATTTCGAAGCCTTTTGCCTCATCCCAAGCGCGCCCGGCGGCAAGCACGTCGAGTTCGCGATCGGCGGAAACCGCCGCCGGATTAGGAATCCCGTTATGCACGACCTCTGGCACGATGTCGTAGATGAGCTCGATTTCGGCAGCAAAGGCTGCGCTGGGAGCAACGATCGCTTGGGCCGCATTCATGCCCTGTCGCAAAAGGTTTTTGCGCCATACGAAATCGGCGGGCATCGGCGCCGTCCGCAGCGCACGCCACCAACTGGCAACACAGGAATGCACCACGGCGATTTGCGGCAGGCGGCAAGCTGGCTCTGCGTAAGCCGGGCTGTGGAGGTGCAGCGTGGTCGCGCGGCACGCCAGAGCCAGTTCCTCGATGAGAATGGCCGCGCGATGCAGCTCGTCCGGTGTTGACGCGAGCCAATCCAGCTTCAGGCCGGTGATGGTGACCGGTATGGAGGAAGCCTCGGAAAGTAAAGCTGCCGATGGCGGCGGCCCGAGCACCGCGATGTGGCAATCGACACCCTGTTGCCGCAAAGCCTGAGCCAGCGCGCAGGTGTACTGCCAAACACCGCCGACCGCATCCGTGGTGAGCAGCATGGAAGTCACGGCAGGCATTCGCTTTCCAATTGCCGCAATTTCAGCGGCGTCGAATCCTGCAAGTCGCTCAACTGTTCGAATTGTTCCAGGTAGTGGTCCAGCGCCCGTTCCCACGCGTCGTCGTCCGGCGGGCCCCAACGATTGCGGTAATCGGGGCTGCCGGGATAGGGAAACATCGGCACCGGATCGTTTGCCCAAACGCCTTCTGCGCGCAGCTTCTCGCGCCACGCGAAGATAGCCTCGGGTTCGTCCTCCTGGGTGGCAATCAAATTGGCCTGCACGAACGGAACATGGCGGCGCGCCAGAAGCAGGCGATCCGTGAGCTGATCGGTATCCAGGCGGCAATCCTTGTCGAGCGCCGCACGGCCGGATTCGGTGAGGCTTTCGACACCGGCCTCGATGGAAACGCAGCCGGCGCGCCCCAACATCTCGATCAGGGCCGGTTTCCACAGATCGAGCCGCGTCTGCACGCCGAACCGCACCGGGCGCTTGGCAAGTGCTTCCAGCAGCGCGGGCTGCGGCAGGAATATCTCGTCAATAAAATAGACGTAGCCTACATCCTGGTCGATCAGGGCGTCGATCTCCGTCAACAATTCGGGCAGCGCGCGGCGGCGATAGGCATCGCGGAAATCGATCTTCGCGCAGAAGCTGCAGGAATACGGGCAGCCGCGCGAGGCTTCCACTTCCGCGCCAGGGCCATCGGGCGCGCGATCGAAGCGGTGGTGGTGATGGCGATGGCGCGCGATCCAAGTCTCTGGCCACTGAATTGCGGTCAAGCGCGTAAAATCCGTGCTCTGCGCTGCACCGTGGAGGCGAAGCTCGCCATCCTCCAGCACGGCGCTTCCGGGAACGTTCGTGTGCGGCCAAGCCTCCGCCAGCGCGAGAATCGCTTCCTCCGCCTCGCCGCGAATAACCAGATCCGCGCCGAGTTTGTGCAGCACGGCACCGGGCGTGGACGTTCCATGCGGGCCGATCGCCACAATCCGACCGCCACGACCGTCAAGTTTCACGATGAGCGCGCGAGGAACGCGCAGCTCTGGCGGCGCGCATCGCCAGAAAAGATAGGTCGGCGCGGTGGTGATCACCGTCATGTCCGGCCGGAAATCCGCGATGGCGCTGGCGAGAGCGTCCGGGCTCAGCCTATCGAACGAGCCATCGAGCATTTGCACCTGATGGCCGGCACGTTCCAGCAGCAGCTTCGCCGCGCCGAGCTCAATCGGCAGATGCGGCTCCCGGCAACCGAAATAAATGCTGCCGGCGAAATCCCAGGCAGGATTGACCAGCGAAACCTTCATGACACCGCATCGGCGTGCAGAGCTTCGCGGGCGTTTGCGCCGAAATGCACGGCCAGCCGACTTACGCCGGCGCGCCACCCGAGCGGCGCGGGAAGCCGGAGCGCCCGCATGGCTGCCCGTGCGTCGGCAACAAACCATCGCTGATCGCCGGGCCGCCAGGCCGCGAAATCGATATCGACGAGCTGTCCCAGAGCGGCGCCAATATGGTCGGTGAGTTGCCGCAAACTGATCGCATTGGTCGGGCCGCCGCCGAGATTGAACGCCCGACCGGAAATCTCATCGATGCTACGCCACGCGGCAAGATAGGCCGCAACGGCGTCGCCCACGTGCAAAATGTCGCGCACCTGAAAGCCATCGCCATACATCGTGATCGCTTCACCCGCGATCGCGCGCAGCAGGAAATGGGCAACCCATCCCTGATCCTCGGTGCCGAGCTGACGTTCTCCGTAAATGCAGCTCATGCGCAATACGGCGGTCTTCAGGCCGAAACTGCGCGCGTAATCCAATACATACTGATCCGCGGCGCCCTTGCTGCAACCGTACGGCGTATGGAAGCAGAGCGGCCGGGACTCATCGATGCCGCAGCGGCGCAAATCGCTGTTTTTGGGTGTGTAACCCTCTCCCGTGCGCGTAAACTCGACATCGGCAAGATCGCCATACACTTTGTTCGTGCTGGCAAAAATCAGTGGCGCCCCGGCATTGTGCTTGCGGAGCGCTTCCAGCAATGCAAGCGTGCCGCCCACATTGATGGCGAAATCCTCCTTGGGATCTGCCAAGCTCGTGGTTACGGCGACTTGGGCAGCGAGATGGAATACCGCGCTTGCCCGCGCAGCCGCTTCGGCCAGATCGGCTTCGTTCCGCACATCGGCGGTGGCGAAGGCCACGCGCGCAGGATGGCGTGCCGCCAACCAGCGCTGGTTGCGCTCCACCCCAGGCCGCGCCAGCGAATCATAAACCAGCACCTGGTGCCCTTCGGTGGCGAGACGGTCGGCCAGATTGCAGCCGATGAAACCGGCGCCGCCCGTGATCAGCACCGGGCGAATGCCGACGATCGAAGGCGTACGCGGGTGGCTGGTCACGCCACCAATCCGCGCAATTCCAGCTCCATGCGCGCCTCGTTCACCCGGTCCACGGCTTGCTGCTGGCCTACCCACTCCGCAAGTTCCTCGAAACTGTCGGCGAAACTTCGCCGCGGCGAGAAACCCAGTTTGCGGCGGGCCAGTGCAATATCCGCGAAACAATGGCGAATATCGCCGAGGCGGGCTTTGTTGGTGATGTCGGGCAGGAGGTCCACGCGCCCCATGGCTTCGGCAAAACTTTCGGCGACTTCGGCGATGCCGACGCTGATGCCGCTGCCGATGTTGAACACGCCGCCATCGGCATCGGGTGTGCCCAGCGCCAAGAGGAATGCGTGCGCGACGTCCTGCACGTGCACGAAATCGCGGCGCTGCGCCCCGTCCTCGAACACCATCGGGCGTTCACCGTTGAGCAGGCGGGACGCGAAGATGGCCAACACGCCCGTATAAGGGTTGGAAAGTGCCTGGCCGGCGCCATAGACATTGAAGAGCCGCAACGCCACCGCCTCCATGCCATACGCAGAAGCCACCGTCATCACCATGCATTCCTGCGCGAATTTCGTCAGCGCATAGACCGAGGCGAGACTGACCGGTTTGCTTTCCGGCGTAGGCCGCGGGATAAGCACCTCTCCGGACGCACCCGTTGGATCCCAACGATCGAGCGCGGGGCGCCGCCGCGCGTTTTCCACCGGTCGGCCTTCCGTGGTGACGTAGAGCCCTTCACCATAAACGCTCATCGAGGACGCCACCACGATGCGCCGCACGCGGTGTTGAATGAGCGCCTGCAGCAGCACCGCGGTGCCGTGGTCGTTCACCGACACATAGCGGTCGATGGCATACATGCTTTGGCCCACCCCGACTTCGGCGGCGAGGTGCACCACCTGATCCACGCCGCGAAGGGCGCGAACCACAAGATCGGTATCGCGGATATCGCCGTGCAGAAAATCGACTTCCTCCAGAACAGGATCGCGCGCACCGCCGGGCGGATGCACCTGTTCTATCAAAGCATCCAGCACGCGCACGCGGCGGCCTTCACGCAGCAGCGCTTCCACCACGTGCCGCCCGATGAAACCCGCCCCGCCGGTCACCAATACAGTTCCGGACATGCAACCTCCACGCCAGTGCACTGGACACGGGTGCGCCGACGGGGAACAAACCCTTGTTAGAAGAAGATGTTTCCTTCACATGGGCGTGAATTGGATGCCATCCAGAACGGGAGGCGCGCCACGGCGTTTCATCCCATCAACTTGCCAGCGACTTGCCCGTCATCTGCGGCGGAATCGGCAGGTCCATGAGATGTAGCAGAGTGGGCGCTAGGTCCGCCAGCCGGCCGTCACGCAGATGTGATGCCACGTCGCCTACCAGCAACACGGGAACCGGGTTGGTCGTGTGCGCCGTGTGCGGTCCGCCGGTTTCCGGATCGCGCATCGTTTCGCAGTTGCCATGATCGGCGGTGGCGAGCAGAGCTCCGCCGGCGGTTCGGATCGCCTCGGCGATACGGCCGAGGCCCGCATCCACGGTTTCCACCGCGCGGATCGCCGCTTGCAGATCGCCGGTGTGGCCAACCATGTCGGGGTTGGCGTAATTCAGCACGATCAGATCGTATTTGCCGGACGCGATCGCGCCCACGGCCCGATCGGTCAGTTCCGGCGCCGACATCTCCGGCTGCAAATCGTAGGTGGCCACTTTCGGCGACGGCACCATGATCCGGTCCTCGCCGGGATAGACAGTCTCCAGTCCGCCATTCAGGAAATACGTGACATGCGGATATTTTTCGGTCTCCGCCATTCGCAACTGCGTGCGCCCGGCCCTGGCCACCACTTCGCCCAGCAAATTGGCCAACGGTTCGGGCGCAAACAACGCGCCCATGCGTGGTGCTAGTTCGTCGCTGTAGCGTGTCATGCCGACGATGGCGGCAAAGCGCGGCGTGCGCGCGCGCGGAAAGCCCGGGAAATCGGCATCGGTGAGCGCAGCCAGAATCTCCCGCACGCGATCGGCGCGGAAATTGAAGCAAAGCAGCGAATCGCCGTCCTGCATTCCGGGATAGCTGCCGATGATCGCGGGCGGAATGAATTCGTCGGTAACGTTCTCCGCGTAGGCCGCTTGCACAATCTGCCCGGCGCTCGCAAAACGCGGCGCTTCGGCCAGCGCCATCGCCTGCCAGGCGCGCTGCACGCGATCCCAGCGCTTGTCGCGATCCATGGCGAAGTAGCGGCCACCCACCGTGGCAATGCGCGTGGTTTCAGGAAGCGCCTCGGCAAGCTGCCGCAAGAACTCGGCCCCCGTGCGCGGACCTGTATCGCGCCCATCGGTGAAAGCGTGCAGCGCGACCGGAATGCCGGCCCCATCCAGAAGTTTTGCCAAAGCAACGGCATGATCCTGGTGCGAATGCACGCCGCCATCGGATACCAGGCCGAACAGGTGGCACACGCCGCCGCTGCTGCGCGTCTTCTCGATGAGGTCGCGCAGCACCGGCGAGGCAGCCAGCGTGCTGTCGGCAATCGCATCGCCGATGCGCACCAGTTCCTGCCGCACCACGCGCCCTGCGCCGATGTTGAGATGACCGACCTCGGAATTGCCCATCTGGCCCGGCGGCAACCCGACATCGCCCGCCGAGGTGCGCAGAAAGGCGTGCGGGCAGGTTCGCCAGAGCTGATCGAAATTCGGCTTGCGCGCTTGCGCAACGGCATTGTCGGCCGTTTCCTCGCGCCAGCCAAAACCGTCGAGAATCACGAGCATTACGGGGCGTGGTCGGGTCATGCGGCATCCGGCAAGCAGTTGTAGATTTCGGAAGAAAGCAGCGCCGTGAGATTGGCGATGCCGCGCGCGGTGACGCTGGGAACGAGCACGTGCACCGGTTTGCACATGCCGAGCAGCATCGGGCCGACCGGCAGGCCGTCGGCACCGGCCTTCAGCAGGTTGAACGCGATGTTGGCCGCATCGAGGTTCGGCAGGATCAGCAGATTGGCGGTGCCGGAAAGCCGGCTATCGGGCACCGCACGTTCGCGGATGGCTTCCGAAAGCGCCGCATCGGCGTGCATTTCGCCATCCACCTCCAGATCGGGTGCGCGCGCGCGGATCAGCGCGAGGGCCGCGCGCATCTTTCGTGCCGAAGGGGACCGGCTGGCACCGAAGCTGGAATGCGAGAGCAGCGCCAATTTCGGCACAACGCCGAAGCCGCGCACCGCAGCGGCGGCAAGCAGCGCCATTTCCGCCACCTGCTCGGCGCCGGGATCCAGATTCATGTGCGTATCGCACATGAACAACGCGCCGCTTTGCAGGATCACCGCGGACAGCGCGAAAACCCGCGTGACCTCGGCGCGGCGCGGGATGATGGGCAGCAGATATTCCATCTGCCGCCACCAATCGCCCGTGCCGCCGCACAATGCCGCGTCCACGCGCCCGGTGGCCAGCAGCATCGCCGCCGCCACGGTGCTGCGGTTGCGGATGCGCCGCGCCGCCGCGTCGGCCGGCACGCCGCGGCGGCCGACGAGCGACTGGTAGGGCTCGACAAGCGAATCGAACTCCGCGGCATCCGCCACCGGATCCAGCACCTGCACCTGCTCGCCGACCGCGAAGCGCAGGCCGAGTTCGCGTGCCGCGCGCGCAATCGCATCGCGCCGGCCGATCAGCACCGGCTCGGCAATGCCCTCATCCACCGCCATCTGCACCGCGCGCAGCACGCGCTCATCCTCGCCCTCGCTATACACCACGCGCGCAGGATGCTTGCGCGCGGCTTCGAATACCGGCCGCATGAGCTGGCCGGAGCGGAAAACAAAACGTCCGAGTTCTTCGCGATAAGCTTCGAAATCCGCGATCGGGCGCTCCGCCACGCCGCTGGCCATCGCCGCACGCGCCACCGCCGGCGCCACATGCAGGATAAGCCTCGGATCAAACGGCTTCGGAATGATGTATTCGGGGCCGAAGATCGGCGCCACGCCGCCATAGGCGCGCGCCACCACCTCGTCCGCTTCCATGCGCGCCAGTTCGGCGATGGCTTCCACGGCCGCGAGCTGCATGGCGCGGTTTATGGTGGTGGCGGCCACATCCAACGCGCCGCGAAAAATGAAGGGAAAGCAGAGAACGTTGTTCACCTGGTTCGGCAGATCGCTGCGGCCGGTGGCGATGATCGCATCCGGCCGCGCGGCGCGGGCCGCTTCCGGCGTGATTTCGGGATCGGGATTGGCCAGCGCCATGATGATCGGGCGGTCCGCCATCAGCGCTAGCCATTCCGGCTTCAGCACATGCGGCGCGGACAGGCCGAGAAAGATGTCGGCCCCCGGCAGCACGTCCGGCAGGCGCCGCGCGTCGGTGCGCCGGGCATAACGCGCCATGTTTTCCGGCATGTTCGGTTCGCGCCCGGCATACACCACGCCAGCAATATCGGTGAGCGTGACATGCTCCGCCGGCAGCCCCATTTCCACCAGCAGATCGACGCAGGCAAGCGCCGCGGCCCCCGCACCGGACGTGACCAGGCGCTGCTCGGCCAGCGATTTTTCTTGCAGCAGAAGCGCATTCCGGATCGCCGCCGCCACCGTGATCGCGGTGCCGTGCTGATCGTCGTGAAACACCGGGATGCCCATGCGCTGCTGCAGCTTCGCCTCGATGGCAAAACATTCCGGTGCCTTGATGTCCTCCAGGTTGATCGCGCCGAAACTGGGCTCCAGCGCCGCCACCACTTGCACGAACAGATCCGGATCGTCGGCGTTCACCTCGATATCGAACACGTCGATGCCGGCGAATTTCTTGAACAGCGCGGCTTTGCCTTCCATCACCGGCTTGCCCGCCAGCGGACCGATCGCGCCCAGGCCCAGAACCGCCGTGCCGTTGGTGATCACCGCCACCAGATTGCCGCGGCTGGTGAGATCGCGGGCGGCGCGTGGATCGGCGACGATCGCCTCGCACGCGGCGGCGACACCCGGCGAGTAGGCGAGCGACAGATCGCGCTGCGTAACCATGCGCTTGGTGGGCTCGATGGCGAGTTTGCCCGGCCGGGGAAACCGGTGGTATTCCAGCGCCGCGGCGCGAAAATCCTCGTCCAACCCACCCCCGGAGCGATCGCCGACGCGCCGTTCTGAACCGGTGCCGCGGCCTGGGCAAGCCGGCGGCCGAAAATCGGCCGGCGCTGCCGCTATTCCAGGCGGTCGTGCGTGTTCAGCCAGATGCCGTGGGGCGACCGGCCGACGCGCAGCCGCACCAGGCTGCCGGTGGCGGGATCGACGATGGCGACCGATGAGGCGAAACGCAGCGCCGCCCAGATTTTGCCGTCGGGCGCGAAATCCAGATCGTCCGGGCCGCCCGGAACCCGCAGCGTGCGCAACACACGCAGCGTGGTTGCGTCGAGCACGGAAATCGTGCCGTCCACGCGGTTGGTGGCGTAGATGAGTTTATCGTCGTGCGTGACGAACATCGTGTGCGCGCCGCGGCCGGTTTCGATGCCGCGCAGCACGCGACCATCGGCCGGATCCACCACCGCGAAATGCGATTCCCCCATGATGCCAACCAGCAGTTTGCCATCGTGCCAAAGCACGCCGGCCGGCGTTCGGCCAACCCGCGCATTCCACAGCACGCCGCCGGTGCCGGTATCGATCGCGATCAGCCGGTCGGTGCCTTGCAGGCTGACGAACACGCGGCGGCTATCGGGCGAATAATTGATGTGGCTCGGCAGGCTGCGCGCCGGAATGCGATGCAGCAGCCGCATGCCCGGAAAATCGTAGATGTCGATCTGGTTGCGCGCCAGGCCGGCGATGGTGAGAGTGCGCCCATCCGGACTGAACACCAGCTGGTAGGGATCGCTCACCGTGACCTGGCGCTGCACGGCGCCGTCGCGCGCATCTAGGAAGAACAGCGCGTTGCCCGTGGTGTCGCCGACCACCAGGGAGCGGTGATCGGGGGTGAGCGCCAGGTGATGCGGCTCGCGCAGCATGGGGATGCGACGCAGTTCGCGCTGCGTGCCCACATCGATCACGCTCACCGAGGCATCGTTCGAGTTCACCACGAACGCGAGTCCGCCAGCGAAAGCCGGCGCGCACACCCCCAGCCAAAGACCCAGAATCCACCTGGCAACTGAAAACTGGAAACTAGAAACTGTCATGCGGCCAAGTTCAGCGGCTGCATGCCGTTCCGGATCGGCACCAGATTTGCCACGAAGCGTTCGGCGCAGGCGCGCCAGGAAAAGGTCTCGGCATAGGCGCGACAGGCCTGGCGGTCGCCGAACTGCAGCGCGCGCAACGCGGCCCGGCGCAGATCCACATCCACCGCGCCGACGCCAGCGCCGCCGGGCAGCAGCACGTCGCGCGGGCCGATGGCCGGAAACGCCGCAACGGGCGTGCCGCAAGCCAGGCTTTCGAGCATCACCAGCCCGAACGTGTCGGTGAGCGAGGGGAACACCATGACGTCCGCGCCAGCATAGGCGCGCGCGAGCGATTCGCCATGCCGCAAGCCCGCGAAGTGCACGCCCGGATATTGCCGCTGCAAAGCGCCCAACAGCGGCCCATCGCCCACGACAACCTTCGAGCCGGGCAGATCGAGGTCGAGAAACGCCGCGATATTCTTCTCCACGGCAATGCGCCCGACATACAGAAACACCGGCCGCGGCAGATCGGCCCATTCCCCCCAACCGGGCCGGAACTGCGCCAGATCCACGCCGCGCGACCAGGCGCGCAGCTCGCGAAAGCCGCGCTCCGCGAGTTCCTGGCGCATGCTTTCGGTGGCCACCATCAAGCCGCTGCCCGCATTATGGAAACGCCGCAGCCACGCATAGGAAAGCCGCGTCGGAAACCGCGTGCGGGCGCGCAGATATTCCGGAAAGCGCGTGTGGAACGCCGTGGTGAAGGTCCATCCCGCGGCGCGCGCCAATCGTCGGGCAGCGATGCCCAACGGGCCTTCCGTGGCGATGTGCAGCGCGTCGGGGCGGAACGCCTGCATCATGCGCGCCAGGCTGCGGCGCGGCAGCACGGAAAGCCGGATATCCGGATAGGTCGGGCACGGCAGCGTGCGGAACCGGTCCGGCCCAATCACCTCGGCCACCACGCCCAGCGCGTGCAGCTCGCGCACCAGCGTTGCCAGCGTGCGCACCACGCCGTTCACCTGCGGCCGCCACGCATCGGAAACGATCAGCACGCGCGAGGCAACCGGCATGGGGCCAGCGGGCAGACCTTCAGGCAGGTTGGGCCACCCGCACACGCTTCGGCGTGAAGAACGACAGCCGGTTCAGCGCCGCCCATTCGATCAGTTCCAGCCGGCCGTCATGGTGTTCCACCAGCGCCGTGCAGCTTTCCACCCAGTCGCCGCAATTGAGATACTGCACGCCATCCACCGCGCGCATTTCCGCATGATGGATATGGCCGCACACCACGCCATCCATGTGCCGCCGCTTGGCCTCGCCCGCCAGCGCGGATTCGAAACGGTCGATCGCCTTCACGGCTTCCTTCACCCGGCGCTTGGCCCACTGGCTGAGCGACCAATACGGATAGCCGAGCCGGCGGCGCACCACATTGAACCAGCGGTTGACGTTGAGCGCGGCGGTATAGGCCCAGTCGCCCAGAAAGGCGAGGAATTTGGCGTAGCGCACCACGCTGTCGAACTGGTCGCCATGGATCACCAGCAGGCGCTTGCCGTCGGCGGTGATGTGCTCGGCCTCGTCGGCCATGCGGATGCCGCCCACTTCCAGCTTCAGCGGCAGCCAGGCGCGAAACAACTCGTCATGGTTGCCGGGAATATATAGCACGCGGGCGCCGTGCCGCGCATGGCGCAGGATCAGCTTCATCACCTCGTCGTGCATCTCGTCCCAGTACCAGGATTTGCGCAGGCGCCAGCCATCCACGATGTCGCCGACCAAATACAAGTTCTCGCACGAGAACGAACCCAGGAAATGCGCCAGAAAATCGCAGCGCGCGCCGCGCGTGCCAAGGTGCGTATCGGAAATGAAGACCGCGCGGAAGCTGGTCTTGCCCGGAAGGTGCAGAGCGTTCATCGGATCGGCCGCTCCAGCGCCCAGCCGGGCGCCCTGTGGTTGCGGCGCCAGGGCCGCGACACGCGCAGCGAATACGAGATGCCCCGCGCCGCGTCAGTGAACTTTGCGTGACGCGAGCGTGGGCGACACATGGCAGCGAGTATCACAGGCTTGTCCCCAAACTGCAACCGAATCGCCACGATACGCCCCGATACTGGTGGGCTGCCAGAAGCAGGGGCCAGCCGCGTGATCGTGATCCACAACCCCGTGGCCGGAGCGCGGCGGGCAACGCTGCTCTGGCGCGTGCTCGACACGCTGGCCGCCAGCGGCGTGCGGGTCCGGCTCGTGCAAACCACCCATGCCGGCCACGCCCGCGCCCTGGCGCACCAGGAAGCCGGCCGCGGCCAGCTCATCGTCGCCGCCGGCGACCCGGACGAGTCGGTTCGGGACCGAGCCTTGTA